>DASYJM010000380.1:0-6532 GCA_035996445.1 Candidatus Acidiferrum sp. | reverse complement strand
GCAGAGGCGCGAGTATCCTGTTGTGCAGTCATAGGGGTCGTGCACAAGATTATAAACTATTGTGCTTGGCAAACGCGCCGCTCCCTCGGTGCCAAAGGAACTGCGCGCTGAAGGCCGCCTTGTGGAAGTCGATCGCAGCTGGAGAGTCTTTGGAAGATAAGTCCATCTGATTAGCGTTAATCGGGCAGTGGGATTATTTCCGACCGGTCACTGACGTTTAGTCATCATGAAAAAGACAATCCACGGGAGGGCCGTCGCGTCATTCAAAAAGTGATAAATTCTTTGGTTTGACACCAACCCAAAATCGATTGCTTCTCCGAGCAAATACTTAGGTTTCTCAAGGCGAAGAATGGGTATAACGTCCCCAGCCGACGAAAGGTGGTCACGTTCGAACTATACCCGTGCCCTCGTGGGTTAAGCGAACCGTTGACGATCGGCTCGCAGCGTCGAACGTCGTCCACGGGACCGAAAAGGTGGTATGGCAGATCGTCAAGCAGTATGCAGGTCAGGTTGGAATCCTAAAACTGGCGCCGCATGACCTTCGAAGATCATGTGCCCGCCTCTGCCACAGCGCCGGAGGCCAGCTGGAACAAGTTCAGTCTCTGTTTGGGGTCACGTCTCAGTGCAAACCACGGAAAAATATCTCGGTTGTAAACAGCGATTGCGAGAGGCGGTCAACGACAAGATAGGAATTGAACCTGTGTTCAGCTGAAGAAAAAATGCCTGAGCCGGACTAAAGATTACCCTCAGCAAAAAAACTTGCTTGATGTTTAATCTTGGCAATCTTCTCTGGTCGGAGACCGTTAAGGTCGCCCTCCCTTAACCATCCATCTGAGAGCAGTCTGCCAAAAACCTCCAGGAGCCGTGAATATCGGTAATCATAAAGTCCATCTACAATCCTTCTTTGCTCCGTAAGATATTCTTGAACTCGAAAGATCTCAGATGGCGCTGTCGTAGTCTCCAGCATTCGTCTCGCTTCTTGAGTGATCGCCGTGCACTGCCTCTCGAATGCCTTGTCAAAAGCGATCCTCGCCAACTTCTTTTCGGTCGGGGCCCACGTTTCGTCGCGTCTATATTGTGCAATTGATTCCATCGACGGTCCACCTTTCTGTTTCAGATTTCCATGTCGAGGATAAAGCCAATAATATTCTCCTGAAATTCAGACTTCAACGGAGACAGTCAGATCCTTTGGGTTTTGAGACGGTATTAGTAAGACATGCGGTTTAAGTCCAATTTCACTCGGCCGGTGTTACGGCGGGTTTTTTCTGCTTTAAGTAGTCGTTCATTGAGGCAACTCTTCGCCGGCCTGCTCGCGCGCCATGTACTCGGCATACCAGTCCGGCCAATTCGGATCCGCCGCGCCGATGCGGTTCTCGTGCTGGCCATGCGCGGCCGCCGCACGGCGAAGCGCGCTCGCGAGATCGTTCGCCGACGCGAAGGTCGTGCTTGCGGGGTCTATGCGACCGGGCAGCCGCGTCGTGATTTCCTGAAACAGCCAGCCGTTGCCGTCCGGATCACGGAACGAAGCGAACGACCGGTAACTGCGATGCTCGGCATCGGGACCGCCGACGCGGACGCGTCCAAACAGGTAGGGCTCGTCCGTGCCGGCGTACGCACCGGTGGCATCGTGGAACACTTCGCTGATCTCGACGCCGCGATCGAGCAGCTCTTTGCGGGCGGCCTGGATGTCGGAGACGATCAGGTAGAGGCCCTGGGCGGAGCCGGGTGCCGCGGGGGTGACGTTCTTGCCGAAGATGATCGAGCAACCCGAGCCCGGCGGCGTGAACTGGATCACGCGGAAGTCTTTCCTACTGTCGTAGTCTGCGTCGAGCCGCCACCCGAGCCTCCCGTAGAACTGCTTCGCGCGGTCGACATCCGAGACAGGGAGGACGACCACCTCGAACTTCATGTTAACTCTCGCGACGCCCGCGTCGCTGGCCGGATCATTAGTACGGACTGCCTTGGTGCTCACGACTGCCTCCTTCGTTGTGTGGGTTACCCGTTGGGCTTTCACCTTTCGATCGCGGATCACGCTTTGTAACTAGCCGCTCGGGTCGGCCGTTAGATCGATCTTCGAGCCACGACTTCCGTAGTTCGGTCGCGTCAGACAGTGAAGGGCGAAAAGGCTAGCATAGTTGTTGCTCCGGTGCATTGAATCCTGGTAAATCGCGTTACCGGACACGTGCCCGGGACTAACTACTGAGGCTTAAGTGCCACCCGCGGATTACCGCAGAGGGAGACGTGATGGCAGTTTGCCTCGCGATGTTCACACGTTCTGCACAAGGTTTTGAAAGTGACGAAAAAAGGCATAGAGCATCAAATGAATTGCGCGTCAGAACAGATACCCGCAGGAAGTTCCGCCTGCCAGAAATTGGGCGTACTGAGGAGAGACTAATCATGCCGAGTGTTTTGATTACTGGAACAAATCGCGGACTAGGGTTGGAATTTGCGCATCAATATGCAGCGGACGAATGGGACGTGATTGCGACAGCACGCAATCCGAAAGGTAGCGAGGAATTGCAACAGTTAGCAAAAAATAGAAATGTGTCCTTACGTGGCCTGGATGTGACGAGCGATGAATCAGTTAAACGGTTAGCAGAAACTCTGGGCGGCAAGCCGATAGATTTGCTCGTGTTGAACTCGGCCATTTATACACGAAACGGAATTAAACTTGGCGAACTCAATTTCACTGGATGGCGCGAGTCCTTCGAAACAAACGTGCTGGGAGCGATCCGGGTGGCAGAGGCACTGATCGAAAACGTCGCGGCAAGCAGTCGGAAACAGATCGTTGCGATCAGCACGGGGATGGGCTCGGTGCAAGCGTTGGGATCCACGATCGGGTTTGGGATTGCCTATCAATACAGGACAAGCAAAGCGGCGTTAAACATGACGATGTCGATCCTCGCGAAAGAAGTGGAGCCGCGGGGAATCAGCGTGGTGATTTTCAGTCCTGGATGGGTGCAGACGGACATGGGGGGCGCGAACGCCGCGTTGACGCCGGAGCAGAGCATTGGAGGCATGCGCAAGGTGCTCGAAGGGAATCCGATGGAGCTGACCGGAAAATTTGTGGGCTACGACGGCGCTACTTGGCCGTGGTAACTGAGGTTTGAAGAAATTTTCCGACGCAGGGCGTCATTCCTTTGAGTATTTTTGGCGCCAGGCTTCCCATCGCTTTTTGAGTTCGGGAAGTATTGACTCGAGATTTCTTCGGGCATTCTCTCGTGTGCCCATAGCATGAGGAAAGGACACGCCCCAAACGCCCCACCTGTGGTCCCACCGGGTATATCTCTTAAAAATACGATTTGCCCGATACTTCCCAAACTGGTCCAGCGCGGCTATGGTCGGGCGCGATAACAAAAGCATCCCCGTAGTCGCAGGGTTCAGCTTCACAATCGGTGATTTTCCCAAACCTGAATCCGTCAGCCAAGATCTCATCAACAACTTGGGAACCATATTAGACAGGGGCCCATGATGTCATGGCCTTGCGATGAATTCGCGCTCGGTTTGCGAAGCACTCAAGATGTGTGGTCAACCGCGAGTGGTCGTCGGCCGATTAGGGGTTTGAAGTTATTTTTCTCGTCTCCCATTTTGGGGATACTACTATCGCGCACCTTCACTCTATAACACGGAGCTAGAGTTTCAGATCCAGAGTCGAAGCCCAAATACGAAACGGTAGTCGCATGTTGTTTCTCCCAACTGACGCGAATAGCGGGCCGTGTTGCCATACTTCCCGCTATACGCAAACTCCATGTACGGAGCGAATTTGCGGCTGATCTCGTAGCGCAGACGCACACCGGCATCCAAATCCGAGAAACCTGACCCGATCTGGCGCGAATAATCATCCTTACTGTAGAAGTTCAACTCCGCTTCTGGCTGCACGATCCATCACTGCGTGAGCAACAAATCGTAGGAACCCGTTACTCCGTCGGTAACGTGACCGCTGTCCCGAGAGCCAACTTTGTCCACAGGTCAGTGTGTATCCGTGGCCTTTAGTAGGACGGCGCTAATGGGGGCGTGGTCCGAGGCAATCAATGCCCTACCGGTTCGATAAATGTGAAAGTCATGAAATTTCAGGTCGCTGCTGATGTACACGCGGTCGAGATACACGATAGGAAAAAAGGCAGTCCACGATCTTCCGGTGGCGCATTGGAAGCTTGCAAGTGTTTGGTTCACGATGCCATTTCGCGATTTCTCATTGAAGTCTCCCAGGAGTACCCGGGGCGCATTGTGGAACGAAGGGTTTTCGACAATGGAGTTCGACGCAAGGCGTTCAGCTTGTTGCCGCCTTTCCGTTTCATTCTGACCAAGATGAACACTAAAAACGTGGATCGCGCTAGCGTCGCCCGGCCAAGCAATTTCCGCGTGCAGGCACACGCGTTGCTCGTGGTGGGGCACACCGAGTGGATAAACATCCGACCTTCGAATGGGAAACCGGCTTAAAATAGCGTTGCCAAATTCGTAGCCGCCCACATGATCAGCCCTTGCAAATAACACATGGAAGCCCAGAACACGTGCAATCTCCTCCGCCTGGCCTGCACGCACCTCCTGGAGACCAATGACATCGGCGTGAGTGCCGCCAAGAATTGCAGCAATGCGATCACACTTGACGCGAAGGTCGAGACCCTCACATGAGTGGATGTTGTATGAAGTGACCGTCAGTCGTGCGGTTTGCGAAAATTCAACAAGTCCTGTGGCGTCGGACAATGTATGGACACTGTTGAATTCCACCGGCAATGCTAACAAAGTGGAACTTTCCCAAGGCTGCGGAAGCGAAATGGCAAATGCTGTGGACTCAAACGGGATGACATTTACAAAGACAGAAAGGGATACTGCCAAAACACGAATCGTAGCGGATTTCAACATCGTTACATACAGCATAGGCAACTGAGCATTCCCATTCCAAAGTTCAGTTGAGAGGTATTTTTTGACTATTTCTTTGGGCACGTCAAATTGCAACGTCAAATTTAGCACGATTCAATTCAACTGCCTGATTAGTTCTGGCAGGCTGACGCTAATCTACCTTATGCCAGGCCTGTTCTTTTGGTTTTTGCACCCACTATCGCGCTCAACATGCTCGAAACGCATAGCTACGTGGCAGGTTGACAATTCCCTTTCGCTCTGGACTCGAACCCGCATCCGAAAGGCGGTCTTGTACTTTAGGGCCGTTATTTCACGGCAAGAGAACTCTCATCGTGGGAGTACCGGTAATTAGTAGAGGCCGTTCAACGGCAGTGACGGGAGCGGTGCGCAAGTCGCCGAGTGCGCCGGCCGGAACGCAAAGAAGCTTATTCTCGAGCTGGGTGGCAGCGATCCGTTCGTGGTGCTCGAGGATGCCGAGCGGCGATTGGTTGCTAAGCGTAGGCTACCCAGAGTCGCCGAGTTACTTAAGGTGTGCCACCCGCCAGCGCGGCCACTTTCGCGCGCACCTTTTGCAGAACCAACGGCGGCAGCGTGATGTAGCCTTGCTGTCGCGCGATTTCTTGCCCGGGTCCGTAGACCCAGCTTAAATACTCCTTGACCGCAAGGCTCCTCTTCGATTCCTGCGGATGCACTGGCACGTAAAACCAAGTGAAACTCGCAATTGGATAACTTTCGCCGCCTGCTGCGCTCGTCAGCGAAACTCGAAAGTCGTTCGCTATTTTTGATTCCATCGCCGAGGCAACGTCAGTGATGCTCTTGGTCGACGGCTTCACAAACTGCCCGGCAGCATTCCGTATTAAAGCAGTCGGTAAAGCGGATTTCTCTCCACAACGGAGCTCGGCATACCCAATGGATCCAGGCGTCTCGGCGACGCTGGCCAGCAAATCCTGACATCGGCTGAAAGACTGGCCCACCGGCCACTTTGGCGAAACATTCACTCCAACTTTGGTCCGGAATTCCGGGCTCAGTTGTGAAAGAAAATCGGAGAAAATATAGTTCGATCCTTTTCCGTCCGTGCGGTGCAGCACCTTGATCGGCAAATCAGGGAGCTTGCCGCCCGGATTCAGCTTGGCAATCTCCGGGTCGCTCCATAAAGTTGTTTTTCCCAGATAGATATTCGCAAGCACCGGCCCCGAGAGGCGAAGGGTCGTTGCACTGCCTGGCAAGCTATAGAAGATCGCGATTCCCACTAGCACGGTGGGCAATTGCAAAGTGGCCTGCCCCTTTTTCAATTCCTGTTCGGAGATCGGCGCATCACCGCCGCCAAGATCTCCGGATCCTGAAAGAATGCCCTTGGCACTTTCGCTGGTTCCCACGGGTAAATAGCGAAGCTGCGTTTGTGGGTGCGACTTGTGATACTCGTCTGCCCACAAGAGGTACAACGACTCGGGCATAGTCGAACCGGTAGTAACCAGCACCAGTTGCGATTGCGAAAGGCTATCCGAAGATAAAACAGTTAAACACAAGGCCAGCAAGGTCACGGCCAGCGAGGAAGCAGAGTGCGAACAATTTTTCAAGGAAACTTCCCCCTTATGTCAAAGGCGCACGAGAAACAACCTATCTTCTACACCCTTACGCTGGAGTTTTAAATCGGAAATTAACTAGATTTCAG
>DASYJM010000379.1:0-9054 GCA_035996445.1 Candidatus Acidiferrum sp. | reverse complement strand
GTTTTATCGTCAACTCCTGACGCATCAAGATTTGAAGCGAGACCGCGCCGAAATGCGTGCCATCCGTGCTATTTTGCCACTGAAGCAATTACTCGGCGCCCCAGATTGTCGAGATTCAGAGGGCCCTCGTTTCCAATTTGGCAGATCGGAAAGTTCGGTGGCGCCAGCATGCCCATGCGAAGGCGATGCGCATCGAGTGCGTCTGCAAGTTGGCGTACTGCGGGAATTGGGGAGCAGCTGCGGCGAGTTTTTGGTTCACTCACCGTGATATTCCACACGCTTCGCGTGCGGTCAATTCTTTACCATCGAAGGGGTCCCAAGTGAGGCCCCGCAATGCGCTTTTGCGGAGGTCAGTTAGCGCTGCAGTGAGCACGACTGTCCGCGCAGGTACTTCGAGACTCGTTAAGAATACCTTTTATTTTCCGCCAGACTGTAAGCGTAGGTTTCCCCTTAAGCTTCTGGGCTCGGGGAATCGACAATCACACCGACGAACATAATTACTGTACATCTACAATATCCGTCGTATACTACATTGCAGTTCCCCATAGTTTTCATCAGAGATATCCTGTCACCCTGGCCCTAGTGCAAATCCACAGCGGAGCCAGAATCATGTCTTGCTAGATGATCTGAGACGATGCCCAAGTCCGACAACGGAAAAAGGCGAAAAAGCGAACCACGACTACCGAGCAACTCGGAACAGTCCGTGCTCCATTCGACGCAAGGGTAGAAATGAATGTGCGATTTAGCGTCTTGATGCCTGTTTACAACCGGGAGAAGTACGTCCGGCAGGCTATCGACTCGGTCCTGGCACAATCCTTTAGTGACTATGAGCTCATCGCGATCGACGACGGGTCGCGAGATGGATCGCTAGAAGTGTTGAAATCTTACGGAAATCGCATAAGAGTTATTCAACAATGCAACCAAGGTCCAGAGGTCGCGCGTAACAAAGCAGCGGCTTCTGCTCTAGGGGAATACCTGGTGTTCCTTGATAGTGACGACTATTTTTTCCCTTTCGCTCTATCCATCTTTGATCGGGTTATCCGCAGCTTTGATGCACCGCCGCTCGTCTTAGGAAGTTTACTGCTTTTTCAAAACGAAGAAACGCCTGAGACACCGATGGCCCGTTCTGTGGAGGTATTCAAGTTCAAGGATTATCTTTCAAAAACGAAACCCATTGGCCACTCCCATAAGACTGCGAACGTTATGGGTAGCATCGTGGTCCGCAAGGCCGTTTTCGAGGAAGTAGGAGGTATGCGAAACAGCACATCCCAGACGTTTCACGCGGAAGACTTACATCTCCTGCTTAAGCTCGGAAATTATAGCCCGTGTATTGTCATCAACGAACCTTGTACGACGGCCTACCGCCAGCACGAAGAAAATAGTACGAAAGATGTCACCTTGATAGCTGACGGAACACTGCGACTAGCTCGCTCCGAACGCTACGGAGAATATCGAGGTAACGCGCTCGGCCGATACGCTATCATCGGGGGACGCGCTGCGAACTGGGCCTGGAGGCACTGCTGGCGCGCAGGGAAGCGAAAATTAGCGCTTCGACTACTGCTTGGAACCGCTCCAATGGTACTTGTCGCACTATGGGTTAAACTTTCACGACGAGTTCGGAAGTCCACCGAAGCCGTCATTTTTCTTGAGGAATAACCGACTCACCAATCGAATTTCTTACGGATACCTTGGATGAGAGACGGACAGCAAAAGTCAATGCGGTTTAAGCTCGGCTATTAAGTCTTTTACAGGGAACCGATCTCCCGGACATTCCGTTGTTAAGTCAAGATCTCTATGTAACTTTATTTGATCTAACCGGAAACCGTAGCGTTCGCCAAGTCTGTTGCACAGTTCGCTCAGGGAGTGCATTTGTGCAATTGTTGGAAGCAACGATTGAGCATTGTCGTCATGGTTAGACGACGAACTGAAGTTTCCAATAAGGCAGATTCCAATATATGTGTTATGTCCCCGGACGTGCGCTCCCCGCAGATGTTCGGGACGCGTCGGGACAATCGTGCCATCAGGGTAGATCAGATAGTGATATCCGATACTATAAACACGTCCCCAATAGAAGCTATTGAATCCCCTTTTCTCGTGAGCTTTACGCAGCAGCGCAAGTTTTACCGGAGGTCCGAGTGTAGCGGAATGATGAATGACAATACCTGTTGGAATAATAGTGTTACTCACGGAGACAAACACACTAACGGAATACACCCCAATGACAATCGCGGCTAACAGCCACTTTATCGCCGCAGATTGTTGATCAAAGTCTATATCGCATCTTATAATATCAAAAAGCTTTATACCTACTTGGTGTATGTTGACTGAAATGGACTTTCTCCGACAGAAATCGAGCGTACTTTTTTGGTGTTCGTGAATTTGTCGATCCCTTTTACGTGACTCGCTTTCAAGTATAGCCACCAAACGCAGGAGTCCAACGCTAATTGTGGCTCTCTCCCCTGGAATCTCTGGTATCGCAAATAAGAAATCGCGTGCGCTCTGGTAGAAGCGCATTAAACTCTTCAATCATCGCCACGCACAGTTCTTCCACTGCGTCCGCGGACTCGCGGTTTTTACCTTGTTGGTTGTTGCTCAAAAACGAGAAAATCAACCGTCGCCCTGCCGGCGTTTCGGCAAATCCCGAAAGAGTTCTTACATGCTCAAACGACCCCGTTTTTGCATGTACTCTCCCAACGGCCACGGTATCCTTCAACGTATCTTCTAGCGTCCCGTCCACGCCCGCAACGGGCAGCGAAGAATAGTATGGACCGAACCATGGCTGCGTCTGGGCGTACTGCAATAATGTAACGACGGCAACGGGCGTCACTAGGTCACGGCGTGATAATCCCGAGCCGTCAGTTTGTATGACGTCATCTGGAGCAATGCCGGCTTTTGCATAAAAGTCCGTCGTAAATTTCACTAGCTCTCCCGGATCTTTCCCCGGAGCGGTTTCCCGCATTGCGGCACGTAACAATACTTCCGCATGCAAATTCTGACTAAGTTTGTTGACTACTTTTACCTCATCCCGAAGCGGTACGGAGAGATGCTCCGCAAAAATTTGCTGGATTGAACCACGCGAATCGCTTGTTACAGATTCGTGTCGCGCCGTGGCCACACCTTCAACTTGCACGCCGCGTGCCTCCAACAATTCCTTCATTATCATGGCGGCATTAAGCGCTGGTTCCTCGATGGCCAAGATCAGTTTTCGCGGTGGGCTTTTTTTAGGCAGCGCCCCTTTCACAACCACCAAATGCGCTCCGGGTTCGCGCGTTAGAGTCAATTGTGCCTTCGCACGTGCCGGGGCAGTTACAACCATATTCCCCACCGTAAAGTCTTGGGTTGATGGAGTAATGGTTGCTTGCACTGCTTCACCAGCAACTCGGCCCGGTCTCAGCGTTAGCGTAACCGTGTTGTCGTTTACTACCAGTGCGGAAACTGCCGCTCCGTATTCCCACACAATGTCGTCTACTTCCCAACCACTTGGATAACGCTCGCGCTGGAAATAACTGTCATCGCCAATGATATCGCCGGCTATTACCTTCACTCCCTTTGCCACTAACTGATCCGCGAGGTCCGCGAGCGCCTTTTCAGCTGGTCCCTCAAATTCCTCTTTTAACTCAAACGGAAATTTTCGATTTGAAAGATTGGGATCACCGCGGCCTACCAGTGAAAGGCTGGCTGTCAGTCTTCCTTCACGCGTTATTGTTCCGGTGCTTTCCAGGGTGGTGTGGAAACGATAATCTGCACCAAGCGTTGCAAGCGTCAAGGCTGTAGTGAAAAGCTTCATATTGGACGCGGGCAGAAAGTATTTATCGGGATTGTGTTCGTAAAGCCTTTCGCCTGTCTCAGCGTCGACAATCAACAATCCCCATGCGCCTTTGTTTGCCGGAGCACCTCCAAGTATCTTGTCGACCCTCCTGCCAAATCGCTGTGCGGCGGAGGCTGGGGATGGGTTACTTTCAGCCTGATGTTTTGTTTCATACCTGTCCAGCACATATAAAAACAGCGACCAAATGAGGGCCACTCCGATCGTCGTAACTATCCTCTGTTCAGCTTGGCGAATGGTCATCACCCTCGCTTTGGTGTTTCATCGAGCTACAGAAAACAGCGGCTGACACTGGTCAGAGTAGCTACCGTAAGTCTTTCATGCGTGCGGGTTTTGCTGCCCACAAGCATCGAATTGCGCTCACGGTTGCAGCTTGCATCAATCCTCCAGTAAATCCGCACCGGAGCGGCTGCCGAGCGGATTATAATTGGTCGTTATGCTGTTAAAGAAGATGTACTTTTAACGGCGCTATCTTGCCGCTTCCTACATCTCGGAAAAATAGAAGTTGCTCGCGTCCCAATGGACAACATCGTCGTCTAAAGGTTGTCCTTGTAATTGGGGTTTTAGCCGCTTTCGCTATCTATCAGGGTATTATTTTATTTCGGGTTATCCGTTTACGGCGCTCTAATCCACAGACGACGTCCTTCATAAGGCAACGAAGCCGAGAGCTGGCCGAACAAGGGAAAGCTTTAAAATTCCAGATAATTTGGATCCCGTATAGCCAAATCTCTCCACATCTTGTTCACGGAGTAGTTGCGGAAGAAGACGCCGAATTTTGGAGACATCCGGGGTTCGATACCAGATCAACATTGAGAGCGCTAAAGACAGATTGGAAGGCGCGGAAAATTGTCAAAGGAGCATCGACTCTCGACCAGCAATTGGCTAAGAATCTGTTCTTCTCGCGATCGAAGAACCCGCTGCGAAAGGTCGAAGAGATCATCGTCGCGCTGGAAATGGAAATATTTCTGCCGAAGACGAGAATACTGGAGATTTATCTTAACGTTATCGAATGGGGCGATGGTATATACGGAGCTGAAGCTGCCGCACAGCACTACTTTCAAACCTCGGCTTCTTCGCTGAATTGCGAGCAGGCGGCTTTCTTGACCGCGATCATCCCGGGTCCGCGAGGGGGCTTCAATCCAATAGAGTATCCCGCAAGGGTGAAGACTCGGGCGGACCAGATTGTGAAAGGCATTCGGCGCCGACATTTTGAAGGCCTGATATCTTTTAACTTCGATGACGGATACGAGTCAGCGTACAAGTTTGGCTTGCCCTTGCTCGATAAGGCGGGAATAAAAAGTACGCAATACATTATTACTGGAAGCATTGGACAATCGACTTTCGTCACGGCAAGTCAACTTTTAGAGATGCAAGCTCACGGCCATGAAATTGGTGCACAGACCAGAAGCCACCCCCATCTATCCACTCTTGCTGAGGCGGAAATAGCGGACGAAGTTAATGGGTCTTTAAACGACCTGCGAGCGCTGCGCATTCATCCGACGACGTTCTCCTATCCGTACGGAGACTTCAATGACAGAGTGATTTCTGTCGTCAAGGCTGCGGGTTTTCAGGGTGCGCGGACCGCCAATGCCGGGTTCAACGACGGGGAAAGTCAGGCGCTTCTTTTAAACAGCCAGATTGTGGACTCTAAGACCACGTTAAAGAGCGTAAAACGAGCCATAGATGAGGCGGATACGGGCGGGTACTGGCTGGTCTTGCTCCTCCATGGTGTGGATGAGGACGGCAATCCGACGAGCGTCCGGCATGAATTACTTCAGGAAATCGTGGACTATGTCACCCAAAAGAAAGCTCATGTAGTTACAACGAGTGAGGGACTGGCGGCAATGCAATTATCGCCGTGATTCACCTCTGCGTCTTGAATTCTAAATAATTTATGGGCGCTCCAGCTAGAGGCGTAAATACGCCCCCAAAACGCTTGGTGTTGTGGCACGAATGCTGCCAATCGCGAGCTCTGCCGTGACGCAGTAACAGTTCGCTAGAACTAATTGATACGTGACGGCGTTAGTAGCCCACATTTGTATTTTAAGGAACTCCTTGCCGCGCCTATTGACCATGACTCGGGCCCGAACTTTCCTCCGGAACATGTGGCTTGCAATTCCTCGTTACATCTAATGAGGATCGCTCGAAGCGCACCGCGGAAAACTCCAAGAAGCAGAGAGTGTCATCGGGATTAGACCGCGAGAGAGTCCGCCTTGCCTCACCTCCGGGAGGCGTGTGGCGTGGTCCTTACGGGCGTGGAGCATTTCTTAACTCCGGCGCAATCTCGAATGCCTTTTCAAATTCCGCGCGCGATCGTTCCGCCTTTCCTTCTTGATGAAGCGCCAACGCAAGGTTGTAGTGCGCCTCCGCATACTGAGGCTTGAGGCGCGCCGCCTTGACAAACTCGGCCTCGGCCGCGGGAAAATCACCTGCCTGCAGCATCACCAATCCTAAATTATTATGTGCTTCCGCGAAATTCGGGTCGCGGCGCAAGACTTCGCGGAAGACATTGGCGGCGCCGGCGGTATCATTCGCCTGGCTCAGCACCAACCCCAACTGAATCCGGGCGTCCGTGTATTTGGGATCGAGACTAATAGCTTGATTCAGCTCTTTCGCGGCTTCGTCGGGTCGTCCTGACTCCGAAAGCGCCAAGCCTAAATTGTAATGTCCCTCCGCCAGATCAGGATCTGACATCACCGCCTGCTGGAACTCCTCGATCGCCCGCACGTGATCATTTTGCCGCCAGTACAACAATCCTAAACTGGACTGTGCCCGAGCGTAATCCGGTTTCAGCTCGATGGCTTTCTCGTAAGCTTTTATCGCGTTCGCGATGTCCCTTGTGCGTTCCGAGACAACACCGAGATAGTAGTAGCCGGTCGGTAATTCGGGACTTTGCTCGACCGCCTTCTGAAACATTCCAAGTGCATCGGCAAATTGCTCCTTCTTCAAAGCCTCCACGCCCTGCAGGATAAGTAATTTTGCTTGCGCCAGGTGCGCGCGAAACTCCTGCAGCCCTTTCAGATCCTCCATTTCTTTTTGTGCGGGCCCAGCTTGCCCTTGTGCCCGCAGCGCGATGCTCAAGTTGTAGCGGGCTTTTTCCATCTCCGGTTTCAACTCAATCGCCCGCCGGAGCGCTGCGATGGCACCGATCAAATCGTCTCCGGCTTTGAGTTCCATGCCCAGGTTGTAATGCGTCTCCGGATCTTTGGGATCAAGCTCGGCAGCCTTGCGAAACTCTTCAAGAGCGCTGTTGTGATCTCCCTGACGTCGCTCGGTTATGCCCAGGAGCGAATGCGCGAGTGCGAATGCGGGATTCATGCGAATGGCACTTCGAAATTGAGCAGCCGCAGCATCAAGATTGCCGATCTGTCCTTCCGTAAGTCCCAGTTCGAAGTGCAACTCGGCCGTGGGTTTGAGTGCCAGCGCCCGGCGAAACTCTGCTTCGCCCGCCAATAGGTCGCTCTGCTCGACGTAAATCCGAGCCACTAGGCGATGTGCCGGGGCATTTGCGGGATTGAGTTTTATGGCGGCGTGCAGTTCCTTAAGCGCAGCTTGCTGCTCATGCACATCATAATAGGTCGCGCCTAATCCATAGTGCGCGTCCGACCAGTTCGGCTTAAGCCGCAGCGCGGTCTCGAACTCTTCTATAGCCGGTCTTGCATCACCTTTATATTTCAGCGTGAGCGCGAGATTGTAATGTGTGAGCGGGTCGTTGGGTGCAAGGGCCAGCGACTGGTGGTATTTGACGATGGCCTGATCCCAGGATTTTTTCTGAGAGAGCTCGATGGCCTGTTGGCGGTAACTCCCCGCCGTCTGAGCATATGTTGGCGGCGAGATGAAAAAGCTGAAGAGCAGCAGAAACGCCCTCAGCCCGCCCGAGTGAAAGGACGCCCCGGAATCATTCATCAATATATTATGACGCGATATTATAACGCGTTGCCACGCTGACCGCGGTCAAGCCAGAACGCCTACTATGCCCCCCGGCTGCCTGTGACAATGTCCACCCAGTCCGGCGAAATGCCACGCCGTTACCAGTAGAACTTGGCACCGAACTGCCCAATGCGGGGATCGCGCGCGCTGGTCACCTGGCCGAACTGATTGCCGCTGATATCACCGCTGGGGTTCTTGAACTGGGCATGATTGAAAATGTTGAAGAATTCGGCGCGGATCTCGAACCCCATCGACTCCTTGATGGTGGTTCTTTTCGAAATGCCGAAATCCGTGTTGCTGATCGCTGGGCCATGGAAGAATTGGCGGTTGGCATTGCCGAATTGACCGAGCGGACCAGGCGCAAACGCTTGCGGCAGGAAAAAACATCCCGTGGTGTCCGCTGTGGGACAATTCGGATTCGCATTGCGCGGATTCTGAGTCACGACTTTCCCCACCACATTAGGTACATCGGTGTTTGGACTGCCAGTTAAGGATTGATCATCACCCTCCATGAGCCCGATGGGTAGCCCTCCCGACCATCGGGTAATGCCGTTAAGAGCCCATCCCTGCGTAAGTCGCTTCGGCAGTCCTGTGAATGCCCGGTCGAAGGGAACGGCCCAGATGTAGCTCACAACGAAATTATGAGTGGTGTCGTACGCTGAGAGTGAGCGGCTGAGCCTGTGATTGGCGAAATTCACCCACTGCCCAAAGCCGGACGAGTCGTCTATGCCTTTCGAGTAAGTGTAGGCTGCCAGAAATGTAAAATCAGCCGCCTTCCGCTCGATAGTAATCTGTCCCGCATTGTAATTTGAATTGGCGATGTCAGCAGTGAAGCTATTGTTCTGGCTGAAATTTGGCCCAAGCTTGTCCCGCGTGCCAAAGATGCATCCTGACACACAGACTTGATTAACGGGGTCGTAACTGCCCGTGGGTAGGGTATACGTCTGCTGCTCAAGATTAGGGCCACAAGTTGGGCTACCCGGAAAAACATTTGCCGGATCGCTCAGAGTTAGACAGAGCGCCTGGTTGCCGGGGTTTGCGTCATATTGCGCAATCAATCTGTGTCCCTGCGTTCCGACGTAGGCCAGGGTCAACACCGTCGACTTGCTCAACTCCCGCTGAATAGACAAGTTGTAGTGCTCCGCGTATGGCAGTCTGTTGTGAATGTCGAATCCGGGTGAGAACGAGAGCGGCAAGTATCTGGAATAATCCAGTGTCTTATTGGCGGGATCGCCGGGAACAGGAAAAGTAAAAGGGAATCGCTGCGTCTGCGAGCTTCCATCGGAGCGCGTCTGGAA
>DASYJM010000378.1:0-15960 GCA_035996445.1 Candidatus Acidiferrum sp. | reverse complement strand
GGTGGTTTGCCAGGGGCAACTGGATTCTGTCGTGCCGCTGGAGCCGGCGACGATGCCGGGGCGCGTAGTGGTGCAATGGGATAAAGACGATTGCGCGGATATGGGGATCGTGAAAGTGGATCTGCTGGGGCTGGGGATGATGGCGGTGCTGGAGGATTCGCTGAAAATTATTCGCGATGATTATGGAGAAGAAGTGGATTTGAGCCGATTACCGGCCAACGATGAGCTGGTTTATAAAACTTTGCAAAAAGCAGATACCGTGGGGATGTTTCAAATTGAAAGCCGCGCGCAGATGGCGTGTTTACCGCGACTGCATCCGGTTTGTTTCTACGACATTGTTGTGCAAGTGGCGATTATTCGGCCTGGGCCGATTGTCGGGCAAATGGTGAATCCTTATTTAAAGCGGCGGCAGGGGCGCGAGCCGGTGACGTGTTTGCATCCTTCGCTGGAGCCGGTTCTTGCGCGCACGCTGGGGGTGCCCCTTTTTCAGGAGCAACTGCTGCGCATGGCCATGATTGCCGCGGGATTCAGCGGCGGAGAAGCGGAAGAGTTGCGGCGGGCTTTTGGTTTCAAGCGCTCCGAAAAGCGCATGAAAGATGTAGAGCTCAAGTTGCGACGGGGAATGGATAAAAATGGCATTAGCGGCGAAACGCAGGAAACGATTATTCGTTCGATTACTTCGTTTGCGTTGTATGGATTTCCTGAATCGCATGCGGCTAGTTTTGCGTTGATCGCGTACGCCAGCGCGTATTTGAAGTGTCATTACCTGGCGGCGTTTACGGCGGCGATGCTAAACAATCAGCCGATGGGTTTTTATCAGCCGCCTTCGCTGGTCACGGATGCACAAAGGCACGGTTTACGGGTGCGACCAATTGATATCACGTGTTCGAATTGGCTTTGCACGCTGGAAAAAATCGAGGAGAAGTTTGCGGTGCGATTGGGGCTGCGGTATGTGAAAGGTTTGCGCGCGGAAATAGGGGCCGAAATTGTTCGCGAACGCGCGGCGCGTCCATTTACCTCGGTGGATGATTTAAAACGCCGCTTTCCGCGAATTCAGAAATCGGAATTGGCGGTGCTCGCGGAAGTGGGGGCTTTGAACCGCTTGGGAAACGAGCGCGGATTTCATCGACGCAGCGCTTTGTGGCAAGTGGAGAGAACGGCGCGATCTGCCGGTCCTTTGTATGAACTTTGCGATGATGTAAGAAAAAATGATTTGGAAGAAAACGTTTTAATTGAAAGTGCGTCGGAAAATGATGATTCCGCACCCTCGCCGCTCGCGCAGATGACTGCGGAAGAACGATTGGTGGCCGATTATCGTGGCACGGGAATGACCGTGGGTCCGCATCCCATGGCTTATCATCGCACGGATCTGCGAAAAATGGGGATTCGCAGCGCCGCAGAATTGCCGCATTTGCCGGATGGGATGCAGGTGCGCATTGCTGGAGGGGTGATTGCGCGACAGCGCCCAGGCACTGCCAAGGGATTCGTATTTTTGAGCATAGAAGATGAGACTGGTATTGCCAACGCTATAATTTCGCCGCAGCTATTTGAAGAATGTCACGTGGTGGTCGTGCATCAACAATTTTTGATGATTGAAGGGCAGTTGCAGAACCAGGACAATGTGGTTTCGGTGAAATCGCAGCGCATCCGGCCGTTAACAATTACCAGCGCGCCGACTACGTCGCACGATTTTCACTAAAGGCGGGCTACCAATAATAAAAAGACCGCAATCTTGCGAAACGACATCTAACCAGCGTGAAATCCAAAGCCAAGGCCAAAGCAGCGCCTAAGCGCAAAGCGGTGGCTTCTCCGCGTAAAGCTGCGACTCCGCTACGTTCCCGTTCGAAGAAAAGCGACGCAATCGCACAACCAGCGGGCTTGGAGATACCGCGCAACATTGAGAACGTTACGCTAAGTGTTGAGGGCCGGCCGGTAAATCTCACAAATTTGTCAAAAATTTACTTTCCTGAACTGGGCCTGACCAAGCGAGACCTGCTGCAATATTATCTGGATGTTTCACCGTGGCTGTTGCCGCATCTTCAGAATCGCGCCATGGTCATGAAGCGTTATCCCAACGGCATAAATGGCGAATTCTTTTTTATGAAGCGGGCGCCGTCGCCGCGGCCGGATTCGATTCCTATATGTTCCATCGAGCACGGCTCCGGTAATGTCATTGGCTTTCCGGTGATTCAACATTTGTCGTCGCTTTTGTGGGTTGTGAATCTGGGGTGCATTGATCTGAATCCGTGGTACGCGCGATGCGACGATGTGGACCGGCCGGATTATCTTCATTTTGATCTGGACCCGGTCGTCGGCGCATCTTTCAAGGAGGTACTGGAGACCGCGTTGATAGTTCGAGAGGCGCTGGATTCTATCAAAATACAAAATTACGCGAAGACTACTGGGTCGCGAGGGATTCACGTTTACGTGGCCATTAAGCGAGGGCCCACGCAGAAGCAGGTATGGAGTTTTGCGAAAGCATTTGCGAAAGAATTGGAAGCGCGTCATTCGAAAATAATTACGGCGGAATATCGTGTGGCGAAGCGGCCGCGCGGGCATGTGCTGGTTGATTACAATCAGAATGCATGGAACAGAACGCTGGCTTCTGTTTATTCCGTGCGGCCGAAACCTGCCGCGACGGTTTCGACGCCTGTAACTTGGGAAGAAGTGGAGCGCGGAGTGCGCATCGAGGATTTCACGGTAAAAAATGTGCCGGTGCGGCTCAGGAAAATCGACGATCTGTGGAAGCCGCTGTTGGAAGAAAAGAATCGCGTGGATTTGAAATCGTTTCTATGACGCTACCGCTAAAAAAACAATACGCGCCGATGGAGGCCTTGCCGGCTACGGAGCTGCCCGAGGGACCCGAGTGGCAATATGAACCTAAATGGGATGGATTCCGGTGCCTGGCGTTTCGGGATAGGGCGCAGCTCGATCTGGAATCGAAATCGGGCAGGCCGCTGACGCGTTATTTTCCGGAACTGGCTGCGACGCTGCTGGAGCTTAAAGCGAAGAAATTTGTTTTGGATGGCGAAATCGCGATTCCCGTGAATGGGCATTTGTCCTTCGATGAGTTGTTGATACGCATCCATCCGGCGGCCAGCCGCGTTTTGAAATTGAGCCAGGAACACCCTTCCGTGTTTATCGTTTTTGATCTGTTGGTGGATGAGAACGGAAAATCGCTGGTTCAGCTGCCGCTGGAAAAGCGGAGACAGGAGCTGGGGCGGTTCGCACGAAAGTTTTTCGACAAAAATGGTTCCATCAGTCTGTCTCCGGCGACCGATGATTTAGCGGTTGCGCGGAAATGGTTCCACATGGGCGTGGGGCTGGATGGAATAGTTGCCAAGCGTAAAGATCTCCCGTATCAAACGGGCGAACGCACCGGGATGCAGAAAATCAAGAAGCAGCGCACCGCCGATTGCGTAGTTGGAGGATTTAGATACCTGGAGAAAAAACCGCTGGTCGGGTCGTTGCTGCTGGGCCTCTACAATGATGAGGATTTGCTGGACCATGTGGGATTCAGCTCGTCGATCCAGGCGGACGAGCGCTTGGCATTGACCAAAAAGTTGGAGAAAATAATCAAGCCCCCAGGATTTACGGGAAAAGCGCCTGGCGGGCTGAGCCGCTGGAGCACAAAACATTCGATGGAGTGGCAGCCGCTCGAACCCAAGCTGGTGGCGGAAGTGCAGTTTGATCACTTCACCGGCGGCAGATTCCGTCATGGGACTAAATTCCTGCGGTGGCGCCTGGAGAAGGATCCACGCGAGTGCACCATGAAGCAAGTAAAGCGCGAAAATAAGTCAGCTATGAATTTGCTTTAATTGTTTTGCCTCGTCGATTACCTGCAATGACACAAACGAAACGAGCCTCAGGCACCAAATCAAACTATCGGCAACCGATGCCTAGTTCACAGCCGCGGGTGCCACATAGGATTTTTCTTCTTTCGCCTGCAAATGCCGGCGGGGTTCGCGCGAAAATGATCATGAGCGAGAACGCACGGTTCATACTGGCGCGACGGCTGCGTAATGATGGGTTACCGTTAGGAGAATTATTCAGTTTTATCAGCGGATTGTATTTTCGGGGCAAGCTCTCTTATGCACGGACTTTTGCTTCACCGCCGGCGGGAGTGCCGGGAATATTTGTGATTACGGCGGGACGTGGGTTGGTGTCGCCGGACGCGCTCATGACGCACGACGAGATGCTGGAGATTGCGGACGTTCGAGTGGATGCGGCTGATGCGCGGTACCGCGTGCCGCTGGAACGTGACGCGCAGGAATTGTTGCGCAAGGCCGGAAAGAGATGCGACATTGTGCTGCTTGGCAGCATCGCTACCGCGAAATATGTTGAGCCGTTGATAGGTATTTTTGATGAGCGGCTACTTTTTCCGTCGGCGTTTGTCGGGCGCGGGGATATGAGCCGTGGCGGACTGATGCTGAGGTCCGTGCGAGAAGGCGCCGAGCTTGGTTACGAGCCGGTAATCTCGGCGATTCGACACGGGCCGAGGCCACCGAAATTACCGAAAATACGGTACACGTAACGCGAATCAAAATCCGCAGGCCGAGCTTCGCGGCGATCGCGACAAGCGCCAGAACGTTCGCCACAACGGTATGGAAGCTGTAATTTTTATTGGAATTCAAGGATCCGGCAAAAGCACTTTCTTCCGCGAGCGGTTTTTCGATACTCACGTGCGCATCAATCTGGATATGTTGCGCACGCGCCGCCGGGAAGAACTGCTGGTAGCTGCGTGCCTCCAAGGCGGGCAGCCGTTTGTCATTGACAACACCAACCCGCTTCGGTCGGACCGTGCGCGCTATATAGAGCCTGCTCGCGCGGCGGGCTTTCGCACGGTGGCTTACTTTTTCGAAGCGAGCTTGCGGGAGGCCATGCAGCGAAATAATTTACGCGCGGGAAAACAAAAAGTCCCGGCTCCAGCGGTGGCGGCGGCGTTTAAGAAACTTGTTCCGCCCTCGGCTGACGAAGGGTTCGATGAGATTTACACAGTGACACTGCCTGCTGATCGCGGCTTCCTTGTGACAAAAAATAGTTCGCAAGACTAATTTTGAATTAATTCGACTTAATTTCGAGACAAGGGCATCTGCTGGCTTCCCGGCCGCATCTTGTACTCGTCGCCTACTCACGGTGACGAGCCCATGCTAGGCTATCCAACTGCTTTCATGGCTTACATGTTTGGTGTAAACCGCCCTGTCCCCGCGCGGAATGCTCCCGCCGCGGCTTGCCGCCGCCTCGTTCCGACTTTTTTACTTTTCTATATTTTTGCCGTGCCCGCGACAAGAACGGCGGCACAGCAGGCGCATCTCCCATTTAAAACCGGAGGCGTGGCTGATCTTTCGTCTCGCGGTCCGCAAAGCCGACGAGGGGATTTGTATATCGCCGACGATGACGTGGATATTCGCTACGGGGATTCGCGATTACGGGCGGATCACGTGGAATACAACGAAAAAACCTCCGAGGCGTTTGCGCGGGGCCACGTGCAATTTGATTTTGAGAATCAGCATGTGGAGGCCGACGAGGCGCACTACAACGTTAAAACCGGCCACGGCGTTTTCCATAATGTTCGCGGCACGGTAAAGATCGAGCGGCGGCCAAATCCCAACGTTTTGCTGTCAGACAATCCTCTGTACTTCGAAGCTCAGGAAGTGGAGCGCTTTACAAAAGATGTTTACGTAATTGAACAAGCGTGGATCACCATCTGCGACGCAGAACATCCCACGTGGCAATTCTTTGCGCCGCACGCGCGAGTGCAACTGGAAAAAACTGTGGCGATGGTGAACGCAAACTTTCGGCTGTTTCGCGTTCCGCTGGTTTGGTTGCCATATGCCACTGCGCCAGCCGGCCGCAAAGTGCGGGAGTCCGGATTTCTGATCCCGGATATTGGGGACAGCTCGCGGAAGGGGTTTACGTTCGGCGACGCTTTCTACTGGGCTCCCAAACCGTGGTTTGACGCCACGCTGGGAGCGCAATATATGAGTTCCCGCGGAGCACTGGAACGAGGCACGCTGCGCGCCAAGCCGTTTGAAGGTACGTCAATCAACTACACGTACTTTGGCGTCGACGATCGCGGCCTGTCAGTCGGGGGAGTCCGGCAACCACAGGGCGGCGAGGAGCAGCGCCTGGAAATCCAATCGGAATTGCCTGGCGGGTGGCGATTCGTTACGGACTATAACCATCTTTCTTCGCTCACCTTTCGACTCGCGTTTGCGGACACCTATGGCGACGCCATCAACTCCGAAGTACGAAGTGCGGTTTTCCTCAGCAATAATTTCCGCGGGTTCAGCCTAAATTTCGCGGGCTTGAACGACAAAAGTTTTTTGCAGATAAACCCAGCTACGGGGGTCACCCTTCGCAATCTTCCGGAGGCGCGTTTTGATTCCGTGGAGCAAGCCCCATGGAGGAACTTGCCGGTTTATTTTGGATTGGAAAGTTTTGTGGATGCGCTGCACCGCTCCGACAGAGAGATTAATACGCCGAGTTTTGTGGGCCGCACGGAATTTGCTCCACGTGTGACGGTGCCCATTCATCTGGGAGATTGGCTTGGCATTACGACTACCGCCGCGTTCCGGACGACGCGTTACGGGGCTTCGTTGACGGCGGCTGAAACGGTGAGCAATCGAGCGATTGTGCGAAACACCGGGGAATTTACAGTGGACCTGCGGCCGCCAACGCTGGAGCGTTTCTTTGAGCGGCCAAAATCAAAGAGAAGATATAAACATTCGATTGAGCCGGTGGTTATCTATCGCTACGTTACGGGCGTGAACAACTTTGCGGACTTCATTCGCTTCGATTCGGACTCTACGATCACGGATACGAACGAAATAGAGTACGGGGTCACGCAACGATTTTTCGTCAAGAAGGATGGCGACGACGAGGCGCGGGAGTTGATTTCGTGGCGTTTAGTGCAGAGACATTATTTTGATCCGACTTTCGGAGGAGCCGCGGTTGCGGGGGAACGCAACGTATTTCAGGCGCTCAATTCCATCACGCCATTTGCGTTCGCGCTCGGGCCGGTGCGCTGGTCGCCGCTGATCAGCGATGTGACGATTTCGCCCGGCATCAAGTACGACATCGAGCAGATCCTGGAGTACGATCCGAACATTGCAAAGTTGACTACCATCGGCTCGCTGCTAAAAGTGAAACCGTATGGAAAATGGTTCTCGACGGTTGCCCATTTTCGGCTGAACGCGAATCCCATCCTGCAGCCAATTTCGAATCAAGTGCGCACATTATTCGGCTACGGCAGCCAAAATATCCAGGGCTTCGGTGCGGCCGCGGGCATCAGCTACGATCTAACCAATCACGAACTGCAGAACCAGCTTGTGCAGGTCAGCTATAACGGACGATGCTGCGGACTGTCGCTGGAATACCGGCGCATCGCGCTGGGCCAGGTACGCACGGAGAACCAGTTTCGGGTGGCGTTTATCATCGCGAATATCGGCACGTTTGGAAATTTGCGGCGGCAAGAGAAGATTTATTGATGAGGATCACTGGATGAGCGTGAATACTCTTCACGAACGAATTTAGATGAATGACACCGAGTTAGTATTTGCCACGATCGCTGAGATCGCCCGTCTTTTTCGAGCTGGCAAACTGTCGCCGGTGGAATTGACGGAGTTGATGCTCGCGCGGATTGAACGAACCAACCCAAAATTAAATGCGTACATCACGGTGACAGATGAATTGGCACGGATACAGGCGAAGAGAGCGGAAGCGGAGCTTAGCGTAAGGGGAAAGCGTAAAACACGAATAGATCGCGGGCTCGTGCATGGTATTCCACTTTCGCTGAAAGACAATATTTGTACTGCTGGCACTCGTACTACCGCCGGATCGAAGATTCTTCGCGATTATTTTCCTGAGCGGGATGCGCCGGTCGTTACGTGCCTGAAACAAGCTGGAGCGGTTTTGCTTGGCAAGACCAACATGCACGAGTTTGCTTATGGGGTGACAAATAACAATCCGCACTATGGAGCGGTGCGAAATCCGTGGGATACGAGCAGAATTCCTGGAGGTTCGAGCGGTGGTTCGGCTGCTGCGGTGGCTGCCGGGCTTTGTTTTGGCAGTGTTGGCACGGATACCGGAGGCTCGATTCGAATACCGGCGGCGCTATGCGGGATTGTGGGACTTAAACCGGGTCTTGATCGCGTAAACGTCGCCGGCGTCATTCCTTTGTCGGTGACGCACGATTGTGTTGGGCCTCTGGCGCGCACGGTGGCGGACGCAGTGATTCTTTTTCAAGCTATTGTTGATGGTGGCGACGGCAAGGTACCAGGCGAAGGTCGCCGTGGGAGGGTCGCAAGAAAACTTTCTAAACCTCGACTCGGGGTACCTCGAGAATTTTTCTTTGACGTGATTTCCGGAGAAGTGCGGAAAAGCTTTGATATTGCGGTTCGGTCACTTAGCGCACTCGGAGCAAAAATCAAAGAGGTGTCCATACCTCTTTTGGCGCAAACCGAACAGGCGGGCAACCGCATCGCCTGGGCTGAGGCCAGTTATTATCATCAGCGATCAGGATGGTTTCCTGGTCGAGCAGCAGAATATAGCGACGACGTTCGCGCGCGACTCGAAACGGGAATGAAAGTTTTGGCTGTGGAATATCTGGAATCGCAGGATCAGCGAAGGAGCTTCATCTCGCAATTGCGCAAGGTGATGGAGAAAGAGGCGATCGATGCGCTAATGGTTCCGACCACGCCGATTGCGGCGCCGCTGATTGGTGAAGAAACTATCCGCGTTGCGCAAACCGACCATCCCGCGAGGGCGCTTCTGTTGCGCCTGAATCGTCCCGCGAACCTGGCGGGCGTCCCGGCGATCTCGGTGCCATGCGGTTTCACCGCGGGGGGATTGCCGATTGGCTTGCAATTCATCGGCGCGGAGCACGATGAGCAGTTGTTGCTGGACATCGCCGACACTTGCCAGCGTTCGAATCCTCCCAAAATACCGTCCAATTTGAAGGCCTAACTCGCATCATTTGCAGCGGAAGTGCGTCTAATGCATTTATGGGAGAATGGTGTGTGTCTGCGGGTGGTTCGGCCGGAATATACACGATGAACATACTTCACAGGAACGTTGAACCATGAGCGACGTTTCGCTTGCCGGGGCATTTCTTGCGGGGCTGGTTTCGTTTTTGTCGCCTTGCGTTTTGCCGCTAGTACCCGGCTACATTTCCATGTTGTCCGGAATCGGCATGGAACAACTGCGCAAAGGCGAACTGCCGCCCTCCGGGCTGTTTGGGTCTTCGCTGGCTTTTGTGGCGGGATTTTCTGCGGTTTTTATTTCTTTCGGGGCATCGGCCAGTGCAGTCGGATCATTTCTCCGACAAAACCGAGGCTTTCTGGCGCCCATTGCGGGCGCGCTGATATTGCTATTTGGCCTGCATCTGTTGGGATTGCTGCTCAAGCTGACGTTAAAAACCGGACTTATCATCGGGACGGCATTGGTTGTTCTCGGAGTCATCTCGTTGGTACGTCATGCGCCGCTTTTTGCGGGTTTTGGCGCGACCCACTTTTTTTCCTTGTCGTTGATAGGGTTTTTGGGCCCATCGATGGCCCGCTGGCTTAATCGCGATGTGCGTATACAAAGCAAAATCGGGCAGCCTGGCGTTTGGAGCGCGTTTTTGTTGGGATTTGCTTTCGCATTTGGCTGGACACCCTGTATCGGGCCAATTCTCGCAACGGTTTTGGCGCTCGCGGCGGCCAGCGACACCATCGCTCGCGGAATTTTACTGTTAGCGGTTTATTCTGCGGGGCTGGCGGTGCCTTTTTTGCTTACAGCGTTAGGTATCGGGCAGTTCCTGCGTTTCTATCAGAATTTTCGCAAATATCTTCACGCGGTGGAGGTTTTCAGCGGGGCGCTGCTGCTTTTTGTCGGGGGGCTGGTGTTCGTTAACAAGCTGACCTGGCTCTCGGGGAAACTGACTTTTCTGAACCGGTTCTCACTCTAAGAGCGGCCGGGTTAAGATCGGGTAATGACAATGAAGAATGTTGGCGTGATCGTAGCGACCGTGCTGCTACTCATAGGGGCCACGTACTATGCGGACAAAAAGACGCGCGTATCGAATAATGCAGCGGCGCACAAAGACTATTCGGCGGATAAATCCATCGGCATGCCGGCGCCGGTGGTGCATTTCAAGGACCTCGACGGGAAAGATGTTTCGCTGGACGGTTACAAGGGCAAAGTAGTGCTGGTAAATTTTTGGGCTACGTGGTGCGATCCGTGCCGGGTGGAGATTCCCTGGTTGATCGAGATGCAGCAGAAATATGGGAACAAGGGATTCACAGTGCTGGGCGTAGCGATGGATGAGGAAGGGAAAAGTGTGGTGGCGCCGTTCGTGGCGAAGGAACAATTCGACGTGAGCGGGCGTAAGTCGACGATGAGTTATCCAATTGTGCTGGGCAATGACGACATTGCCGAGAAATTTGGCGGGCTGCTGGGGTATCCCACGAGCATTCTTATTTCGCGGGATGGCAAGCAGGTGAAACGGATTACGGGTTTGATCAGCTACGAAGAAATCTCGCATGCGATCGAATCGCAACTTTAGCGGCGCGTGATTGCAGTCAGAGACGTACCGCTTCCCTCCAGATAGTTTCTTCGTGTACGCTGAAAAGATGCTGGAAGAAAAAGACTTTCAACGAAAAGCAGACCAGGCTTTTGAGGAGCTGAAGAGACGCTTGCTGACTGCGGGCGACGAACATGGTTTTGATGTCGAGGGGGAAAGCGGGAAGCTGGAGGTGCTGTTTGAGGACGATGACGAGACGAAGTTTGTCGTTTCCCCCAACACTCCGGTGCGGGAAATTTGGATTTCGGCGCTGTCCACCAGCTTCAAGCTGAGATGGTCTGAGGAACAAAACGCCTTTGTGCTGGAAAAGACCGGCGAAAACCTGCACGCGGTGATGGCGCGAGTAATTTCGCAGCAGCTCGGGGCCCAGGTTTCGCTGTGACTTTTCGCAGATTGAAAATTCGTGGGGCGAGTCACGTTCCCGGGAATGGCATGTTGTTGAATGCCCTTATAGTAATTTCCGCGTTGCTGCTTTCTGTTGCAGGAATAGCGCAGTCACAAAAAATCCCTTCTCCCCACGAGGTTGTTTCTCCAGCGGTTTATGTATCGGCGGATCCCGCGGCTCGCGGCGTTCCTTTTCAATTGGCAGTGGTTTTCAAAATTCGCCCGGGGTTTCATGTGAATGCGCGAGAAAAATCGGCGGATTATTTGATCGCTACGGATTTGCGCGCGGAGATGCCCGTTGGCTTTAAGGCGGGTGATGTGGCTTATCCGAAAGGCCAGCTTCACACCTTCACTTTTTCGAAGACTCCGCTGAATGTTTACCAGGGGACGGTGACTTTGCACATGCCGGTCACCGCATTGTCCACCGCGCCCGTCGGAGCGCAGAAGATTCCGTTGAAGATGCGCTACCAAGCATGCAGCACGGAAATCTGTTTGCCGCCTGTGACCATAGATCTTCAGGCCGCGGTAAATATTGTGGCTAGCGCCGCTGCAGCCAAGCCGGCGCATGCGGAATTATTCCCAGCACCGTAAGCGGCACTGCGGTATTCTCCCGTCATGGCGTCCGAAGAGAGCGGAAAACCGCGTTCACGCGCGTGGATTGTGGCGCTGTGCGTTGTCCTGCTGGTGTTCATTATTCCTGGGGCGCTTCTGTATCAGCGGTTCCGTGACGTAGATGACGTTACGCGCGACTGGGTGGTGCGCGCACTTTCGGAACGATTCGAGAGCCGCGTGGAGCTGGAATCGATTCATGTGACGGCTTTTCCAGAAATGAGCGTTACCGGGGACAAGTTGGCGATTTATTTTCACAATCGCACTGATGTTCCGCCGATGATTCAGATCCAGCAATTCACGTTTCACCTTGGATTTATTGGAATTTTAAGGGTTCCACGGCATATCCGGGGCGTGCACCTGGATAATATGGTGATCAGCATTCCACCTCGCGGGCAGCCACCGGGGGAACCGGCACCTCCGCCAATCACAAAAATAAAAAAAGCGCTTCCCAGAATTACGATTGACCACGTGGTGTGCGATAACACCACGCTGCTGATTCTGCCGAAACAAAGCGGCAAACAACCACTTGATTTTGATATTCACGATTTAGTTTTGGGCTCCGTGGGTGCGGGAGAACCGTTTTCCTTTCGTGGCAACCTGACAAACGCCAAACCCGTAGGAGAAATTCGAACGAATGGAACCTTTGGACCCTGGCAAGTGGAAGACCCTGGCGGCACGGCGGTTTCTGGTTCGTACACGTTTACGGACGCGGATCTCGGGCCGCTTCCAGGTATTGGCGGGATATTGTCTTCAAGCGGCAAGTATTCAGGCGTGCTGCAGAGTATTGAGGTAGAAGGCTTCACCGACACGCCGGATTTCTCGATTGATCCGGTGGGACGGGCGGTGCCGCTGCACACGGAATTTTCCGCCACGGTGGACGGCACCAATGGCAATACGTATCTGCATCCCGTTCGCGCGACGTTGATTCGCTCGCAAATTATTGCGAAAGGCAGCGTGGTGCGTGTGCCCGAAAAGCAGGGGCACTTGATTCGTCTTGATGTCGTGGCACCCAAAGCACGGCTGGAAGATTTGCTGCAGTTGGCCACGAAATCAACGCAGCCGATGATGAGTGGGCTGGTTAATCTGAGAACTAAAATGGCTTTGCCACCTGGCAAAGTGAAGGTGCTGGACAAACTGACTTTGGACGGAGAATTCGATGTGACCGATGCGCGCTTTGCCAGTTCTGACGTGCGCGACAAGCTGGCGTCTTTCAGCCGCCATGCCATGGGTCAACCGGACAACCCCGACGCGGGAGGCGCGATTTCGGACTTGCGAGGAAAATTTGAACTGAAAAATGGAGTGATTAAATTCGATCGATTGACTTTCAGTGTGCCAGGGGCGGTGATCAAGTTGAATGGGACTTACAAATTGCGCGGCGAGGATCTGGATTTCACGGGAGAGTTGCGCATGGAGGCCAAGCTGTCGCAATTGGTGACCGGCAAAAAGTCTCTCTTCCTGAAAGCCATTGATCCGTTTTTCAGTAAGCGCGGAGCGGGCACACTGATTCCGATCAGCATTACCGGCACGCGTGACAAGCCCACTCTGGAATTCAGCATTTTGCATCGCAAGATGAGGAAAAGCTTTGGCAGCGATAAGAACGCCAGCGGCAATTAGCTAACTCAGCTTAGGCTTTGGCGATGGCAGCCGGCGCAGCGGCGCGCAAACGTTTCACTACACGGTCGCGACCCAGGACCACCATGGTGTCGAAGAGCGGCGGCGCGACGGCTTGTCCTACGATTGCGACACGTGTGGCATTGATTAAGAGTCCAGCTTTCACACCTTCGGCTTCACACAGGGCGCGCAGGGCGTGATCGCACGCATCGTGATTCCATTCCGGCAATGCGGCTAACTTCTCGGCCAATTTCGCCAGCAAATCTGGGATTTTTGGATCTTTCCAGAATTTTGCTTCAGCCGCGGAATCGATGGCGAAATCGTCGCTGAAGAATGCTCGCGCCCAGGTGGAGAAATCAGGCAACAATCTTACGCGGGGCCGCAATAAGTCGACGGTGCGGGCAAACCATTCGCGTCCAGGCCCGGAGGCCCACTCTTCTTTCCACAAACCGCTGCGCTTTAATTCCTGTTCGACTTGCGGCAGCAAGTCTTCAATGGGCAGATGCTGGAGATATTGGGTGTTGAACCATTCGAGTTTGGCTTTATCAAAGACACCGTTGGTGCGGCTTACGCCTTCGAGTTTAAATTTTTGAATCAAGTCGGGAGTACGAAGAAACTCCACGTCGCCTCCCGGAGCCCATCCGAGGAGCGCGAGGAAGTTTTGAAAGGCTTCGGGCAAAAAGCCTTCGTCGCGGTACATGCTGACGCTGGTGGCGCCGTGGCGTTTGGAGAGGCGCTTGCGGTCCGGTCCTAGGATAAGAGGCAGATGTGCAAAAATTGGCGGCTTTGCTTCGAGCGCGCGGTACAGAAGCACCTGTTTGGGGGTATTGGAAAGATGATCGGCACCGCGAATCACATGAGTGATGCGCATCTCGATGTCGTCGACGACGACGCTGAGCTGGTACATGGGCTGGCCAAATTCTTGGTCCGGGCCGCCTGAGCGCAGCAGCATGAAGTCTTCGATATCGTCGTTGGAAAATTCGGTGTCGCCGAATACCACGTCGTAAAAAGTAGTTTTTCCGCCGATGGGGACTTTGAAGCGAATTGCAGGCTTGGTTCCTGGCGTGGATGGGATTCCATCTCGGCAACTGCAGCGAACCACGCGGCGAAACTGGCCGCCCTCGCTGCTATCTTCGGCGTGATCGCCGCCGACATATTTTTCCGCCGGGCAGTAACAGAGGAAAGCAGTTCCGTTGGCAAGGCATTTTTTGGCGGCGGCGCGGTAAAGTTCGGTACGCTGCGATTGGTAAAACGGGCCCTCGTCCCAGTTGAGGCCTAGCCAGTTCAGGCCGCTTAGAATGCCTTCTACCAGCTCGGGTTTGTTGCGTTCGGCGTCGGTGTCTTCGATGCGCAGAACCATGGCGCCGCCCTGCTGTCGCGCGAAGAGCCAGTTAAAAAGGGCCGTGCGCGCTCCGCCGACATGCAAATAGCCCGTGGGCGAAGGCGCAAATCGCACCCGCACGTTGCCGGCATCGTTACTGGATTCGCTCATGGTTGGCATTCGCAGCTAATTGGCGATGTTTTAGTTTAGCTAAAAGGGGAATGGTCAGTCCAACTCTGGCAGGTTATATGTTTGCGCAAATCTACAGTGATTGGGGTAATGCCATCCGTCACCTACGCGTATACAGTCGCTTGGCATAACTGGGGAGTGGCTACATCCCAGGATCAGTCTGGGCCGCCGTTTGTGCTCGACGATATCGCGGCGCACATAAATGGAGAGGGGTCTATGATCAATCGTAATGTGTGGCGTAGCAATGTGTGGTTGTTGGGCCTGATCGCAGCGCTGGCTTTCGGCGTCTCGGTGTGCGGTCAAGACCGTGACGATTACCGCGGCCGATGGGTTTATCTCGGAAGCAGACATGTCGACGGTCACCGCGATCATGATGTGATACGGGTCGGCCAGCGGGACGGGAAATTTCGCGCGGTGCAGTTGCGCGTGACCGGCGGTGCGGTGGACTTCCATCGCGTGGTGGTGCATTTCGGCGATGGTACATCCGAAGAAATCGCATTCCGCGAACGCATTCCTAGCGGCGGCCGGACGCGTCCGATCGATCTCCCTGGGAATCGCCGCATAATTAGCAGCGTAGAATTTTGGTATGGGAAGGAAAGCTGGCACCGGCTACCGAAGGTGGAGGTATTTGGGATCCGCTAATTAGCCCAACCATTCTTAAAGTAGAAAAGGCGAGCGGGCTGGATTGCCGGGTCGCCTTTTTTTGTTTTAGTGCTGTTCGATCCTGTGGTGCTCGAGATTACATCCTTGCTGCGCGGCCGGAGGGCTGCGCTTTTTGCATCGGCTGTCCGCAGGCGCAATAGAAAACTGATTCGCCGGACGACCCTGTTTCAATGTTCGAAGTGCTGCTGGAGCCCTGCGAGCCGGACTTGAGAGAGCTTCCGGTGGAGCCCAAGCGTCCGGACGCAGTAGAGCGCTGATCTCTGCCGGAGGTGCCGAAGACACCCTCTCCGGTCGTGCCTGGGGAGCCGAAATCGCCAGGCGTGGAGACACTTGCGGATTCAGCGTTTCGCAGCGAACCTATGCCGGTTTCATCTTTGACAGAGCCGCCGATCAGTCTTTCGCTCGGTGATCTGCTTTGCGATCCGGTGTTGACAGGACTGGCGCTGTAACTTTCATGGCCCAATCTGCCGGAGGTGGTAACTTCAATTTCGCATCCGCAATTTGAGTCAGAGCACCTAACCCGTTCTCCCACTTGTGCATTCATAGCTTCCTCCTGGAACCAGATGGTTCGGCAGGACCAATATGCGCGGGCAGCTCAGAGGCTTCCATCAGGTAA
>DASYJM010000377.1:0-5587 GCA_035996445.1 Candidatus Acidiferrum sp. | reverse complement strand
AATTCTTTCTTCGGTCATATCAAGTTTTCTCCTCACCCAGAATTGGGTTTTCATGCCTGTGAACCCAGTAAATGTGCAGGCCAGTGCCCAAGGACGCCATTTTTTAACCTTTGATGCTTTAGTTACTTATACAGCATCCCCGCCAGTAACGGTAGTACTAGACCTGGGAATCTTTACCCGCTTGGCTGCCACCGCACGGAGTTTTTGCGCGATTTAGTGTTTTGGCCTCTTTTGCTCGTCGGCCATCCCGAACGGTTCTAAATCACCGATAAGTTGAGCGGGCGACTGGAAAACGATCCCGGCCATGCCCAGCTGCCGTGCAGCTTCCACATAAGATGGGATGTCATCAATATATATAGCGTTGTCTGCGGTAGTTTTGCAGGCTTGTAGCGCGGCGCGAAAAATCAGGGGCGATGGTTTGCTCGCGCCTACCACGCAGGAATAAATGCGGTGCTTAAAGAATCGGAAAAAATCAAACCGTCTTTCGAGCTCGGCGACGTGAATAGGATCGGTGTTGGAAAGCAGGGCGAGGCAATAGCGCTTCGATAAGCTCTCAAGAAATGTGCTGTCCAGAACTGGGGTGGGATCGAGCACGCGATTCCAAATACTGCTGAATTGTTCAAAGGTAAGGTTCACTCCTAGCCGCCGGCAGATATGCAGTTGCCAGTCTCGTGGTGACATGCGGCCTTCCTGCCAGTCGCGCCATCGTGGATCGTGTTCGATGGCAGCCCAGGTTTCTTGTGGCGTGAGCGAAATACTTCCAGCGAGCCCGCCCATCGCACCAGCGATGTCGAGGCGTACCAGCACACGGCCAATATCAAAAATGATGGCGCGAAATTTCTTGGGTTCCAGTTTCTCGGGTTCCAATGGGCTTACGCTTTTTCGGTTACCGAAGGTTTCGCTGCGAAGCTGCTTTTCGCTGCGCGGCGTTCGCGAACGATGCTGATCACCGCGGGAAGCACCGAAAGCACCACTACCACAGCGATGACATAATGGATTTTCTTTCCAACATCAGGAATTGACCGGCCTAACAAATAACCGCCCATGATCATGCTGCCAACCCACAAGATCCCGCCAAAAATATCGTAGGCAACATATCGCGAATAAGGCATTCCTGCGGCGCCGGCTACAGGCGGACAGAATGTTCGCACGATGGGGACGAAGCGCGCGAGGATTACCGTCTTGCCGCCATACTTTTCGTAAAAGGCGCGCGCGCGTTCCAAGTGACTACGACGAAAGAAAAAAGATTCTTTGCGTTTATAGAGCGAAGCGCCTGCGCCGCGGCCGATCCAATATCCAATCTGATCGCCAACAATGGCGCAGAGCATTACTGGAAGCAGCAGCCATCGCAGCGGAATAGTTCCGGCGGCGGCAAACACGCCAGCGGTGACCAGCAGGGAATCGCCAGGGAGGAAAAAACCCACGAACAGTCCGGTTTCAACGAAAACAATTATGCAAACAAGAAGAGGTCCGCCGGAGCGGATTAGTCCTTCAACATCGTAGAGCGAGTGGAGTAGATGGCGGATGGATTCAAACACCTGGAATTATTCCTCGCAGCGGGATTAGTTACCGGCGCCAGAATGTGCGGGCGTGAACTAAAGCCCGCAAACGCGCCCATCCCAATACGGTAACAGAAGAGCGCGGGATTCTCCGCGCATTCGTGCCAGATCAACATGCAAATACTAATGGATGCCATCCACGCGCTTAATCGCATCATGAATTCATAGCCTCCGTTATGAAGTGCAAGCCTTTGTCGCTGAACTCCGCCGGGTTTGCGAGGTGCGGTCCACGTGCGTCATTTTCAGCAAGAAGTTTTAGAATGCGGGGCAGCGCGGTCTTCGCGGCGATTTTGCCCGCTTCGATGGCTTCATCGGCGCGATGAAAATCGTCCCAAGCCAGTGAGTGCACGTCGGGCCTGATGATCAGGTCGGCGTGGCGCTCCCATATTTCCAACTGATGTTTTTGCGCGGCGCATACGGCGCGGCTCACTACCTGGAAAATATTTTTAGGTTTGCCGCGATCGCCTTCGGGCATTCCGACGGATACGCCAACCACATATTTCGCGCCCATATTGCGCGCAGCCTGTGTGGGAACAGGAGCAATCAATCCGCCATCAACGAGCCAGCGTGTGCCAATTTCCACCGGCTCAAAAATTCCGGGGAACGCGCAACTGGCGCGAATCGGATCGATCATATTGCCTTCAGTAAAAACCACGGCTTCACCGCTATTTAAATTTGTGGCCACTACGGCCATGGGGATGCGCAACTGTTCAAAGGTCTGCGACACAAAAACGCGATCAATTAGATCGGCGAGGCGATGATTGGTGGCCAGGCCGAGACGGGAAACGTGCCAGCGCGCGATGTCGCGAAATTTAAGCGTGCGGCAAGTGGCCATGATTTGTGCGAGTGGCGCGCCACTGGCGTAAGCGGCACCGAGAATACTGCCCACACTGGTGCCGGCAATGTGCGAAATGGCGATGTGATTTTCTTCCAAAACTTGCAGGACGCCGAGATGCGCGAAGCCGCGAGCGAATCCGCCACCAAGCGCGAGGGCCACACCCGGCCGCGCAGAGTGGTTCGTGAGGAGCGCGTCGCTCTCGAGCGGTGCGCGGCCGCGGAGAACTGCGCTGACAAGGCGATTGTGCTGCGTTGAATTGTTTTGCTGGATTTTTTGCTCCATGGCGCGCGGGAAATCACTTCCTGGCACTGGCCGCGAGGACAGGACGGCCGTATCGTCCGTCTGGCCGGGCAGCCTGCGGGACGCGGCGCGCGGCGCTGGGGTGCTGTAGAAATATTCGAGCGGTGCCATGGCTGACAGAATGCCAGTGGGGCACTCCAGGACCTATGGTCTAAGGGTCCCGCTCGAACAGTACGGAGGTACTCTGCGCGGAAAAAAATTCGGAAATTGAAATGATTCCGCGGACAGTACCTTCTTACTAGTCGCGTGTCCTACTTGTACCATTGTTGGTTTTTGTGCGCTGCGCGATTCTCTGTGTGTCGGACAGCACCGAGGGAGAGGCATGGAGAACGCATACGAAGCATGGGTGGGGCAATCGGTACTGCTGCAAGTGGCATTGGGAGATATCAAGGTTCCGCTACGAGGGACGCTGTTGAAAGACGGAAGCGAAACGGTACGGATGCGCATTGGCGAAGGCTGGGATGTGGACATATATAAGTCGATGATCATGACGGTGGAACGCGATTCGATGGTTTTACTTTCCGCATAAAGGGGGAAGTGATGAGACGCGACACGATCAACGAAGAGCATCAGCAGTTGCAGCAAGCCTTGAAGTTTGTGACCACGCGGCGTGCCGCGGTGCTGCTGGGGATTTCCGAAGAGGAATTGCGGCGCATTTCGCACGAGTCCGGCTTCGGCCGGACCGAAATGGCCGGCGGAGAAGAAGACACGTATTTTACTTACGAAGAGCTGCGGCAGATCTGCGTGCTCTCAGTGAATACGATTCACTAAAGTTTGCGGCTGCGTTGTCGTGCCGTTGCCCTCCCTCCGGCGCGGACAACGCAGCTGGCGAGTAAGTGGCGGAGTCATAGAGGACGCGCCACTGAAAGTTTTAACGAGCTCCTCACGGCCCAGTCCTCGCAGTTACCCCCCAAGCCCCGGATTGCCTCCCCCCAGGCGATCCGGGGCTTTTCCCTTTTGGGGATACTTCGTTTCGGGATTGCTAGGAGTTGATGGAAGGGGTGTCATGCCACCCCCACCCCCGTGTTTTTGTCAAAAGACTCCGTAAAATTGAGTTTGTAAGTTGATGAAAACAAGGGCATGGCGTTGCGAAAAGCTGGCAAATATTCCGTATTTTGCTGAGAATGTGGTGGATACCGCGAAAATGGAGACGGTGCGAACTGGGAGTCTGCTGCTGGTGGGTAGAAAGCATCGGGACGGATGGCAAATGGCAGGACGGAAATGGCGGGGCGTTGCGACAATCGTGGACTATTATACTAATTGTATATTGTAACTGTTAGTACAATTTAGGCGAGGTGTGAAACTTTACTCAAGCTAATGTTGAGCGAGGCTTGCGCGATTGTGTGGCGGGCTGCGCGTGTGTGGTGCTGCGACGGTGTGGTAGTATTTACGAACTGTGCGCCCGTAGCTCAGCTGGATCAGAGCGTCTGGCTACGAACCAGAAGGTCGGGAGTTCGAATCTCTCCGGGCGCACCACTCAAAATCGGTCCGACCCGGAGACATGGGTTACAGAATGTACCGGCTACATAGGTAACACTTTCGGGCCGAACGGATTCTCGATCGGTTCCAAGACCCGCGTATCAAGATCGAAGTATCCCAGATCATAATCCATAAAACTAACCAGCCAGATATCGTCGTGCACTTCTTTAATGCCCACGGCTTGACCAGCGAAAACCTGGCTGAAATTTATTTTTTTGTGGCCCAAACAAATGCGTCCGCAGTTGGTGACCACAATGACTTTGTCGTGAAAAGGATAATCGACATCCGGCAGTCCTTTATAGACTCGCGTGGCTGGTCGATAGACCTCCGCGGGACATTTCATCCCTAGGGCTTCGTGGGGACGCTCGTTGTTGAAGATTTCCATGAAGTCATCGAACCTCACCTGTTGTTGCAGAAAATTTAAACCGACTGGCTTGGTGGCTTCTTTTTTCAAGGTGAGATGCATGCGTTCATGGCGGCCATTTTGTTGTGGATGCCCGGGCTTGATGCGCTCAATGCCAATACCTAGCCGCAGCCACCACACCGCGAGCTTGCTCAAGTTGAACAACGCCTGCGCCGAAGCAAAAGGAACGCCGTTATCGCTGCGGATGTTGGAGGGCAGGCCACGCTCCTTAAAAAGCCTTTCAAACATAGTAAAAGCGTATGCCTCTTTCGTGGAGGACAGCGCTTCGCAGGTCAGCAGATAACGGCTGGCGTGATCGGTGACCGTCAGTGGATAACAGTACTGGCGATTACCCAGCAAGAATTCACCTTTGTAATCGGTGCACCACAGTTCATTGGGTTGCTGACCCAACGATAAAGCGGTTCCCTGCGCATGGCGACGCACGCGGCCTCGTCGTTCCACCAGGCCGTAGCGATCCAGCAGCGCATGAATGGTGCTTTTGGCTGGGATCTTGATGCCGCCTGAGAATCTGCGGATGAGCCGCTCGCGGATTTTACGGGCACCCCAACTGCCGTGCTCGCGTTTGACGTTGAGAATAAAATTCTCCACCTGAAAAGGAAGTTGATGAGCATAGCGGTAGGGACGCCGGCTTCTGTCCGTCAGTCCCTCCATGCCGCATTCCTGATAGCGATCGAAAATCTTGTAACCGGTCTTGCGAGCAATTCCAAATTCCCTGCAAAGTTCCGCCATCGGCTCGCCGGCTAGCCGGCGAGCCACAAATTGCAGTCTCTCATCCATCACCGAACACTCCTTCCAAGGCATCGCTCCCTCCCCAAAAAGGGGAAAAAGTGTAACCTATGTGTCCGGTACGATCTGTTACCTATGTCTCAGGTCGCTCACAATAAAAACGCGCTTTCTGAACACCAACTCCTCAACTAAAGATGGTTGTGGGGGATTTTGTGGGGGCGATTAATCCTTTTGGCGTCTTCAAGGAACGCGGAGGGCTTT
>DASYJM010000376.1:0-6099 GCA_035996445.1 Candidatus Acidiferrum sp. | reverse complement strand
CCCTTGCAAAATCCTCATCGCTCCCGCCGATCCATTTGAACCCCGCGAGCCAAAACGCAACATTGAAGCAAGGGATGCGCCTGAAGGCTGGTGGTGTCGGTACCCTGAAAGAGGGCAAAGGGGGGCTTGACAAGTTTCCCTTCGCGGGCGGCGGCTCCGGTGCGGATTCCTTGAGCCGGGAGCTCGAGGCTTTGAAAGCTGAAACCATCGCAATCGAGAAAGCTCGGATTCGTCCGCTGCAGGAGGCTCTATACCTAAGCGAAGTGAATGAAGGCCTGGCGCGAGGGGTACAGCAGAAACAAGAGACGAGAATGCCGGTCGCCGCAGCTGAGGTGAAAAGGGAGTATCCTCACTATCCGGAAGTCCCAAGCAAACCGTATAATCCTCGGCATGTGCCGACGGTGCGGACTCCCCACGACAATCCACTCGCGAAGTCAGTCCCCGTGGCGCCGGTAAAGGCGCCGCCCGAAGCGCCGAAGTTTGGATCAAATCCTCAGCCCAATGGAGTCTCATCCACCGAGCCCGTCCAGACGGCGTCGAAGTCGATATCTCAAAACCCCTCGAAGCCCCGATCGGAATCCCTCGCCAACGACCCTCCGCGCTCCATTTCGCAAACAACGGTCGGCCCACTCACTCGCGGTCCGCACGCAGGAGGTTCGATCGGCCAAGCCGTTCCGAAATCCGAGCAGGCGCCGCAAGTAGGCCAAGTCGTCCTCCAGGACGCGCAGAAGTCACCGACCGCTATCGGGCCGGCGAGAAAGCCGCAGGCAATCACTGGGCCAGGCACGCCTTCGGCCAGTGACGGGAAGGCTTTGCGAAAGCTGGAACCTGCGGCGTCGCGACCAAATCTTCATCCAGTCGCAAAGACGGAACCCCTTGCAAAATCCTCATCGCTCCCGCCGATCCATTTGAACCCCGCGAGCCAAAACGCAACATTGAAGCAAGGGATGCGCCTGAAGGCTGGTGGTGTCGGTACCCTGAAAGATGGTCAAGGAGGACTTGGTAAGTCCTCCGTAGGCGGCGGTTCTGGCACAGGCACCGCGACCAAAACGGATGTCGAGCCAAGAAAAACACATGTCGAAAGGCTCTCTCAGCCGCCGAAAAACTCCACCGAGACGCGCCACCTCGCGCGGCGGATCGACCAAGACCTCGCCGGCGAGAAAGCGGTCCGAGAACTTAGACAGCGCGGCGAGATGGCTCGGAAAAACAATAATGGCGGACCGGAGAAACCCTTGCCAACAAATCCGGGACGTGATACACGAAAACCACCAATTCCACCACGACCGAAACGCAGGGGGCGATAATGCGAGATAACGTACGATCACTTGTAGGGCACCGCGAGAAAAAAGCTGGCGAAGGTAGCGGGAAAGACTTCTATGCGAGTGTGGATGACTACTGCCCGAAAAGGGTGGATCTACAGTACAGCGATGGCACGCATCGATGCGTGCCTTATGCACACATCCACCAGCTGGATTTCTTTCCAGCGGATTCAAGCATCGCAGCTGACGATCCTGACGTTATCTTCATCGATTGCCCGTCCTACTCCCGCTCGGAGATTAGCGGAGTGAACCTCATGCCACTTTTCGAGGCACTGAAAGCGGAATCTGTCGTATGGATACGAGAGGCGAATTCGGACGAAAGTGCGAATGGGACTGCGCCCTTCGTGCTGGAAATCGCGCACGTCATGTTCACCGATTGGCGAGTCGAACTGGAAAGAGTCGAGCAAAGCCGCGAAGATGTTCTCGGCAAACGTCAGTACCCGTCCTTGCGCGAGACGCTCACCGAATAAATTCATGCATGCGAACGCCACGCCGTCGAGAGAGCGCAAGCGTCGGATTGTAATAGCAAGCATTGTCGGATGTTTCTTGATCCTGTCGTTTCTACAGGTGTACTCGAGACAGATCGCGCCACAATTAAATCGAGAAGCAGCGAAGAATGCAAAAGTTGCTGTCTTTGGCGCGTTAGTGAACAATCCGCTGCTCCTTGGGGTGGTTCCATCTTCGGCGGAGGGTCCAGGCTATGAAGTGGAGTTGAGTTTCATCGCCGATAAGTCCGACGCTGTCGTCAGCCCGCTGGACCCTGCTTTCCATCTGAAGCGCTACATCGTCCAAGCTAAGTTTCTTCGTGAACTCAAGTCGAGTATTTCCCCCAATGAGTGCGAAAAGACGACGTTTTTCACCGGCAGTTTTGGTACGCCGGTGAAAGGGAAAGAATCAGATTGGCAAAACACTATGTTTCATCTTTCGGGGACCGAGGGTGAACTCGTGATGGGTTGTCCCGACAAACGGCACCATGACATTCAACTGGTTGGTAGAGTCGCGGCGCTATGGGCACCGACGGGAAGCCGCACCGACTTTCGCTGCACGATGCGCCCGGTCAGTCAGACAGAGGTGAATTCACGCACAGCCGCTCGCGATTCAGTGAAGAATCAGATCGCGACATTGCGACATGCGGCTGAAGTTGAAGTGTGGAAACATTGGGAGGAACTGGTGCTTGAACAGAGACATTTCGTCGGCGAAATCCGGAATTCGCCGCGAGGCCTTCTTCAGGTGAGGGCGGAAATTGGGAAATACGACAGCAAGACTATTCTGGCGCTCACCTTCCGCAACACAGCGACGCTTCCTATTCTCGCGGACGCTGTGCGCGACTACGATAGCCTAAGCCCATCATTCACCTTCGCGTCAAGCGGATTAGGCTCGTTCGTCGGAAGAATTGACAATTTCTCGCTCAAACTTCCCGCCAAGGACGAGATTTCCATTGCAGGCCCTATCAAAGGAACATGTCTCCAGAAGCAGCTGGGCAGTTTCGCTGGTTTTCTCACTTTACGTCCGATGACGGAATCTGATTTTGCGGTGGAGAAAGTGGAAAATGAACGTATTGCTAAAGAATTGAAACACCAGGAGGAGACAAGAAGAGCGATAGTAGCGTTGTTGCACAATCCGCAGGGCGTGCACATAACTTTCGATCCACTCAAAAATCCGTGGTCCGGACTCCTTCAAGCGGAGTTCGATCTCAGTTTTGATTCTACCTACAGCGATAGCAAGTCCTTCAAATATCACCTTTTTCTCGAGAACAAGCGCGAGAAGGCATATGATCACCTCCTGGCGGGCGGCACGGTGATCATCAATGAACAAGCGCAAATAGAACTGAGAACGCAAAAAGGCTCGCCAAATCCCCTGTTTTCGTACGTGATCCTTAGAATGGACACGATTGATGTGGAAAAGGGCATCATCGGCGGCAGGTACAGTATGCCGGACAAAGGCACCGCATGGGTCGAAAGCCATTCATATAGGGGCGATTACGCGGGGAGCTTCATCATAATCAAGCCTCCGGTAAGGGGCAATCCATTTGCAACTCCGAGCCCAGTCGTCAGGGGGAGGTTTTTTCAGAAGGAGAACCCGTATGCACCCTCGGACACAAATCCCCTAGGTCGTCCCCGCGGCGTGCCGAGCGAAACTAATCCTCTTGGGCGTGCCGGCGGCGCCGGCATTAACAGCGGAACGGGAAATCCGTATGGTCCGAGCGAAACCACCCCTTCTGGAGGTTCGGGCGGCGCGGAAGGCGAGAATCCATACGGAGGAGGAGCAGTAGTTCCGGCCCCTGGCGGTCCCTCGCCAACGAACCCATTCGGAACTGGCTCGCCGAAGGTACGACCACCCCCCAGCCCGTCTCCCACGAGGCCATTTGGAAGTCGTTCGCCGACAATCGGACCCATCCTTCCCTCAGCGAAGGAGATTTGACCATCGCACCAGCCTCCCACCGAACAAAGCAATGTACAAAGACGAACTTTCAGCAGCCGCCAATCGCAAACGGAACCTCGTGATCGGAGGGGTGTTTGCGGCATTTGCCCTTTTCGCCAGCTTTCAGATCTACTCGTCGTACCTTCAACCGCGACTCGACCGCCAAAGGGTAAAGAAGACCGAGGCCGAGCTTCTCAGGACTTTGACGAGTGGTTCCACACTTCTGGGGACACTCGACCCTTCCTCGCGCGAAGCTGGGAGTTCCGAGTGTGAATTGACCTACCTTTCGGAACAACGCGCCCCTCGAAAGACGCTTACGGCGCCGCCAGCCACGGAGCATGTTTTCCGCCTGCGCTTCCTGCGTGACCCAGCAACAGCAGACGCTCCGTCCACCAGTGAGCAAGAAACTGTTTTTACGGGAGGATTTGAAGAACCAAAGGTGAAGGACGCTTCAGGATGGACAGTGGTCAGGTTCCATCTCCGCTCAGCAGCCGGCGATCTCTTTGTGCAGTATCCCAGCAAGAGGCTCGATCACCCGATCGTGACTGGCCAAATGAAGGAACTTTGGGGAAAGGTCGGTCAGTTCGGGATTGTTTCGGGCCAACTGGCTCCCATCACTGCTTCGGAGCTGGATCGGCGGAACCTGGCGCGAACGGAAAAGAAACGAGCTGTGCTCGCGCAACGGCGGGAGAGAGAGAACGCAGAATTTCAAGTCTGGGAGAAGCGGGCACTCGCAACAATCGAATTCACAGGGGAGTTCATTGGCGACGGAAATCCTCGACTACAAGGTCCCCATCCGATTCGGGTGAGCGTCGCCAAGATCGAGGAGAAGACATCAATCGTCGTTGAGTTTACGGGGATCACGGGACTTCCGCTTTGCGCGTATTCAGTTGCTCCCGGCACCTTAGAACAATCGCCGTTTTCCTTTGTGACGGCAAAATTCTCCACTGGTCCACTAGAGGTGGAAATCAAGCCCGGCAGTGACACGAGAGGAGAATTTGCTGGCTCACTACATGGATCCACCGACGAGAAAAAGCTAGGAGCGTTCGGAGGCACTTTCAAACTCAGGGCAATGACCGCGCGAGAAGTTTCAGATGAAAAAGACGCGCGGAAAGCAAATGCGCCGGCCATAGCGAAGGATTTTGAGGTGCGGCAGCGGATTGCCAAAGTATTAAATGTGCCATTGGGGACTGAGATCACCTTCGGAGAGACTGATGCCAATCGGTGGAAGGCGAGGCTCCTCCCAATGTCCGAAACGTTTGCAGTGCCTGACGCGATGCTTCCAAATTATTCCTTGGGCTACGATCTAATGGTCAACGCGGACTCGGTGAGTTACTCCAGCAATTCGATGACAGGGTTGGCTGAGGAGACCGAAGATGGAACTCGTATCGTTCTTCACTACAAGCCTGGTGGCTGGAACTCAATGTTCGATAGCTTTACGTTGAAGATGGACGCTGTTTCGGCTGATGGCTGGACCGTGACTGGCACTTGGAGCGCGCATTCCGTTCCAACCGCGGCTCGATGGGAGAGCAATGTGCTGAGAATTTTTGGCGGGGCGACGAACGTTCCCGGCGAGAAGCCGCAAGGTGCGATCCGTTCCGGCACTTTTACTCTTCACCCGGTGGGAAGTAGGATAAGTTGGTCTCTTCCAAGGAAGGGGGCACCTTCGGCAACACCGAGCTCGATGGAAAATAAGAAACGCGATTCCTTCAAGGAAAAGACGCCCTCAAATTCGCCGGCAGCAACTTCAGGCACCGTCGAAAGTAGGCGCGATTTCTTGAGGCAGAACAGTTCCACTCCGTTGCCGAAGGTGCAGGCGCCCTCATCAAAAAACAAACTGGAGGGAATCGTTCGGTGACAAACTTCAATGATGGCATTCGAGCCGATGTACTGGTCAAATAGGGAGCGTGCTGGGCGGATGTTGCGCCGCCCAGCGTTGTTTCACTCTTGTTCCTGAGAACTGCGAAGGCTGATGCGGCCGTCTAACGGTACCGAATTCAGGGTAAGATTGATCCCCTTGCCGTCGCGATGCGTCCAGGCGCTTCCGATGCGGGTCCAGTATGATTCGCCGTCCTTGGCGTCGCGCACATGGTAGGCGTAGTAGTCTGGGGTCTTCGAGGTAGTGGATTTGGTTACTTCGTTCATTGTCGTCTCCATTTTGAGTTTCTCCCGATGGGATTGGCGCGTCTTGGCTGGCCTTTTCTGGCGTTGTCACTCCCTACACGTTCTCGGAGCGGGCCGGGAATTGACTGCCAGAAAAGCGGCAGCGATCGTCGCCAACTATCTCACGCGGGAGACTCGTCGGAGACGTGTGAATGAAGCTGGCAAAGCCAAAACTGAAGCTTCAGAATGGAATGAG
>DASYJM010000375.1:0-3047 GCA_035996445.1 Candidatus Acidiferrum sp. | reverse complement strand
ATTCTCCGACATTGACGAAGCTAGGCAACATCGGGCCAACCGGGCAGTACGAGTTGACTTTCAGTGAAGAACAATTTGCGGAAATTCACAGGGATGTTTTGACTGAAATCGGCGCTCGTTACGGGAAAAGACTCGCCGGGTACTGGTTCGATTCGTGGTATCAATCGCTGGCTGCCTATCCGGATGTTCCGATCGATGCTGTTTACCGCGCTTGCAAAGTAGGAAATCCCGAACGGATCACCTGTTTTAACTTCTGGATCTTCCCGGTTCTAACGCCGTACCAGGATTATTGGGCAGGCGAACTCAACAGTCTGCATAATCCGTTCGCTTCTCGTTACATCCAACGGGGCGCTGGCAAGGGATTTCAAGCGCATGCCCTGTTATCCACGCTGGAGTCGTGGGTCCACGGCAAACCAGGGCCGATTCCCGCGCCTCAATTTAGCGCGGAGGACCTGATCGCCTATGTCAGAGCCAACATCGAGCAGCAGGCGGTCACCACGATCAATATCGGAATCTATCAGGATGGCACGGTTGAACAGAGTTCCATGGACATGATGCGCCAGTTGCGGCGGGCAATCAGAGGGAAGTGACCGGCGCAAGCGGTCTCCATATATTTAGCCACTTGCTGTCAGTTTATTGGGGGAACCATCGCCCTAGTTTCTCAGGTAGTGATTTTCTTCAGTGAGGACATACAGAATGTTTTTCTTTCGGCTGTGTAAATCGAGCAGGACGGCGATAATTCTGCTGTCGTGTTTTCTCGTTTCCCTCTGTCTACTGGCGCAGTCCGCTGTGCACTTCGAACCAACTCTCGAATCGCTCAACAAGCATCCGCTTCCTCAATGGTATGCCAATGCAAAACTCGGGATATTCATTCACTGGGGCCTTTATTCCGTCCCTGGCTGGGCCCCGCTCGTTCACCCAGAGCACGACTTCACGTCACAGGACTACATTACTCACAACCCCTATGCGGAGTGGTACCTGAACAGCATGCGCCTCGACGGATCGCCGACCCAGGCTTACCATCGCGAGCATTATGGCGCTGACTATGATTACTACAACTTCGCGCCGATTTTCGACCAGGAGATTCAAAAGTGGAATCCCGGCACGTGGGCTAAGATATTCCATGACGCCGGCGCGAAATATGTGGTGCTCACTTCTAAACACCACGATGGATTTACGCTCTGGCCCAGCTCGACGCCCAACCCCCAACTACCGGCCGAACGGCAGCATGCTACGCGCGACCTCGTCGGTGAGTTGACAGCCGCCGTCGGCAAACAGGGTTTGCGCATGGGTCTGTACTATTCCGGCGGCTACGACTGGACATTTGTCCCTGGTCCTATCCGTGTTTCAGCTGATTATGAAGCGGTGAAGCCCCAAAGCGAGACCTATGGCAAATACGTTGACGCACACATGCGGGAACTTATCGAGCGCTATCATCCAGCGTTGCTTTGGAACGACATCGACTATCCTAAGTCCGGGCATCCCCTGCAGATTATGGCGGAGTACTACAACACGGTGCCGGACGGCGTCATCGACGACCGCTTCGGCGTCAAACATTCTGATTTTATATCTCCGGAATACGTGACCCTGGACAAGATCACCCCTGCCAAGTGGGAGGAGTGCCGTGGACTCGGACGCTCTTTCGGCTATAACCGTGCCGAAGGTGAAGCCGAGACGATCGCTCCAGCCGATCTGGTCTACCTATTGGTGGACATTGTGAGCAAGAATGGGAACCTTCTGCTCGATGTAGGCCCGGAAGCCGACGGCACCATTCCCCCGGTCCAAATGGAACGCTTGCTTGCACTCGGCGCGTGGCTTCAGATGAACGGCGACGCAATCTATGGCACACATCCGTGGAAACGAGCTTCCGGCGAGACCGCTGAGGGCATTCCCGTCCGTTTCACCGAAAAAGATTCTGCGGTCTATGCGACCCTGCTCGGACAGCCAAAGACAACCGACATCACACTTAAGTCTCTCTCTCTGAAGACCGGTTCGCAGATTTACCTGCTGGGCCAGGCTACTCCGCTGCTTTGGTCTCAACAGGGCGACGCCATTAAACTCAGTTTGCCCGCTGCTCTTCCAGGACGCTACGCGAACGTGCTGAAAGTTATAGGACCTTTGTCCTGAGCCATGCGGAGGATGGGCGGGAAATGAAGTGTCGTCCGATTGACCACTCAGAGGGACCCTGGGTCCAACCTGCAAGACAGGCCATGAATGATGCGCATTGATGCTCATCAGCATTTCTGGGTTTATAACCAACGCGAATACGCTTGGATTGATGATTCGATGGCATTGCTACGTCGTGATTTCCTTCCGAAGGATCTAAAACCCGAACTGGAGCGCAACGGAATTCAGGGATCCGTGGTAGTTCAGGCGCGGCAGACTCTGGAGGAGACTCGATGGCTTCTCGAACTGACCACGGACGCCTCGTTCATTCTCGGTGTGGTCGGATGGGTGGATTTACAGTCCCCCGACGTCCGTTCGCAATTGAAAGCTTTTGCAGCAAACCCCAAGCTGGTTGGGATCCGTCACATCGCGCAGAGCGAACCAAACAATCGATTCCTGCTGCAACCGGAATTTCTCCGGGGCATTTCCTTGCTTGCAGAGTTTGATCTCGCCTATGACATACTCATTTATCCCAAACATCTTTCTGTGGCGGCGGAGTTTGTGAGACGTTTTCCTCGCCAACGCTTCGTTTTGGATCATCTTGCCAAGCCGCCCATTAAGCGCGGAAACCTACGCCCTTGGGAACTCGGAATGCGGGAACTGGGGACTTTTCCGAACGTCTTCTGCAAATTATCCGGATTAGTGACGGAAGACGACTGGCAGAATTGGAAGCCCGAGCATATTGCCCCATATATAGATGGTGCGTTGGAATTCTTCGGACCCGGTCGGCTGATGATCGGTTCGGATTGGCCCGTGTGCACGTTAGCCGCCTCATATACGCGCACCATCAATCTGGTGGAGAGTTACTTCAGCCGGCACCCGACCGAGGTACAAGCGGCTATATTGGGTGGAAACGCGCAGCAGTTTTGGAAGCTAGGGAT
>DASYJM010000374.1:0-12123 GCA_035996445.1 Candidatus Acidiferrum sp. | reverse complement strand
TTTGTTCTGTGCGAAGGTGGAAGGAGTTCCGAAAGAAAATATCGATGCAAAAAATACGATCGCCAAAGCGGCGGTTGCCTTGCGGATTGCGTAGCTTTTCACGTTCACTTTTTTATCCCCCCAAATGCCCCAAACCATGATCCTTCAAACTGACACGCTCGCCAATACCACTTTTTCTCTAGATTACCTCGGACTACCTATAGTTTCGTGATTATTGAGACATTGCAATTCATATGATGGATAAGCGTGCTTTGCCGCCCGACTAAACGCGGTGTCAAAAGCGCCGCCATTCCATTAGAATCGCCGCGCGTCTGCAGGTTGAACTCGGGCAGGAGGACGGATGGGTTTTGGCGAACGGCTGAAAGAAATCCGCGACGGCTTCGAACGCCCATTCTGGGTAGCGAACATCAGCGAATTGTTCGAACGTCTTTCTTACTATGCGGCGTTTGCATCGCTGGCGAGATATTTGCATGAGACTCTGAGTTTTCCGGCCGCGCAAGCCAGCAGCTTGACCGGATTGTTTGGTGGCCTGGTGTGGTTTCTCGCAGCATTTGGCGGAACATTAGCCGATCGCTTGGGCTTCCGGCGATCGCTTTCGCTGGCATATTTCATTCTAAGCGGCTCGTACTTTCTGCTGGGCTCACTAGGCTCATCGTGGCTCACGCCGGTGCGCGCCGCGGTGCCGCTGTGGTTGCTGGTGGGTTTTGTGCTGATGCTGCCGGCGCTCGGGATTGCGCTGGTCAAACCTTGCGTGGTGGGAACAACGGCGCGTGCCTCAAAAGAGAACGTGCGCTCCATCGGCTATTCCATTTACTACACGCTGGTGAATATCGGAGGTGCGGCAGGGCCGTACATGGCTTCATGGGTGCACCAGCACATGCGAGTCGAAAACGTATTTCTGGCAGCGGCCCTAAGCGTTTTCCTGATGTTCCTGGCCGTATTGCTTTTTTTCAAAGAGCCACGGCGATCAAACGAAGTGCAAACAGCCAGCGCGGGTGCGGCGCTGCGAAATTTTGTAACAGTATTGAGCAGCCCGCGATTCATGATTTTTCTTTTGATTTTTTCTGGCTACTGGATTGTGTACTGGCAGGAATTCATAGTTTTGCCAATCTATGTACACGACTACGTGAATCCCAATACGAACACGGAGAAAATGCTGATTACCGGCCCGCTCACCGTAATTGCCTTTCAGTTGCTGGTCAGTTTTTTGATGAAAAAGGTTGCGGCTTTCCGGGCTATCACGCTCGGAACATTAATCTCGGCGCTAGCATGGATGATTCTCGCAGTGCATCCAACTGTTTTCATGGCGTACGTCACGTTATTCGTGGTCTCGCTTGGAGAAATAACCCAATCGCCGCGCTATTACGAATATATCTCAAGGCTCGCGCCTGCCGGGCAACAGGGAACCTACATGGGGTTTGCATTTTTGCCCCTCGGAATTGGCTCACTAGTCGCTGGTCCGCTGGGAGGATTTCTGCTACATCATTTTGGCGAAGTGCAACATCAGCCGCAACGAATCTGGTGGGTGGTCACCGGGATTGGCGTGCTCACCGCGCTGCTGCTTTATGTATATGACCGCATTGTAAAGCCAGGTTCGGTTGCGGCTACGCCATGAATTGTTTTCAAAAACGTGCCGATTTAGAAATAACTTAGTTCACCAAACGGCGCAGCGAATCCAAAGCTTCACGGGCCAACCGGTAGCGGGGCTCAACTTCCAACGCTTCTTCAAAACAGCGTGCCGCGCGCGCGTACATCTCTTTACCAAGATAGGCGCGCCCTAAGTTGTAATGTGGAAAATGTCGCGGCTCATATCGTTTGGCTTCGATGGCGCGCTCCAGCCACGGGATAGCGTCTTCAAAACGCTGTAACTCGATCAGATACGCGCCAATATCGTTGTAGGGATTTCCAAATTCGGGATCAATGTCGATGGCCGTGCGACACTGGTCTATGGCCTGATCCAACTTGCCCTGAAAATGGTAAGCCCAGCCTAAAAATGTGTGGGCTTCAGCAGTAGGATGCAATTCGAGCGAGGCTTTGTAAAGCTCTACGGCACGGTCGTAATCGCCCTCCATTTGAGCTTGATAGGCATCCTGAAGAAGTTCCCACGCACGCATTAAAGTTTCCTGACTCATGATTTCTGATTGTTAGCACACGGTGAGATAAGCGTCAAAAGTACAAAAGGTCAAGGGCTTCGAAGCGGCTACCTGTACTTTGTGCCGGGCTATAGTGAGGAACTGGAATTAACAGTAATAAAAGTAGAAAATGGAGTTGAGTCGATTCACCACGAATATGGGGGACGCGTGAAGAGTAATCATTTAATTGTTGGGATTGCCGCTCTGGGACTCTGCGGACTTGCATTCGCGCAGGAGCATCCGGCAAAAAAAGCAGGCCCTGGCGCTGCCGGCAAGAACTCGGCAGCTGCCGCGCGCGGCAAGGAAATTTTCGATAAGAAATGCGCGGTATGCCACTACGCGGATAGCGACGCAAAGAAAATCGGCCCTGGATTGAAAGGCATTTCAAAACGCGGAACCTTCACGGTAAACAACAATAAAGTTTCCGAGGAGACCCTGAAAACGTGGATTGAAAACGGCGATACCTTGATGCCCCCTTTCAAGGAAGTCCTGGAAGAGCCGCAAATTAAAGATGTTGTGGCGTACGTGAAAACGCTCTAACTCCAGGAAATCGTTCTGCTGCGTGCGGGACTTGATTGGGTTATTGCGTGCTCGGTCTGAGCACCAAACACTTCAGCAGATCAGATCCCTGAGTTTCTCCCAGCTTACGTTCCATCGCTCTACAAAAAGAAAACCTCCGGCTGTGGCGCTAGCCACAGCCGGAGGTTCTTTTTCCTAGATTTGACCCAATCTGACGGATTGATATGAGCCGTAACCGTTGTCGGCCACAGGACGCCGGGCGCAGCCGATAATGCAACGAGCTTGTCGATCGTTGCTGGTCGAATCTGGACTTAAGTTCGGGAGCTACTTCAGAACGGCGTCCTTAAACGCCTTGGCCGGACGCAAACGAACAACCGTCTTGGCCTTGATCTTAATCTGCTCGCCGGTCTGAGGATTACGGCCAAGGCGCGCCTTGCGGTGTGCCTTTACCACGCGGCCGATATTGGGGATGACGAATTTTCCGGCGGCGCCCTTTGCTTCTTTAACGGCAAGTTTGAACAACTCTTCAAAGAATTGTACTGCGGTCTTTTTTGATGTGCCGACTTTCTCGGCCATGTGTGAAACGATCTTCGTCTTGCTCAAAGGCTTGGCTGCCATCTAGTCTGCTTATCCTCCTGATTTTTTCGTTCCTATTTTGTTTCTTCCCGAGTTGACCGGGGGCTGGCTATGAGCCTTTTGTCCTGAACAGCGAAGGAAAAAAGTCCGGGCCGTTGGGCACTATAGCCAAGCTGTCCTTGGAACGCAAGGGGAAACAAGTAAAAATGCAGATAAAAAGCGTGTTTTTTTCATTTCGCGTGTGAATAACCGCATAAAACAAGGGTTTCGAGTAAGTTGAATGGTTCCAAAATGAAATTGGATCGCTGTGTTATGCTGCAAAAACTATTTCCATGGAGACCGACCGTGAGCGAAGTTAGCAGTTGGCAAGCGCTGGAAACGAGATTCGCTAACGCCGTGAAACTGGAGCGTAGGCCGGTGGCGGTGGCCTATCTCGAGCGGGCGCCGGATAGCGTGAAAAGATTTCAAGGTAGCGAACCTTCGGGCTGCAGCTTCTGGCGCCTAGCGGCTGATAACAGAACTTTTTATACCGTGCCGGAAGATCATTTTAATTGCGCCGTGGGCGCGTACACACACAACATCGCGCTTTCGCCGGAACGCGAGCAGGAAACCGGGATCACCTTGAAAATGATGTTTGATCTGGGATACGTAAAACCCGAGGAAGTGCCGCAAATTCCACGCCTGACGAAAAAGCCTGCCGTGGTGGTGTATTCGCCACTCGGTGAAGCTCCGGTAGCACCGGATGTCGTGTTGTTTGCTTGCCAGCCGCGATCGGCCATGCTGTTGAATGAGGCTGCCAATCGAGCCGGGGTAGCCTCCGGCGCTCCGGCGCTTGGACGACCGACGTGCATGGCTTTGCCGGCATCGCTGCAGCATGGCGCAATTTTTAGTTTAGGTTGCGTCGGAAACCGCGTGTACACCGGTCTGGGTGATGATCAAATGTACTTCGTAGTGCGCGGCCAGGATTTGAAAGCGATTGCCGATGCTCTCGAAGTGGTGAACAGCGCGAATGCCGCGCTAAGCGATTACGCGATCGGCCAACGACGAAAGCTGTCAACGGCGTAAATTTGTTGATTGATCGTTACGGCTCAGCAAAATCAGCTTCAGAGCGTCGCGAGATCCGCGTAGAAGTGCGCAATGGCTTTGATCCCGCCAAAATAATTTTCGAGCGCGATGTGTTCATCGGGTGCGTGGGCGTTTTCGTCCGGCAATCCAAATCCAATCAAAACACAGGGAACTTTAAAGGTGTCATGCATTTGCGTAACGAAGGGAATAGAACCGCCTTCGCGAATAAAAACCGCTTTTTTCCCAAAACCTTTTTCTAAAGCACTCTGCGCTTTCATAAATATCGGCGCCTGAAAGGAAGCCGACCACGGTTTCCCGGTACTGAGAACTTCAAATTTGCAGGTGACCGTATCAGCCAACAACGCGCGAACCTGTTTTTCAACTAGCTTGGCAATCTTGTGGGGATCCTGATCCGGAACAAGGCGAGTGGAAAACTTTGCATAAGCCTTGGAGGGTATAACCGTCTTGGCGCCTTCGCCGGTATAGCCTCCCCACATGCCATTCAATTCAAGTGTCGGGCGCGTCCAGAGTTGCTCGACAACGGTGTAACCCTTTTCGCCAAAATAACCTGGTGCACCAACGGCTTTCTCAAACTCTTTTCGTTTCCACGGCAACGCGTTAAGAACCTTGCGCTCCGCTTTCGAAACAGTGGCCACGGAATCGTAAAAGCCCGGCACGTTAACACGGAAATTCTTGTCATGAAGCTTGGCAAAAAGTTCTGCGAGTATGGTTAAAGGATTGGGGACCGCGCCGCCATAAACGCCGGAATGAAGATCGCGAGCTGGGCCGGTCAGTTCGACTTGATAGTAGTTCAGGCCCCGCAAGCCATAAGTGATGGAAGGCACGCCCTTCGCGAGCATGGAAGTGTCGGATACCAGCAAGGCATCGGCTTTAAGCTTTTCTTTATTTTTCTGCACATAGTTCCAGAGGCTGACGCTTCCTACTTCCTCTTCGCCTTCGATGAGAACTTTCACGTTCACGGGAAGTTTGCCGTTGATTTTCTGCAAACTTTCCAGCGCTTTCAGGTGAATGTGCACCTGACCTTTGTCGTCCGCGGTGCCTCGGCCGAAAAGATTTCCGTCGCGAACGGTAGGCTCGAAGGCCGGAGAAGTCCATAACTCCAAGGGTTCGGCGGGTTGCACATCATAGTGGCCGTAAAAGAGCACCGTGGGTTTACCGGGAGCTTCCACAGATTCGGCGTACACCAGGGGGTGCAAATTGGTCGGAATGACTTCAATCGTTTTAAAGCCAGCGGAGCGCAAACTATCGGCCACCCATCGGGCACCTCGCTCCACGTCCTGCTTGTGCTCAGTTTTCGCGCTTACACTGGGGATGCGCAAGAAGGAACACAATTCCTCCAGGTGTTCTTCGCGACGGCTGTCAATATATTCAGCCAAATTCATAAAATTCCTCAAAACGCACGGGTCCATCCAATCATGATGCAGAGATTAAAAACAAAACTTAGCCGTAGCAAGCAGGCGAGCGGAAGTGGTCGAAAGGATCCGGTGCCAGGGACTATTCTAGGGCGTATCGGCGTCAGGGTACAAGCCACGCCCGCCTTTCGCGTTTGCCTTTGCAGCACACCGAGCTGAACAGGTGATTGACGTTGCGCCTAGGGGCATTCAAGACTTAGCTATGAGCGAAGTCACCTCCAGCGCGCAAAGGCGCAGCAGTCGCATGTTTCACAAAATGCGCGTGCAGGCCCAAGGTCGTGCACACAATGGCAAGAAATTCCGTGAGACCTGCGAAACGCTGGTCGTGAACGGCCACGGTGGCTTGCTGATTCTGAAACACGAGATCGATGACGGGGCCATGCTGGTGCTGACGCACCCGGAAACACTCGAAGAGCAGGAGTGCCGAGTGGTTTTTTTGGGGGAAACGAATGACCGCGGACAGCGAGTTGGCATCGAATTCCTTACCCCCGCGCCGCGATTTTGGGGCCTAGAATTTGGCGAGCCACCAGCAGGCGGCGCAGCGGCTTAATGGAGCGGCGGTACCGTCGCGGCGTCAACTCGCAACTGTGTTTTCCTTGAAAGCGAAGCGAATAATCTCCAAAGCAATAAAACCGCCACCACCGCGCCGTAGGTCAGCGGCCTGATTACCGCTGACTTTACCAGCCAGTAGTAGTGAATCACTCCGAGCGCTGCGCTAAAGTAAATCAGTCGATGAAGCCGTTGCCACCGTCTTCCACCGAGACGTCTAATCCACCCTGCAGTCGACGTTACTGCCAGAGGAATCAGCAACAAGAATGCCGTAAATCCTACGGTGATGTATTTGCGCTTGGCGATGTCCTTCCACATTTCCGATAGATCGAAGAATTTATCCAGCCAGATGTACGTAGTGAAATGCAGGCTCGCGTAAAAAAAAGTAAACAAGCCCAACATGCGGCGAAAACGAATCAGTTCCGGGAGATGCAGGATTTTACGAAATGGCGTAACGCACAGCGTGATGACCAGAAAGCGAAGCGTCCAGTCTCCGGTGGTATGCGTGATAAACTCGATGGGATTGGCGGTCAGCTCGCCGTGAAGCGCTCGCCAACCCAATTCCGCTAAGGGCAACAGGCATAACAGGAAGACTACCGGCTTGCTCCACTTACTGTTTAGCAGGGCATGCATCTACGTTAATAGTTTTTCTTGAGGTCCATGCCACTGTACAGGCTCGCGACCTGATCGCCGTAGCCATTGAACATCAGCGTGGCACGCTTGAAAATCTCGCCAAGGCGCCGTTCTTTCGCTTGGCTCCATCGGGGATGATCTACGTTGGGATTTACGTTGGAATAGAAACCGTATTCTTGAGGAGCCATGCGATTCCAGGTGGTGGGCGGTTCTTTGCCGACAAAACGGATTTTCACGATGGATTTGATGCTCTTATAGCCATACTTCCACGGCACAACCATGCGCACCGGGGCGCCATCCTGATTCGGCAATGTTTCCCCATACATGCCAACGCCAACTAGTGTTAACGGATTCATAGCCTCATCGAGCCGCAAGCCTTCGACGTAAGGATAGTCGAGGCCGGAATATTTCGCCTGCGGCATTTGGCCAGGATCGAAAAAACTTTCGAAAGCCACGAACTGAGCTTTAGGAGTTGGCTCAACGAGCTTGGCAAGTTCACCAAACGGAAAGCCGATCCAGGGCACGACGATGGACCACGCTTCCACGCAACGATGACGGTAAATGCGCTCCTCCAAAGGAGCAATCTTTAAAATTTCATCCATGCTGAATTTGCGCGGTTTTTTTACTTCGCCTTCGACGGAAACAGTCCACGGCGAAGTGCGGAATTTCTGCGCATTCTTGGCGGGATCAGTTTTGTCGGTGCCGAATTCGTAAAAATTATTGTAGTGGGTGACATCGTTGTACGGCGTTTGCTTTTCAGTGGTGCTGAAAGGACTTTTCGAGGTGATGTCCAATTTGCTAGTGGCGTGAGCTTCGTCTAGCGGCATTCCGAGCCGCCACGCTGCGGCTCCCGCAAACGCTGTGGCCCCCACGATTCCCATGTCTCGCAGAAATTCGCGACGCTGGGTGTACACGGATTTCGGCGTAACATCGGAATAGCCCAAATCGGTTGGCTTGCGAATCAGCATGTCTTTACCTCAAACGACAAAGCAACTCCTGCATTTATATTACGGCAGTCCGGGAGTATTGGACGAGCGAGGCTCGTAAATGATGCATACCCATCGCAGAGTAGCTATCTATAGAATAACGACCAAATGCCTTGGTCAGCTGCAAGATAACAATGATTTTTGTTTGCGGGTTTTGCTGGTACCTAATCTGGATGGACATTGGAACAACCGCAGTCTGCAGCAACCCGAATAGCCTGGCAGGTCAGCATTTTGGTAAATGAGCCCGATAGATTCTTTGCGTTGTACTTGTTGGTGCAACGCTGGCACTTTAAAAGTGCAGTATGCATCACGTTGGCGAGAACCACGAAGTTCCTGCCTTACTTGAATCGCCTCTGGGCAACCAGATTTGCCTCAGGACCTGACGGTCCTGCCCTAACAAATAAGTAAAAACGGCGCAGCTGCTTAAGTGCGCCCAAATTCGAAAATTAAAATTGGAGGACTCAATGAACGCGATACAGAAAAGATCACTATCGGCACATTTACTAGGGCTGGCTTTATTCGCTGCTGCAGCGCTGCTTGGAACCGCACCGGCAGTGCGCTCCCAAGACTTGGTGCGCGGCACAATTACGCTGCCGGTCACAGCTCGCTTGGGGGACACCACTTTAGCGCCTGGCAAATATAGCTTCGCGGTCGAATCCCTGGAATCGATTCGCTCAGTGGAAGCTCTTCAGATTGGCAACAGCCGCGTGGCGGTGATTGTGAGCAGGTTGAGCAAGGATGGTCACGTTGTAAGTTTTATAGCCAATGCGTTTAGAACCGACACGCTCACCCCGCAGTCATCGGACTCCATCGCCTTTGGAACCGACATGACGATCCGCTCAATCTCTTTAAGCAACGCGGGTTTGAAGCTTATCTTCCCCGCGAATCGGACCGACCACCTATTGCAAGCAACAGTAACGCAGTCCTCGGCCGTCAGAGGGGACGATTAGCCCACCAATACCGGCGAGCGAGGCTCCCTTGGCGTCTCGCTCGCTTTCCCCCGACCGCCAGCGAAAATATGGAAGTGAACTACTAGAAACTTGCGTTGGACGGAGAGGCGGCTAACCGCTAGTTTAGATTATGTGCTCGGGTAGCAACGTAATAGTCGATGAATCCACCGAAGTAGATGTACTGCATGACATCGCCAGCCGAATCACGGCGGCGGAGTCGCTGCACGACGTTCTGGAACGAGTGCTTGACTCCATCTCGTGGATCGCCAACTTTGATTCTTCTTTTGTCTATGTTTTAGAAGCAAACGAACTCGTTCTGAGGGCTTCTCGGAATTCCCATAGCGAAGTGCCGGACCGCGCCCGACTGCCGCTCGGCGACAGCATTACTGGTTGGTTGGCACGGCATCAGCGGCCAGTTGCGGTTGAGCGCCACGCATTCGACGATCCGCGATTTCAAACTTTCCATCAATCGCCGGACGATCGCTTCGAAGCGTTTTTGTCCGTACCGATTTTAAGCCGCGGCAAAGTGCTTGGGCTGATTAACGTGCAGCAACGCATGCCATACACCTTCAGTCAGCGCGAAATTCGTTTGATTGCGACAGCCGGGTTTCTGGCGGGCGCGGGAATTGGAATGGCGCGTTTAGAAAACCTCAACTCGCAGCTCTCCGAACAATTGAATACCAGAAAGGCCGTCGAGCGGGCTAAAGGAATCCTGCAACGCGATTTGCGAGTAAGCGAAGAAAAAGCCTACTTAACTCTGCAAAGCCAAAGCCGCCAAAGAAGAAAGCCCATGCGCGAAGTCGCCGAAGCCATTGTGCTAAGCGACGAAATCAAGCGCGCGAATGAATTAAATGTTGTTCCGAAGACTTAAGTTTGCGTTCCAAACCTCTCACTCAGTTTCACCCGCACACAAGCGTCACAGACCCACCAATGAATAAGCATATCGGTTAGAATTAAAGACGGAGGAGTGGGTGAGCGGTTGAAACCGGCGGTCTTGAAAACCGCTAAACCTGAAAGGGTTTCGTGGGTTCGAATCCCACCTCCTCCGCCAGTAAACTGAAAGCTACGTCGAAGTTACGGAGATTTTCCTTTCGCTCAAAGATGGCGAATGCATGTCTCTTTTATCCCAGTTTTATCCCAACGGTGTCGAAAACCGTTAGACCCGAAAGGGTGGCGGTTTGGAAAACCGCCGCCAAGAATCAACGTTTGTCGGCCAGGATACCGCGGAAACCTTCGGTTCTCCGCCGCAAAATCGTCTAGTTCAGATCAAGCCTTGGCAACTAGAAGTTGTCTCCCTTCAGGCACTTCGTGCTACCCGGCAACCATCCGAATTGACAAAAATTTCATGACGTTATTACCACGAAGAGAGCAGCCAAGTTGCGTGAGTAGATTGAAGCAGCAAGCCGATACTTGAAGATACCGTTGTCACGAGGGCCGTACAAATTTACATAGACAACGAAATGTCGTGATCCGGGGATACTTTCAACGATGGAAGTAGTTGGGTTCGCGCCGCACGATCGATTGCGCTAACTACGGAATTAAAGCCCGCCCTGATGGGATTCTCGTGCATGCCAACGCCGAAAACGTGGTCAGCCTCGCCCACACACATCTCCAAAAACACAATATTCTCCGCCTTGTTCTGCGACACCGTGTGAGCCTGTTCTTGTGTAACGATTCGAAGGCCTGTTCCAATACATTTGCCAACCATTTGCACCAAGATCTCAATCTGGCCCGCGCACGTTGTGTGGGAAACATCTTGCAGACTCACAGAATTGCCCGCCGCCCAATCCAGTAATCCCCTGGCAACCTCCGTCCGAGACTCTAAGTATTCGGCACGAAAAGTTTCCCAAATCATGGGGGAGGTAACTTCCTTTCCGCTGGAATCACTCAACTGCTGAACAATTTGGCTGAATTCGATCAAGAGATTGCGGGGAAGCTGAACCCCATAGTCACTCTCCAGAAGAAAGGCAATCCCTCCCTTTCCGGATTGACTGTTGACACGAATAATCGGTTCGTAGCTACGTCCGATGTCTTTCGGGTCAATCGGCAGATATGGAACTTCCCACGGCCCGCCGACGCTTTGAGCCAATAGCCCCTTCCGAATCGCATCCTGATGCGAACCAGAGAACGCAGTGAACACAAAATCACCGGCATAAGGATGCCGGGGATGCAGTTCAAGTTGAGTACAGTCTTCAACGGTATCTACAATCGCAGCAAGATTAGATAACTCCAGACCTGGATGAACACCCTGGCTATAAAGGTTCAGCGCCACACAAATCAGATCAACATTACCTGTTCTCTCGCCATTGCCAAATAATGTACCTTCGATTCGCTCTGCACCGGCCATAAGGCCGAGTTCTGCTGCTGCAACTGCGGTCCCACGATCATTGTGGGGGTGGACGCTCAATATCAACGCTTCTCGGCATTTGATATTTCGATGTATCCACTCAATTTGATCGGCATAAACATTCGGTGTGCTCAATTCCACGGTAGCGGGCAAGTTGATGATTACTTTCTTATCGGAGGTTGGTTTCCAAACATCTATGACAGCCTCACAAACCTCAAGGGCATAGTCCATTTCGGTACCGGTAAAGCTCTCGGGTGAATATTGAAATATCCAATCTGTCTCCGGAACTTGATTCGCAATACGTTGGACTATCGTTGCCCCATTCACCGCAATCTTTTTGACCCCATCTTTCCCTAACCTAAACACAATCTTGCGCTGAATAGTCGAGGTGGAGTTGTAGAGATGAACGATTGCGCGATGGACTCCTCGAAGTGCTTCAAAGGTGCGCTGGATCAGGTGTTCTCTTGCTTGTACTAGAACCTGTACGGTTACGTCTTCAGGAATCAATTTATTTTCGATAAGTTGACGGCAAAAATCAAAGTCGATCTGGGAACCAGAGGGAAATCCAATCTCAATCTCTTTGAAACCAGTTGAGACGAGGAGGTCAAACATTGCCTTCTTACTCCGGATGCTCATGGGCTCAACGAGGGCCTGATTGCCATCACGTAGGTCGACGCTGCACCATGCAGGTGCAGTTTGCAAAGTTTTGGACGGCCATTGCCGGTTAGCCAGTTCAAAACAGGGTGCCGGCCGATATTTTTCTGACGGATTGCTTATCATTCTAGGCTCTCTTCCCAAAGCTAGATTCGAGCGACATCCCACGGGCGCTAATATAGGAACGCAAGTCCCTATAAGTCAATCTAATAATTGTTAATAATATTATAAGTTGCGTTTATAGGCGGCATTTTGCGCCTTCGCTAGGCAGGCATTTGG
>DASYJM010000373.1:0-4723 GCA_035996445.1 Candidatus Acidiferrum sp. | reverse complement strand
GAAGTCGCATCCGAGGAGGCCAACATGTGGCATCGCCCATCAAAAATCCCGCCCGGGTCAACTACCATACATGGCGCATGTACTTCGCCGGTGACCACGCCCTTGGCTTGAATCTCGACGCGCCCTTTCGCGAAAATCACGCCGTCGAATCGCCCGGCGATGACCACCTTGTTGCCTTCAATTTGCCCTTCAACTTTTGCCTCTTCGCCCAATATTACGGTGTGCTCCGAAATAATATTGCCCTTCACAATTCCGTTAATGCGAAACGTTCCGCTGACCTGTAGCGTCCCTTCCAGCGTCACCCCTTGATCGATAAATCCGGTCCATTCTTCCGTAACGTGGTTACTCGATGCGCTGGGCCATTTCCAAGCCATGAAAAACCACCTCGGCAGAGACTCTTCTACTGTAGTCCCGCGCACCGCCAAGTCAACGCAACCTGTTCCCAGAGTGTCGAATGCACCGCTGACCGAATGGACAGCCCTCTTCACCCACCCGCAATGGCCCCGATAATCAGAAGCGGCTCAGCGCCCGAAACCACTGCGTCCGGCAGCGGCGCGTCCACCGAATCGTGCGACAAATCTTCACCACAGGCGAAAAATCGCAAAAATGGACGCCGCTCCTGAGTAACATGCTCCCGAATCGTCCCGCGCAGCGTCGGGAATCGCGTCTCCAATGCGTCCAGCACAGAACGGATCGTCACAGCACCTGGTACGTCAAGCTCCACTTCGCCCTGAAAAGACGCGAGCGTCCGCAAATGCGCCGGCATCACCACTCGAATCATGCCAACGTCTGCACTTCCACCGAAAGCACCGCCGGCAGATCCCGCACAATGGGCTTCCAGTTGTCTCCCGCATCAGCCGACGCATAAACCTGTCCGCCAGTCGTGCCAAAATATACGCCGCACGAGTCCATGGAGTCCACCGCCATGGCATCGCGCAACACGTTCACGTAGCAATCGCTCTGAGGTAGGCCGCGCGTCAGTGCTTCCCATTCGTTTCCGCCTGTCTTGCTGCGGTACACGCGTAGTTTTCCATCCGGTGGATAGTGTTCCGAATCGCTCTTGATCGGCACGACGTAAATAGTCTCAGGATCGTGCGCATGCACGTCGATCACGAAGCCAAAATCCGTAGGCAAGTTCCCACTCACTTCTTGCCACAAATCTCCGCCATTGTCGCTGCGCATCACGTCCCAGTGTTTCTGCATAAACAGCACCCCGGGCTGCGACCGATGCATCGCAATGTGATGAACGCAATGGCCCACCTCAGCCTCCGGATCAGGAATATATAACGACTTCAGTCCCTTGTTGATGGGCTGCCACGATTCCCCTCCATCATCGGTCCGAAATGCGCCCGCAGCCGAAATAGCAATAAACATTCGACCCGCATTCTTCGGATCCTGAATGATCGAATGCAAACACATCCCGCCAGCGCCTGGCTGCCAGCGTGGACCGGAACCATGTTTACGCAATCCCGAAAGCTCTTCCCAGTTTTGCCCACCATCCTTTGACCGGAACAATGCCGCGTCTTCAATTCCCGCGTGTACCGTATCCGGATCGCTCAGCGACGGCTCCAGATGCCAGACCCGCTTGAACTCCCACGGGTGTGGCTTCCCGTCATACCATTGGTGCGTACCGGGCACACCGTCATAAATAAATTTGTTACCTACCGGCTCCCACGTTTTTCCGCCGTCGTTCGATCGTTGAATCATTTGACCGAACCAGCCGCTGCACTGTGATGCATACAGCCTGTTGGGATCTGCAGGAGATCCCTTCATGTGATAGATTTCCCAGCCCGCAAAATGTGGTCCGCTGATATCCCACTTTTCGCGCTTTCCATCCGCTGTAAGCACGAACGCGCCTTTCCGCGTTCCCACCAAAACTCGCACTCCGCTCATGCCTTCCTCCACGTTATATTTACGTTTGAAATGCCCAATAATTTCAGCACATTTTGTCAGATTACTTGTTAATTGCAAGTTAAAATATTAGACTTCTTTTATGCCGCGAAGTCGCCCGCGCACCAAGTTCCGTTCCGGGTGTCCCTTAAACGCCTCCGTGGAAATCCTCGGTGATCGCTGGTCGCTGCTGATCATTCGCGACATGATGCTGCGCGGCTTTCGCAGTTACACGCAATTTCTGGAATCCTACGAACACATCGCCACAAATATCCTGGCCCATCGATTAAAAAAACTGGAAGGCTACGGAATTATCAGCACGCAACAAGATCCGTTAGACGGAAGAAAACGTATTTACACTCTCACGCAAAAGGGAATGGACTTGGCGCCAGTCCTTACCGAAATGGTTCTCTGGGCCGCGGCCCACGAAGAGACGCACAATCCCGAGCTGATTCGCCAGATCAAAAAAGACCAACAAAAATTCATCGCAGGCGTCCGCCAAAAGTGGGTAGAAAATTCGTCACACCTGGGTTGAAGGAGGGGAATCGCTGCGCCGTAGTTCGATAGCGCGGCGGTCAGGCCGCAGCCCCTCAAGTACTACTCGCCCTCAGAATTACAATCTGATCGATCCGCTACTTCATCAGCTGATCGTATAGCCTCATCAAATGAGGCTCATCGTAGAACTCAATTATCAATTGCCCCGGGTGCGTTTTCGTGTGCGGCCGCAGCAGAATCTTCGTTCCCAGATTCCGCTGCAATTCATCAATGGCCGAACGCGTGTTCGCATCCGATTCTTCCCTCGCTATCGGAACTCGATTGCGCGCACGCCTAGCCGCCAGCCGCTCGATCTGCCTTACGGTTAAGCCTCCACGCGAAGCGCGATGCGCGTACCGCATACGCAGCGGCGAGTCCTGCACCGCCAGCAAGGCCCGGCCATGACCTGCGGTAAGTTTCCCTTCTTCAATCCATTCCTGAATCGTCGACTCCAGCTTTAGCAGCCGGACGGCGTTGGATATCGTAGTCCGGTCTTTCCCGGTCCGCTCGGCCACCATTTCGGGCGTCATCTGAAATTCCGTGATCAAGCGATCAAACGCCCGCGCCGATTCAATAGGATTCAAATCCTCGCGCTGAATGTTTTCAACCAGCGTCATTTCCAGCGCGAGTTCATCCCGAACTTCCCGCACGATCGCCGGAACCTTACTCAAGCCTGCAAGTTGCGCCGCCCGCCAGCGACGCTCCCCAGCGATCAATTCGTAACGGTTGCCGATCGGACGCAGGAGCAGAGGCTGTATAATCCCGCTCGCCAGAATCGAGCGTGACAGCTCTTCCAAAGCTGCCTCACGAAACGTTGTGCGCGGCTGGAACGGGCTCGGTTCAATCAGGTCGATATCGACTTGTAGTGTCTGACTTCCGTCCCGCGCTGGAGCAACGGCAGCCCCGCTCGGGGTTGTGGCATGCGGCTGATCTTGTTGATTTGTATTAACTTGAGGTGCAATTTGAGGTGCAACTGACGGCTCAGGCTCCCGAATGAGCGCTCCGAGCCCCCGTCCCAACGCGTTTCTCGTCATTGGCTATTACCTCCTGCGCAAGTTGTGTGTACCCCTCGGCCCCTTTGCTGTTTATATCATAGAAAATAATAGGCTTACCGAAACTTGGCGCTTCCGCTAATCGGACATTACGCGCAATAACCGCCTGAAACACCTGTGTCCCGAAAAAGCTCCTCAAATCCGTGGCCACCTGCCGCGATAACGTGGTCCGCTCATCAAACATCGTCAGTAGAATTCCCTCGATCTCCAGGCTCGAATTCAATGTCCTTCGGATTCGCATCAAGGTATCGAGCAACTCCGAAACACCTTCCAAAGCCAGATATTCACACTGGATCGGCACTAACACGGAATTAGCGCAGACCAGGGCGTTCAGCGTCAATAAATCCAAAGCCGGCGGGCAGTCCAGGATGACGAAGCGGTAGCGGTCTTGGAATGATTTTAGGGCCGCTTGCAGTTTGTATTCGCGGTTTTCAGCATTTACCAGTTCAACAGCGGCTCCGGCGAGGTTTTTATCCCCTGGAATGACATCTAAGCCGTCCACTTGGGACTTTTGTACGATTTTTTCAAGCGGCTCGCCCACGATCAGTGAATGGTAGAGAGTCTTGCGGGCGGGGTCTTTCGCAAAGCCGATGGCCGCCGTGGCATTACCTTGAGAATCGCAATCAACGAGTAGGGTAGGTTGTTTGGAGGCAGCTAAGCAAGCGGCCAAATTAACGGCAGTGGTAGTCTTGCCAACACCGCCCTTTTGGTTTGCACAAGCGATGATTCTTGCCAAATGTTTCCCCACGCGAAACTTAACAAACGTTGTGCCCAGTTGCAAGTTGTTTCACGTGGAACGCTAATACTGTGCATATCGTGCGAACGATTCGCCCGCCAGCCGTTCCGATTTGAGCCCGTTTGAGCTAATTGTCGGTATCCGACTTTTGGACGCTCCATCTTGCGGAACCAGCATTTCACGTGAAACACATGAGACACATCCCATAGGGCGGAGAAACCCCCAATTGCTTGTTTCACGTGAAACAGAAAGGCAGCATGACGGTCGTTTTTCGCGGGAAACGGGACTTCGGAGATTAGTGCCAATGAAAATACCTGCCTTTACCCTAGGTCAGAGTGTTTCACGTGAAACACATGAAAGACCTCCAATAGGGCGGAAAGATCTGAATTGCTTGTTTTACGTGAAACAGAAGGGCAGCATGACAATCGTTTCACGGGAACCGGGACTTCGGAGATTTAGTGCCAATGAAAATACCTGTCCTTACCCTAATTCAGAGCTGTTTCACGTGAAA
>DASYJM010000372.1:0-25173 GCA_035996445.1 Candidatus Acidiferrum sp. | reverse complement strand
TTTGTGAATTGACTAAATGTAAAAAAGATTAGGGTTGGTCGATGGGAGTGCCGGTGCGTTGGGCTACTATTTTGCGGGCATTTTGGTATAGCGCGCGGGCTTGGGGGATGGCGTCGACGGCTTTTTGGACTTGCGGGTCGGCCTCGAGGAGGACTTTGAAGCCCTCTTGTTGGCCGAAGGCGGACATGAAAATTTCCTGTTTTATTTTGCGCTTGATCCAGTCCTGATTTTCCGCGAGTTCGGGTTCGGTGTAGTGCACGTTGTGCTTGGCTAAATACTCGCGGAAAGATTTCATGATGGCGTCGTCAACTTCGAACTGCTTGGTTATGTTGGGCTTGCTGCCGAGGTAGTAGCGCGTGAAGCCGCCGACTCCGGTTTCTACCGGGATGAAAACGTCGGCGCGGAAAAGGGATTCTTCAAATTTGTTCAGCTTGGGGGCGGCTACGACGATGTCAGGAGTGATGCCGCCACCGCCGGTGACCTGGCGGCCGCTGTCGGTGAGCTTGATCTCCGTGGGATGTTGGGGAACTTTGCGTTCGTAGTGATACTCGTAGAGAGAGATGGATTTGTAATCACGCTGGATCAGCCGACCGCTGGGGGTGTAGTAACGCGCAGTGGTTAACGCCAGGCCGGTATTTTCGCTGAGCGGCGTAACGGTCTGGACGAGGCCCTTGCCAAAAGTGGTTTCGCCAACGATGAGGCCGCGGTCGTGATCCTGGACTGCGCCGGCCACGATTTCCGTGGCGGAGGCGGAATTATTATTTACAAGAATTACGAGTGGAACGGTGACGCCTTGATTGCCGCGCACGGCGTAGTACGGACGATTCGGGGAACTGCGGCCGTGATGCGAGACGATTAATTGATTTTTGTCGAGGAACATATCGCCGACGGCGACAGCTTCATTGAGCAGGCCGCCGGGATTGCCGCGCATGTCGAAGATCAGGCCATCAAGCTGCGGGGCGTTGAGCTGCTTCAGGCCTTCGGCGATTTCGCGGTCGGTGGTTTCGTTGAAGCCCGAGAGACGAATGTAGCCGATGCCGGGCTTGAGCAAGAAAGCGATGTCAACAGAATGCCGCGGAATTTCGTCGCGCGTTACGGTGAAGACCAGCGGCTCGGCATAACCTTCCCGGGCGACGGTGATTTTTACTACCGTGCCTTTGGGGCCTTTGAGGAGGTCGGCAACTTCGCTGGTGGTGAGGCCGTCGGTGGGTTTTTCGTCGACCTTCATAATGACGTCACCGGGACGGAGGCCGGCATTGTAAGCGGGGGCGCCAACGTAAGGAGCCATGACCACGGTGTGATTTTCGCGCGGAGCTACGACCATGCCGACGCCGTAATATTTGCCGCGCTGATCTTCGCGGAGTAATGCGAACTGTTTGGCGTCAAAGAAATTGGAGTGAGGATCAAGCATGCGCAGCATGCCGGGAATGGCGCCCTGGTAGACGGCTTTATCTACGTCGACAGGTTCTGCGTAATTGTTTTGCACCACGTCGAGCACGCGAGTGAAGTCGCGGACCGCGGACTGGTAGTCATCGGTCGAGGAACTGGTGGCGCGGACGTTGGGCCCGTAAATGGCTCCGAGAACTGCACATAAGAGCAAAACAGTAGCGACAAGAAGCAGGCCACGAAACTGTGATTTCATGCTGACCTCGGGAATGTGGGCATCCAATTAATTATAACACAGCGTATTCTATAGGTTGGACGCGCGATGCGTGAGTTTGACAGCGTTTGACACCGTTCTCTATGATGCAAACAGCCCCGGAAATGGCTACCTGCAGCCCATGCTAAGTATTCCCCACATGCTGGTGGTATTTGTGATTGTGCTGGTGGTGTTTGGGCCGCAGAAGCTGCCGGAGCTTGCGCGGAGCCTGGGGAAATTGATGGCGGAATTTCGCAAGGCGTCGGCGGATTTTCGCGGGGCATTTGAGCAAGAGATGCGCGACATGGAGCGGCAGGTGCGCGAAGTGGAGCGCAAGAAAGCCGCGGATGTGGCCGCCAAGGCTGCGAATGAGGCGCCGGTGCAGGCGGCGACATTGGCTACGCCAGCGGGGGTGGAGACGCCGGCGACGGAGGCTAGCTCCGATTCGTCGGGCGGCGCGGGCAACGCCAGTGGTGATGGAGCCGCGGCGGTTTCTGCGGATGCGTTTGGGGAGCCGATTGATGCGCGCGTGACGGAGGGTGCCGCGGACCTAGTGGTTACGCCGGTGTCGGAATCGGTGGCACGGTCGTCAGCAGGATTAATAGAGACAACGACGGAAGGCGCGAACGGAGCGGCAGCTGAGGCCGAAGCTGTTAACACAAATGTTAATGAAGGCGGCTCAAAAGCGGCCGCCGGTACAACTGCCGAACCAAAGAGCCCGGTAGTCAGTATTGATGTTCCTCATGACCAGCAACCCGCCTGAAGCAACAATTATGCCGCCCGTGCCGCCGGAAGACCCTGGCGGGCAGATGACATTTTTTGAGCATCTGGTGGAGCTGCGGAAGCGCATCATTACCTCGCTGATCGCCGTGGGAGTTGGGGCGGGTATCGGCTGGTTCGTGGCTCCGTATTTTGTTTCGTGGATCACCAAGCCGATGTTGAAGGCGCTGGCGGACCAGCACCTGACGCAGCAGTTGGTGTACACAAATCCCACGGGATTCCTCAGCTTGTTGATCACTCTTTCCATTTATTTGGGAATCGTTCTGGCGTCGCCGGTGGTGCTGTATCAATTCTGGCTGTTTGTTGCGCCGGCTTTGTACAAACACGAACGCAGCGCCACGACGGGATTTCTGTTTTCTACGGTGGTTTTATTTTTGGCGGGCATTGGCTTCGGGTATTTCATGATGTTGCCGAAGGTGCTGAAGTTTTTGATCAGTTTTCAAGGGCCGGTGGTGCCGCTGATCAGCATCAATGAATATTTTGATTTGACGCTGATGGTGCTGCTGGGCGCGGGACTGATATTTGAGTTGCCGGTGCTGATTTTCTTTTTAACGCTTTTTGGCATTGTGACGCCGAAATTTCTTTTTGTTAATTCCAAGTATGCGATTCTGGTGATCGCGATTATCGCCGCGATTGTTACGCCGACGCCGGACGCGTTGACGATGCTGGTGGTGATGGCGCCCATGGTGGTTTTGTATTTTGCGGGTATCGGAGTGTCGGCGCTGGTGGTAGGTAAACGGAACAGGCGAACGGCAGCGGCGGCTGGAACTCCTGCTGCGGAGGCGCACTGAGTGGATTCAAGATCGAGGGTGACTGGATCGACATGTGATTTTGGGCAGCGGGACCGAGCGGCACGCAAATTAGCCGGGAGAGTTGTTCTTTTTTTGTGCACCGGGCTTTTCAGTTTGACGGGGTGCAAGGCGAACAGCGATGAGGCGCATGGCGCTGCGGGCGTTCCCGCGGCGGCGAGTGCGACCGGAACGGACCCAGGCCTGGCCGGGAAAGAAGATGCCCCGGCTCCGGAGAGCACCGGTGGATTTGATGGCAAGTTGTCGTTTGACCATGTTGCCAAGCAAGTTGGATTTGGGCCGCGGCCGTCGGGATCGCAGGCTATCGCGCAAACACAGGATTATATTTTGTCGCAGTTGAAGAGCGACGGGTGCACGACTGAAGTTGATGCGTTTAACGCGGACACTCCTATCGGGCGGCTGCCGATGAAAAATATTCTAGTGAAGATTCCCGGCGATGAAGCTTCGATTATTTTGCTGGGGACTCACTACGATTCGCTGCTAAGGAATGACATTACCTTTGTGGGAGCGAACGACAGTGCGTCATCAACAGCGGTGATGTTGGAGCTGGCCAGGCTGCTTTGCGGAAAACACGGCAAGCACGCGGTGTGGATTGCTTTTTTTGACGGCGAAGAAGCGATGAAGGCCTGGAGCGAGACGGATAGCCGCTACGGCAGCAGGCAGATGGCGGCGCGATTTGCTGCCAGCGGGGATATTTCCAAGATCAAGGCGTTTTTGCTGGCGGACATGGTGGGGAGCCGGTCGTTGCACTTTGCCCGGGAGTCGTCGTCCACCGAATCGCTGGTAGATTTAATGTGGGCCACCGCGGCCAAGCTGGGGTACTCGGACGTATTTGTGAATACCTCGAACGGCGCGCAAGACGATCATGATTCGTTTTTGAAGCGCAAGGTACCGTCCATGGATGTGATCGATTTCGATCGACTGCAGGACGTGCCGTTCTGGCATACGGCGGAAGATACGCTGGATAAAATCAGTGCCCGGAGCCTGGCGATCACCGGTCACGTATTTCTGGAAACCGTGAAAGAGCTTCAGAAGCAATAATTGTCAGTAATAATTTTCCCGGAGGCTGGCGAGCTGACCGGGAGCGTGTGTTACATTCGAAATAGTTTGTATCGTTCCGTCCACAATGAAAACTAAAACCATCCGAGTTCGATCGGCTGCGGGGGAGTACGCCGTTTTATGTGGCGCGGGCATTTTGCGCCATGCGGCGGACGAGATTGAGAAGCTGGGCGAATTCTCGAGCGTGCATGTGTTGACGTCTCCGAAGGTGTGGCGCGCGACAGGAAAGGCAGTGAAGCCGGTTATTCCGCGCGGTGCGTCCCAGCATGTGCATTTGTTTGATGATGCGGAAACGAAGAAGAACATGCGGACAGTGGAATTGCTGTGCCGCAAGTTGACGCGGGCGGGGGCGGATCGTAAATCGCTGATTGTTGCTGTGGGGGGTGGCGTCGCTGGAGATGTAGCCGGATTTGTGGCGGCAAGTTATCTCCGAGGCGTGGCGTTGGTTCATGTGCCGACGACGCTGGTGGCGCAGGTGGACAGCTCCATTGGCGGGAAGACGGGCGTGAATCTGCCGGAAGGAAAAAATCTGGTTGGGGCGTTTTATGCGCCGCGGCTGGTTCTTATTGATACAGATTTATTGAGGACTTTACCGGAGCGGCAATTCCGGAGCGGTGTGGCAGAGGTTATGAAGTACGGCGTGATCGCCGACGCCGAGTTATTTGCTTATTTAGAGCAGAACATGGAGAAGCTGCTGCGTCAGGATCGCGATGCGCTGGATTATTTGATACCGCGTTGCGTGGAGATCAAGGCGGATGTGGTGAGTCGTGACGAGCGCGAGTCCGGATTGCGCGAGATTTTAAATTTCGGGCATACATTCGGACATGCATTAGAGAGCGTGACGAAGTACCGGCGTTATCTGCATGGCGAAGCGGTGGCCTGGGGCATGTTTGCCGCGACTATGCTGGGCATCCACATCGGCTTCACGGACAGGGATGAAGCGCCGCGACTGTTCAAGTTAATTCACAGGGCAATCGAGTTGCCGTGGTGGCCACGTGTTTCGTCCGAAACCATGATCGAGGCGATGCAAGCAGATAAAAAGAGGAAAGCCGGGAAATTGCGCTTTGTTTTGTCGCGGCGGATTGGCGAGGCGCGGTCTATCGACTCGGTCCCACACGAAGCGGTCAAAGGTGTTCTAGATTTTTCCCTGACTTCGGCAGGGAAAAAGGCCGCGGAAGGAAACGAGAAAACACATGGTTGAAACTGCCGCTCCGGTGAAGGGCACACAACCGCTGGGAACGCGGACGGAAGCGGAAGCATCGCAAAAAGTTCGGGAGATGTTTACGCAGATCGCGCCGAAATACGATCTGCTGAATCATTTGTTGTCGCTGCAACTGGATCGCTTGTGGCGGGCGAGAGCGGCGCGATTACTGGCGCCGATTTTGAAGCGAGCCGACGCGTTAGTTTTGGATTTGTGCTGCGGCACCGGGGACTTGGCACTTTCGTTGGCGCGTGTGGGTCCGGCGCGAGTGATGGGCGCGGATTTTGCTCATCCGATGCTGGTGCAAGCGATGGTTAAAAGTGGCGCGAAGATTCCTTTTCTGGAAGCGGATGCGTTGCGGTTGCCGTTTGCGGATTCCTCGTTCGATTTACTAACCGCCGCGTTTGGGTTTCGCAATCTTGCGAACTATGAAGAGGGCTTGCGGGAGATGATGCGCGTCTTGAAGCCGGGCGGCACGGTGGCGATTCTGGAGTTTACGGAGCCGCCAGAAGGATTTCTTGGCAATTTGTATAGATGGTATTTTCGCGGTGTGCTGCCGCGTATTGGTGGGATGCTTTCAGGCGTTCATGACGCGTACACCTATCTGCCAAGGTCGGTGTCGCGATTCTTCCGCCCTGCGCAACTGAAGACTCTGCTGGAGTCGGTTGGTTATACGCAGGTTCAGTATCGAGTCTGGACGATGGGTACGGTGGCTTTTCACACTGCGCGACGGTGAGTATGTTCACTACGATCACGTGACGTAAGCCATCGCCTCTTCCAACTTCTCACAGTTGCCCACGCTGGTTTTCTGTGCCGCCGCAGCCGCATACCACTTTCGAGCCGCTTCAGCGTTTGCTGGGACGTGCACACCGCGTGCATAAATGCGGGCCAGTTCAACTTGAGCAACAAACTCACCTGCCTCAGCAGCCCCTTCATAGAGCCGGACAGCCTCCGGCAAGTGCTTGGCGGTACCTTCTCCTTCGGCGTACATGCGGTTCAGATTCGTCTTTGCTCGCGGTACTCCCTGGTCAGCGGCAGCCGATAATAAAAATAGACGGAGTGCCTTCCTATCATCGACTTCAACGTCGATCCCCTCCAGGTAGCAGACTCCGAGAACTGTTTGCGCAACAGCGTTTCCACGTTCAGCTTTTTCGCGTAATTCGGAGATACGCATTTCTCTTGTTCGACGTAGCGGAGCGCTATTCGCGGGCCCAGCCGGGGTTGCCGCCGGCTTTGCGCAAGGCATCTTCCAAATCACTCAAGCCCTCTTTTAATTGCGCGATTTCCTTGCGTTTGGCTTCTATTTTGGCGTCCTTATCGTTGATTTCTTTGCGGGTGTACTGCTCGTTCATGGCTTTTTGCGGATCGGGATAATACTGGATTTCAGCTTTTTGAGTTTCGCGTTGCAGGATGTCCAGCTCTTTTTCTGCGCGAGAAATTTTTTCGCGCTGTTCTTTGAACCGCTGGCGCCAAGCGGCTTCGGTTTTGGCGTCTTGATCCGCGGGAGCTGAGCTATTCGCGGAACTGCCAGCGGCGGCGGCAGCGGGTTCCTGAGTGGTCGGAGTATCACCAGGGGTTGCTGGTGCTGGTTTGGGCTTGCTCACATCGTCGTCGGTATAGACTTTGTGGGTTTTTGGGGCCTTTTGCTTGGCTTCGCGGGCGCGACGGGCGGCGTCTGCGACGGGATCACCGGTTTGTTGTGAGTTGCCTTGCTGGCGCGCGACCAGTGTGAGGGAAGAGAAAAGAATCGCGCAGCTTAGTGCTGACGCGGAGAGAATTGATTTAGCCCTCATAGAACCTGCTTTCCGCAGAGAAACCGGTTGCTACTGATTCGATCCAAGGCTCACTTGATAACAACTCTTCTCTTGAGTGCCCGCTTTCATTGTACCGCTTCGAGGAGCTGCTGGAGTCGGCGTGGCCGCGTAACGATAAACGGCTTGGCGTAGTACAGAGCCGCGGCGAGGTGAGCCAGGTCGTTAGGGCGTGCGCGTGGTTAGATTTATCACCGGGGAGGAGAAGAGAAATACTACGACGAGCGCGCCAATACCGAGGAAAGTGCCCAGCGGGAGTTGGTATTGGGTGGCGATGGCCCAACGGAGGGATCGTACTTTGCCTAGGCCGCGGCGGCTGGCACGTTCGGCGAGGCGGCGTTTCCAGCCGATGGCGTAGAGGGCGAGGATCAGCGCGAGGCCCAAAACGCTGCCCAGCAGTGTGCCGAGCAGGATGGTCATGAAGGACCCACGCAAGCCCAGGAAAGCGCCTACCATGGCCATCATTTTTACATCGCCGAAGCCCATGCCTTCGCGGTGGCGAACGACTTTATAGAGTGCGGCGGCGCCCCAGAGCAGGAGGCTTCCGAAGGCTGCGCCGAGAAGCGCGTCGACAATGCCCAATGCGCGTTCTGGAAGCAGGCCGTGAAAGAGGCGAACGTTTAAGAGGATGGCGGTGCCGTCGCCCGGGGGAACGAAATAGGCAAAGATCAAGCCCGCGATAAAGCCGGGGAGGGTTACAGCGTCGGGCAAAAGGCGCACGCGCAGGTCGGTGACGGTCAGGATGATGATGATGCAGGAGAAGAAGAGCCACTTGAAGGTTTCAACGGTCAGGCCAAAGCTGAGATAGCAAGCCACAAAGAGCAATCCGGTGGCGAGCTCAATCAGCGGATACATGGGGGAAATGGGCAGTGCGCACGCGCGACATTTGCCGCGCAGCCACAGCCAACCGAGGATGGGTACGTTGTCGTAAGGCTTGATGGGCGCGAGGCAGCGTGGGCAGCGCGAGCTAGGAGAGACGATGGAAAGGCCTTCTGGAATGCGCGAGATGCACACATTGAGAAAGCTGCCGATTACAATTCCAAAAAGAAAAAAGAAGAAAAGGACCACGGACTGACTGTGCCACAGTCGAGGAAACGCCTCAAGAAACCGCGGGTTGGGCGTGTCGGATGGCTAACATGCGCGGGCGAGGAGTAACAGAATATGGCGAGGTTATCCTCGGGTTTGCGGGTAAGAAGAACGACCAACTACCTCTCGCTTGCTGAACGTCGATGGGATGTACTACTTACCATGGATCGCAAGAGCCAATATCAACAACAGGTGATTGGGCGAAAGATAGGGATCCTGGTGCTCCGCGCGAAGACGAACCGACTACAGGATCTCCTATTTTGCCAACCTGCGCGCAACGCTTCTCTCAATCCGACGCGGTCAGGTAGTAGAAGTCGCGATGTTCTAGCACAGTTTTGAGAAGATATATCGGTATGGGTGTACGCTCGGGCCTTATCCCAATAGAGAACGTATTCTATGAAATGGTTTGAACGCAGAATTCGACGGTATGAGCATCGCCGGTGGACTACCGATGACAACCGGCGGGTGCAGCCATTCGAATGGGGGCTGGAGCATATTGATGGGAGTGCTGCGGAGTCGAATCCGCAGGAATATGTGCGGCAGTACGCGCGGCATGCCATTGCGACGAGTCAGGAATGGTTTGCGACTACGCCGCCGCCTGATCACCGGATGGACGCCGAAAATGTGCTGACATTTCCTAGTTCTATTGAGTCTGCGTGGCCGGAAAACAATATTGTTCACGCGCAGATTTTTCCGGGGAAGAAAAACGGGGCGGCGGTATTGGTGCTTCCGAACTGGAACGCCAAGTGGCATGGGCAGCGGGGGCTTTGTGAGTGGATTCAGCGGCTGGGGATTACGGCGGTGAAGATGAGCATGCCGTATCACGACCGGCGGATGGCCAAGGGGCATGAACGCGCTGACCAGATCTGCGGGCCGAATATCGGGCTGACATTACAAGCCAATCGGCAAGCGGTTCAAGATACGCGGCGATGTTTACGGTGGCTGGAGCAACAAGGTTATAAGCCACTGGGGCTGCTGGGGACGAGCATCGGGTCGTCGATCGGATACATTGCGTTGATGCATGACGAAGCGATTCGCGCGGGCGGCTTCTTCCACATTTCCACTTATTATGCGGATGTGGTGAGTCAGGGGATGACCACCAATCACGTCTGGGAGAGTTTGCGGCACCACGTCACTGTCGATGAGCTGCGGGATTATTGGGCGCCGATCAGTCCTATGCCGTACGTGGAGCGCGGACTTGGAGCGGATCGAAACTGTTTCATGGTTTATGGCAAGTACGATCCCACGATGTTGCCGGAATTGACGGAACAAATGTTGAACTCGCTGAGGCGGCACGGCTCGAATCCGCGGGTGCTGGAGTTGGCGTGCGGGCATTATTCGCTGGAGCTGCGGCCGTTCAGCTATATCGCGGGGTACCAGATGCTTTCATTTTTTCGGCGGGCATTAAGCAATCCTCGATAGGTTTGCCGGCGAATAGCCGGAGCAGGGATACACCAGCGGTTGCCGTGAAATTTGCGGCGTGTGCTAAGGTATGGCGGTTGGAGGGCAATATGGGAACAGCAATGCCTCAGATGGAACAGTTGAAGAAAAATATGAAAGTGGCGTGGATGGCCGGAGATTTTGGCCAAATCGCGAAATATAGCGAGGAAGAAGCGGCAGAGTTTATGAAGCGACTGGAAATACGCCGAGGTTCGAATGTGCTGGATGTGGCGTGCGGAACGGGGAATACCGCAATTCCGGCAGCGCGCCAGGGCGCGAATGTGATGGGCGTGGACATCGCCACGAATCTTTTGGAACAAGCGCGGGCGCGGGCGGCGAGTGAAGGATTGAAAGTGGAGTTTCGCGAAGGGGATGCGGAGGCGCTGCCATTCGGTGTGGCGGAATTCGATGCGGTGATTTCGATGTTCGGGGCAATGTTTGCGCCGCGACCTGCTTTGGTGACGGCGGAATTGGCGCGGGTTTGCCGTGCGGATGGATTTATCGCCATGGCCAATTGGACGCCGACGGGTTTTGTGGGCAAGAACTTCGCGATCAATGCGCGATATTTGCCGCCGCCTGAGAATCTGGAAGCGCCGGTATTGTGGGGCAAAGAGGATGTAGTTGCAGAGCGATTTTCTAAAATAGGTTGGAAAGTGCAAACCACCCGCCGGAACCTGGAATTCAAATATCCATTTCCGGCCTCGGAGGTGGTGAAATTGTTCCGCGAATATTTTGGGCCGACGAAAGTGGCTTTTTCGCGGCTTGATCCGGCCGGACAGCAAGGGCTAGCCGCAGATCTGGAGAAACTGTGGGCGGAGCATAACGAAGGATCGGCAGATGAGACGCACGTTAAAGCGGAGTATCTTGAAGTGATCGCGCGCAAGGCTTAGCGCTAAGTTGTCACGAAGCTTGACATCACTTGGTGTCGTCGAATATTGTCCCCGCAACTGCGAATAGCGTTTTACCCCAAGGGAAACATTCGCAGTCTTGGAACGGGCCCCTACCTACAATTGAAAACTTTTCTTGAGCCGAGGAGGCCGATATGAAAAAAGTATGCTTCGCTGTGCTAGGTGTGTGTATGGCGGTGGGATTTTCACTTGGAACAGCGGCGCAAGAACATTCCGCACCGATGGGTGGGCCACCTAAGGTGTTAACGGTTACGCGGGAATTCCTCAAGCCGGGAAAAAGTGGGACGCCACACGACAAGACAGAGAGCGAATTCGTGGCGGCGATGCGCGACGCAAAGTGGCCCTCGTATTATTTTGGGCTGGACTCGCTGAGCGGCAAAATTCGATCGATATTTCTTACTGGCTATGACTCGTTCGATGCGTGGGAGAAGGATCTGCACGCCCAGCAGAAAAATCCGAAGCTAGCTCCGGCGCTGGAAAAGGCATATGCAGACGATGCGCCGTTGCTCGACAGCGTGGACCAGAGTGTGTGGTTCTTTCGAGAAGACCAGAGTCACCATCCCACCACGGAGATCGGAAGCGCGCGGATGATGGAACTGTCAGTTTATCGTGTCAAACCCGGTCATGAGGCAGACTGGGACGCGATCGTGAAGCTGGTGAAAGATGCTTACGCCAAGGGAGTGGAAGGACACTGGGACATGTTTCAGCTGGTCTATGGCGGAGGACCGGCGTATGCGGTCATTACGCCCTTGAAGGGCGGTGCGGAGATCGACAAAAATTGGGCGGCGGGCAAAAAATTCGAGGAAGCCATGGGTGCGGAGGGGATGAGGAAGCTAGAGGCACTTTCCGCCGCGGCCATTGAATCCAGCGAGACCAATTTGTTCATGATCAATCCAAAGATGAGTTATGTGCCGGACGACGTAGCTAAGTCGGCGCCAGATTTCTGGCGGCCGAAGGAGTAAAACTTGACAGAGTTTAAGTGAGCGTTGAATGCCGCGAGCAAAAATGTTCTCGTTCGCGGCATTTCGTATGTGTACATTTCGTATGTGTAAATGTCGCGGATGTGATCGGTCATTCCTCACGCAAGGCGCGAGTCGGTTCGATTCTGGCTGCGCGATAGGCGGGGATTATGCTGGCCAGTAACGCGACAACAACGAGCAGTATGGCAACGGCAGCAAAGGTGAGCGGGTCGTAAGCGGCGATGCCGTATATAAAGCTGGCTAGCACCCGTCCCAAGGCAAGCGCGCCGGCCACGCCGAGAAGCAGACCAATCAAGGCGGGCTTCATTCCTTCCGTGATTACCAAGCGCAAAATATCTTTTACCTCCGCGCCCAAGGCCACGCGAATACCGATTTCGCGGACGCGGCGCCGGACCGCGAAAGCCAACACGCTATAAATTCCCACCGCGGCCAACAACAGTGCGAGGACAGCAAAGGCCGCGAGAAGAAGCATGCTGAAACGGCGCTGCGAGAGGGAATTGCCGACGAGATTGTCCATGGTCATGATGTCGGTCACGGGTTGATCGCTATCGATGGAATGAATCGCGGCCGTTACTGCGGACACCAGCCTGGTCGGTTGAGATTGGGTGCGCACCACTAGTTGCATGGGAAAGGAACGCCATTCGCCGAGGCTCGGCGTGGAGAGTTGGCTGGTCGGCAAATACACGGTGGCCGAAGAGGCGGCGGCATCCATGCCTTCCAGCTTCACGTCGCCCACGATACCCACGATTTCGCGGACTTTGTCGGGAAAGAACGTCATGGTGAGGTGCCTTCCGATGGGATCTTCATTGGGCCAGAAGCGTTGGGCCATGGACGCGCTTATTAAAACTGCGCCGGGGCGGTCGGGTGCATCAGCGGCCGAAAGATCGCGACCGCGGCGCAACGGTATGTGCATCGTGCTCAAATAGCCGGACGTAATAGTTCGGGTATCCACTTCGGGTTGATCGGACATGGCCTGCACGGGGCGGCCTTCAATGGCAATGGGTTGATGAGAGCCTTCGCCATTAAGGGGCAGATCGTCAATCAGCCCAGCGGATACAACGCCGGGTAATGCGCGGACCTTTGATAGCACGCGATCGAAAAAGGCGATCTCGTCGATGGGGCGTGAGTACTTATTTTGTGGAACGACCAAGGTCATGGTCAGAACGTTGTGAGGATCGAAGCCCGCGTCGAGCGTGCTCAAGAGCCAGAGACTGCGAATCATCAGTCCTGCGCCAACCAACAAAATTAGTGAGAGGGCGACCTCGGACACCACCAGGAGGCTTCTGGTTCGGCGGCCACCAGAGTCCGAGTCTGTTTTTCCCAGACCTTGTTTTAGCGCATCGTTGACGTTGGTTTTCGTCATGCGGATTGCAGGCAGCAGACCCGCGATTACGCCAGTGACAATGGAAATAAAAACGGTGAAGGCGAGCACGGAGGTATCGAGGGAGACTTCCGTGGACTTGGGCAAATTATCGGATAGGAATTTTAGCGTGAGAGCCATGCCCAATTTTGCGAGTAGCAGACCGAGTGCGCCACCAGCGAGAGACAGCAGCAAAGTTTCGGCGAGGATTTGCTGAACTACGCGGCTGCCGGCGGCGCCCAAGGCTACACGGATGGCGATTTCTTTGCGGCGTCCGAACGTCTTGGCGAGCACCAGATTGGCGACGTTGGCGCAGGCGATGAGAAGTACAAATGCGACAGCGCCGAGCAGGACCAGGAGGGCTGGACGCACGTCGGAGACGACTTCCTCACGAAGGGGGACGACGACGGCGCCCCAGCCTTTGTCGTCTTCGGGATATTGTTCCGCGAGGCGCGTGGAAATCGCGGTCATCTCGGCCTGGGCCTGGGGAATCGCGATGTTGGTTTTGAGACGAGCGATGGCCAGATAGTGATGTTCGCCGCGCACCGCGCGCTGCTTATCGGTCCAACCCATGGGCGTCCAGTATTGTGCCCAGCCTGGAAAGCGAAACTTTGGGCCCATGACTCCAGCGACGATGTAGGGCTGGCCGTCGAGGTTTACAGATTGTCCCGCGATATTGGGATTGGCGGCGAAGCGACTTTTCCATAAGCCGTAAGTGAGAATTACAACATGGTTTTTTCCCTGTTGATCCTCATCAGGGGTGAAGGCGCGACCAAGCATGGGTTGCACTTGCAAGGTAGAGAAAAACTCTGCTGAGACGGCCGCGCCTTGGAGAGCCTCGGGCTGTTCGCGGCCCGTTAAATTGAGGCTCGAGCCGGTGTAGATGGCCATTTTGTCGAACACATTGTTCTGTCGCTGCCAGTCGATGAAATTGGCGGCCGACAACGCGAAAGTGGTCATGCCTGGGAAACTCTTAGGAGGCGGAACGTGCCACAGCTGCACGAGGCGAGCGGGGTCGTGGAAAGGGAGTGGGCGGAGGAGCACGGCGTTTACGACGCTGAAGATTGCAGCGTTCGCTCCGATGCCGAGGGCGAGGACGATGATGGCGGCTGCGGTGAAGCCGGGGTTTTTCACCAAAACACGGAGGCCGTGTTTGAGATCCGGGAGAAGGTTGAGCATGCGCAGTTCTACCTCAGGACAGATAAACGCGGAATGGGCATGAAATGTTTCGAGATTTTCACCGAAGAGAGGCTTATTGGCAGCTTCCCGAAGGCCGGGGCAGAGGTCAGGTTGTAAGGCGATCGGAGGAGGTAGGGCGAAGTGGCCACCCTTCGAAGGATGCGCGCCGGGTGTCGTTGCCAATTTTAATGTGTAGGGGGCCGTCGGACTGGCGATAGATGCGCGAGGTTATCGCATGGCGGCGGTCGACGATAAGTTCGACTACGGGGGCGTCGAGGAAGAGACGAAAATCGTGAGCACTGTTTGCGGCGCCAGAGATTTCTACAGTGGCACCGTTCGCGGTGACTGTAGTGACTGAATCGTTTTTGAGCGAGGGATGCAGACCACCATGGGCCGCTGTGGTCTTCGAGGGTAAAAGCAAAATTCTGTGCCGAGATTTTCCAGGCTAGTTCTGCGCGCAAATCTTTGATCAAGATAAATTGCAAGACTTCGGAATCCTTGGCGCTGTTTTTCGGGGAAAGTGAATAGGCTTTCTCGCGCAGGGGACTGTGCTTCTGGCGCGATGGTCATTTCCAATTCACCATCGGCGCTGAGGGATAAAACTCGCGGCAGGGCCATGCATCCTGCCTAGCCTGTCGGCGATGAGTTCGGGGTACTGATAAAACATGTGGTAGGCGCCCTTCCAGAAGATTGGGCCGTTGGGATCGTTCATCCAATTTTTTGCGGGGAGTAAGTGAAATTGTGGGCGGAGCGGATCAGCGGCGAGCTTGGCCTGTAAATCATCCTGAGGAACCGGCCATGAACCGCGTGACAGAGATGCGCATGCGCCGGAAGCCGCTGCAACCCGTAAAAAATTTCGGCGTGTGGTTCGCACCTTGATTCTCCCCGAAAAAAGGCAGACCCAGGCAAAAACAAGACCAGGTAGAACCAAGACCCATGTTACAAAACGAGCGTGGGGCGCCCTCCGTGTAACGTTACATTGTGAGATGGAAAACTAATCGGCGTCATGAAAAAAGAATTTTAGCAAACGAATTGTCGAATATTAGCGCGGTTACCGCCTGTATGTCCGGCGCGAGGGTACGGTCGTCGGTTAGCTTGGGGGATTTTTGACGGACTGCGGCGTAGGCTTTTTGGGCGCGAGCGCCCGTTTGAAGTGGAGCGAGCAAATCGATGCCTTGGCAGGCGCACAGCAACTCGATGGCGATGGTGTGGCGCAGATTTGTGAGCATGCGCGCGAGGCGGCGTGCGCCGCTCATGCCCATGGAGACGTAGTCTTCCTGATTGCCCGAGGTGGAGATGGAATCGACGGAGTGTGGCGTAGCGAGCGCTTTATTTTCGCTGGTCAATGCGGCGGCGGTGACCTGCGCGATCATGAAGCCGGAGTTCAAGCCTGGTTCCGGAGTTAAAAAAGCTGGAAGCATGCTGGTTAGGGGATTGGTCATCTGTTCTATGCGGCGCTCGCTGATGCCGCCGAGTGTGGCGATGGCGATGGCGACCTGATCGGCGGCCATGGCTAGCGGCTGGCCATGAAAATTTCCGCCGCTAACAATGTCGCCGTTTGCAGATGCAGCGTCGGTGCCGGTTACGCTCGTTGATGGTGCGAAGACCAACGGGTTATCGGTGGCACTGTTAAGTTCCACTTCGGCCATGGCGCGCGCTTGTGCGAGGGAATCGCGAACGGCGCCGTGAACCTGTGGGGTGCAGCGCAGGCTGTAGGCATCCTGTACGCGCGGGTCTTTGGCGTTCGAACGGTGAGACTCACGAATCTGGCTGCCTTCGTTGAGGCGCGCCAAATTATTGGCGGTGATGGCGGCGCCGGGATATGCGCGCGCCTGCATGATGCGCGGGTCGAATGCGCCGGGGCTGCCGCGCAAAGCGTCCAGAGAAAGAGCTGCGGCGATGTCCGCAGTATCCACAAGAGTATCGGCTTCCAGGAGCGCGAGACTTAGAAGCGCAAGCATTCCTTGCGTGCCATTGAGGAGGGAGAGGCCCTCTTTGGCTTCGAGGGCGACCGGGGCGATTCCGGTGCGTTGCAGGGCAGTGGCTCCCGGCAAAATTTCTCCGTTGTAATTTGCGCGGCCTTCGCCGATGACCACCTGGGCCAGGTGCGCCAATGGAGCTAGATCGCCGGAAGCGCCCACGGAGCCCTGAGAGGGAATCAGCGGGTGAACTTTGGCGTTGAGCATTTTGCAAAGGGTGTCGACGACGTGCGGGCGAATGCCGCTGAGGCCTTTGGCGAGAGCATTGGCGCGGAGGAGCATCATGGCGCGAGTTTCGCCTTCGCTGAGCGGTTCGCCAACGCCGCAGGCATGAGAGCGCACAAGATTTATTTGCAGTTGCGCGACCTGCTCAGGGGAGATGCGCACGGAGGCGAGTTTGCCGAAGCCGGTGTTGATACCGTAGGCCGTTGCTCCGGAGGCTACTAGTTTGTCCACGACCGCGCGAGAGGATTTCATGCGCTCGATCGCGGGCGGGTGGAGAGAGACGGATTCATGATGCAACGCCACGGCGCGTAGTTGTTCGAAGGAAAGATCGTTGCCGGTGAGAATTACGCTCATGGAATTGTTGCTGCTGTGCTCATGATATTCACGATTTGATAAAACCGGCTGGGGCGGCGGGAGCGCCGGAGAAAGCGCGGCGATATTTTTCCGGAAGAAGTTTTGGGCGACCGTTGCTGCCGCAGATTACGTGAGCGGTTTCTCCGGTGGCGAGCAGGCGATCGTCGTCAGCGCGAAATATTTCGTAGGAGAAGCGAATGGTGCGATTTTTGGCTTCCGCAATTCTGGTGCGCACGCGCAAGCGTTCGTCGTAGTGCGCCGGGTAAAGATAGCGGCAGTGGGCTTCGGCGACGACAATGTGGCAATCGTCGGCGATCTCCATGGTTTTGTACTCGATGCCCAGGGCGCGGATCAGCTCCACGCGGCCGACTTCAAACCAAATGAGGTAGTTGGCGTGGTACACGACGCCCATCTGGTCGGTTTCGGCGTAACGCACGCGAACGGCGGCGTCGTGATACTCAAGCATCGGGATTCCCCTGAAAGATTTTTCGCGCCAGCGTCATTCGGAGTCGCCACGCCATTGCGGTTTTCGCTTTTCGAGGAAAGACGCCAAACCTTCTTTGAAATCCGGGGTACAACGGATGCGCGCGTTTTCCAGAACGGCGCGTTCGAGATCGGCGTCGATGGTGGCGGCGGCCGAAGCGGTAAGCAGGCGCTTAGCGCGCGTCAGGCTGCTGGGACTGGCTTCGATGAGCACGGCGGCCAATGCTTTGGCGCGGTCCATTAAGCGATCGGGTTCTACAATTTCGTTGACCAGGCCTAGTTCTTTGGCTTCCGCGGCGGTCATCATGCGGCCGGTGAGCAGCAAATCGCGAGCGCGTTTGTCGCCGATCTGGCGGGTGAGAAAAACAGAAACGATGGCGGGGAGGAATCCGATTTTTACTTCGGTGTATCCGAATTTAGCTTCGGGTACGGCCAGAGTGAAATCGCACAAGGTGGCGATGCCGCAACCACCGGCGAGCGCCGCGCCATTTACGGCGGCGATCAGCGGCTTGGTAAAACTCCAGATGCGGCGGAAGATGCGCGCCATGCGACGGGAGTCGTCCATATTTTCCTGGGGCGACTGGCGGGCGATGGCGGAGAGCATTTCGAGATCCATGCCTGCGCTGAAGGCTTTGCCGATGCCGGTGAGGATTGCTACACGTGCGGGACTTTTTTCGATGGTGTCGAACGCAGATTGCAACTCGGAGAGCATTTGCGGGGAAATAGCATTGCGCTTTTCGGGACGGTTGAGCGTGAGGATGGCCAGTTCGCCGGGAAAATCCAATTTTAGCGTTTCAAACATGCGGCAATTCTTTCTGGCCTTTCTATTGCGTCAGTTGACTCTCGCGATTTAGCACCTGTGGCGATTAGGTCCCAAGCTTACTGCAAAACTACTGCACCATGGGCGCGTGCGCGTATTTAGAACGAATTTCGTTAGTCATTTGCAGCAGTGGCGCGAGGGCCGTTGAATCAATTCCCGGGTCACCTCCAGCTTTGCGGACGGCGGCGAGAACATCTTCGGTCGCGATATTGCCGACCAGCGTATCGCCGGCGAAAGGGCAGCCGCCGAGTCCGGTGAGTGCGGAGTCAAAGCGACGGCAGCCGGCTTCGAAAGCCGCGAGGATTTTCTCTTCGGCGTTTTCCGGACGGCTGTGCAGATGAACGCCAAGCTCGATGCCCGCGACGTAGTCTTTTACGCCGCTATAGAGATTGGCGATGAGTTGCGCAGTAGCGGTTCCGACGGTGTCAGCAAGGGAGACGGTGTTAATGCGGATGCCTTTCAACCACTCGAGTGTTTCAGCCACGATCTCCGGGCCCCACGGTTCGTCGTAGGGATTGCCGAAGGCCATGGAAATGTAGATGACCAGGCCGCGCTTGGCGGCGGTGGTTTCCTTCTTCAGTTTTTCGACTAGCAGTCGCGATTCGGCGCGGGTCATGTTGGCGTTGGCGCGGCGGAAGTATGCAGAAATGGAGTAGGGATAGCCGATCGTCGTAACTCCGGGGGTTGCGAGTGCACGCTCAAGACCTTTTTCGTTTACGACGATGCCGATAATTTCGGGTGCGTCGTTGTTTGCGGAGCTTGCGGCCGCGGCATGCGGTGAAGAAGCTAGCTGGCGCATGACTTCTTCGCTGTCGGACATTTGCTTTACGTGCTTGGGAGAAACGAAGCTCACGGCGTCAATATGTTTGAAGCCTGCGGCGATCAGGGCTTGCAAATAGGCGGCTTTATATTGTGTGGGGATGAAGTCGGGCAATCCTTGCCAGGCATCGCGCGGGCATTCGACCAATTTCACGGTTTCCATTTATGTTTGTAAGACTCCGGTTTTGAATTCGCGAATTTCTGGATTCAGCGCGGCGGCTTCGAGGGCCCAGATCAGCGCGTCGCGCGTATGAGCGGGATCGATGATGGCGTCGACCCACAGTCGGGCGGCGGCGTAGCGTGGGTCGGTTTGATGTTCGTACGTGGAACGGATGGATTCGTAGACTTCCTTTTTTTGCTTTTCGTCGACTTTCTGGCCTTCGCGTTCCAGCTGCTTCAATTTAATTTCCGCGAGTGTGGTGGCGGCCGCGTCGCCGCTCATTACCGCGTAACGCGCGGTGGGCCAGGCGAACAGGAAGCGCGGGTCGTAGGCTTTGCCGCACATGGCGTAGTGGCCTGCACCAAAACTGCCGCCGCAGATTACGGACATTTTTGGCACCACGCTGTTGGCTACCGCGTTGACCATTTTCGCGCCGGCGCGAATGATGCCACTCCATTCGGCGTCCTTACCGACCATGAAGCCGTTTACGTCGTGCAGAAAAATCAGCGGGATGCGGTTTTGATTGCAGTCGAGGATAAAGCGAGCAGCTTTTTCAGCGGATTCGGTGTAGATTACGCCGCCGAATTCGATGCGTTTCTGGTCAGAACCACGCGCGAAGGTTTGGACGTGTTTTTTCTGGTTAGCGACGATGCCGACGGCCCAGCCGCCAATGCGCGCGTACCCGCAGAGCACGGTTTCGCCGCTTTCGGCGCGATATTCGTCGAACTCACTGGCGTCCACGATGCGGGCGATGATGTCGCGCATGTCGTATTGCTTGCCGGGGTCGGCGGTGAAGATGCTGTAAATTTCATCGCCGGGGTATAGCGGATCGCGCGATTTTGTGTGGCTGAAGGGCGCGGCATTTGCAGCGCCCATTTTGTCGACTAGCGAGCGGATGCGCGCGATACAGGATTCGTCGTTGGGCTCGCGGAAATCGACTGTGCCGCTGATTTGCGAGTGCATTTTTGCGCCGCCTAATTCTTCGGCAGAGGTTTTCTGGCCGATGGCGGCTTGCACCAGCGCGGGACCAGCGAGAAATAATCCCGAGCCCTCGGTCATCAAGATGTGGTCGCACATTACCGGGAGGTACGCGCCGCCTGCTACGCACATGCCCATGATGGCGGCGATTTGTGGGATGCCCATGGCGCTCATCACCGCGTTGTTGCGGAAGACGCGGCCGAAATCGTCGGTGTCGGGGAAGACGTCTTCCTGCAAGGGGAGAAAAATACCGGCGGAATCGACCAGATAAATTGTGGGGATGCGGTTTTCGATGGCGATATTTTGCGCGCGAATTACTTTTTTCGCGGTCATCGGGAAGAACGCGCCGGCTTTTACGGTGGCGTCGTTGACGATGAGCATAACGGTGCGTCCGCAGACGCGGGCCAGACCGGTAATTACGCCTGCGCCTGGGGCGCCGCCCCATTCTTCGTACATTTCGTGGGCGGCGTAGATGCCTAATTCGAAAAATTGAGAGCCTGGATCGACTAGTTTTTTCACGCGTTCGCGGCCGGTGAGCCGGCCTTTTTTGTGTTGGGAGTCAACGGCTTTGGGCCCGCCGCCGACGCAGATTATTTCTTCTTCGTTTTTGAGTTGGGTAAGTAAATCGACGATGCGACGGTGATTTTTTTGGGCGGCTGGGGCTTTGGTGTCGACGGTGCTTTTCAAGACGGAAGCGGGCACGCAGGACCTCGGACTATTAAGCGAAAATTACAAATTGTTAGTTTAAAAGGATAATCCAGTATACGAGTTTTTGTGGAGTCGGCGCCAACGAGGAACCCGGCTTTTTTCAAGGGGCTAGGTACCGACGGCGAGGCGTTTGTTGATGAATTCGATGATGTCCTGGGTGGAAGTGCCGGGTAGGAAAATTTCAGCGATGCCGGATTTTTTCATGGCGGGAATGTCGGCTTCGGGGATGATCCCGCCTACCAGGACGACTACGTCGTGCATGCCTTTAGCTCTAAGGAGGGCCATCAATTGGGGGCAGATGGTGTTGTGGGCGCCGGAGAGGATAGAGAGGCCGATGACATCGACGTCTTCCTGGATAGCGGCGGAGGCGATCATCTCCGGGGTTTGGCGCAAGCCCGTGTAGATGACTTCCATGCCTGCGTCGCGTAAGGCGCGAGCAATTATTTTTGCGCCGCGGTCGTGGCCGTCGAGGCCGGGCTTGGCGATTAAGACGCGGATCTTTTTTGTGGGCATGGATGGGAGTTAGGTGATGGCCACTTCTTCGTAGGTGCCGAAGACGTCGCGCATGGCTTCGCAGATTTCGCCCAGCGTGGCGTAGGCTTTCACAGTGTCGTAGATGAAGGGCATCAGGTTTTCTTTACCGCGGGCCGCGGTGCGCAGGGTATTGAGGCGGCGGTCGACTTCCGCCTGGGAGCGATCGGCACGGAGTTTGCGCAAGCGCTCGGCCTGGCGATGCGCGACCGTTTCGTCGATCTGCAAAATTTCGAGCGGGCTTTCCTTGGTGACAAAATCGTTTACGCCTACGACGATTTTGTCTTTGCGATCGACTTCCATCTGGTAGCGGTAGGAGGCTTCAGCAATTTCGCGTTGAGGGTAGCTGCGTTCGATGGCGGTGACCATGCCGCCCATGGCGTCAATCTTGTGGATGTAGTCCCAGGCGCCGCGTTCGACTTCATTGGTGAGGGTTTCAACAAAGTAGGAGCCGCCTAGTGGATCGACGGTGTTGGCGACGCCGGTTTCGTGGGCGATGATTTGTTGCGTGCGCAGCGCCAGCGTGGCTGCAAATTCGGTAGGCAGCGCCCAGGCTTCATCGAGAGAGTTAGTGTGCAGCGATTGGGTGCCGCCGAGCACGGCCGCGAGGGCCTGGATCGCGGTGCGGACTACGTTGTTGTAAGGCTGTTGCGCGGTTAGCGAACAGCCGGCTGTCTGGCTATGGAAACGGAGCGCCCAGGAGCGCGGATTTTTTGATTTGTAGCGCTCCACCATGGCTTGGTGCCAGATGCGGCGAGCGGCGCGATATTTGGCGATCTCTTCGAAAAAGTCGTTGTGGGCATTGAAAAAGAAAGAAAGCTGAGGAACGAAAGCGTCGACGTCCATGCCGCGGCGCATGCCCCATTCGACGTACTCCAGGCCATCGCGCAGCGTGAAGGCCAGTTCCTGAATGGCGGTGGAGCCGGCTTCGCGAATGTGATATCCGCTGATGGAAATGGGATTAAATTTGGGAGTGTTCTTCACGCCGAATTCGAAGGTGTCGATCACTAGCCGCATGGAAGGTTCCGGCGGGTAGATGTATTCCTTTTGCGCGATGTATTCCTTGAGAATGTCGTTCTGTAAGGTGCCGGAGAGTTTTTTCCAGTCGGCGCCCTGTTTTTCGGCAACGGCCAGATACATGGCCCAGATAATGGCCGCGGGCGAATTGATGGTCATGGAAGTGGTGACATTGGCCAGCGGAATTTTGTCGAAGAGCACTTCCATGTCGGCCAGCGAGCTGATGGCCACCCCGCATTTGCCGACTTCGCCTTCGGATAGGGCGTGGTCGGAGTCGTAGCCCATTAGTGTTGGTAGATCGAAGGCGGTGGAGAGGCCGGTCTGCCCTTGCGCGAGAAGATAGCGGAAACGTGCGTTGGTATCTTCAGCGGTGCCGAAGCCTGCGAACTGGCGCATGGTCCACAAGCGACCGCGATGCATTGTGGAGTGAATCCCTCGGGTGTAGGGTGGCTCGCCTGGTAAACCTAAATCTTTTCCGGGGCTCCAGTCCTGTAGATCGGCTTCGGTGTACAAGCGGCGAATGGGATGGCTCGAAATGGTTGTGAATGCGCTGCGGCGTTCGGGACTTTTCTCGAGAGTGGGCTTGAGGGTGTCTTCTTCCCAGGATTTTTCTTTGGCTGAAGGGCGGCGCGGTGAAACAGGTGCAGCGGGCGTGGCAATTTCGGTCTGAACTTTTGATTTATCCGTCATTTCGGCGCGGCTCCCGCTGAAAGGCATTGTGAATCGGTGTAACTGGTGCGGACTTTAATGCTATGCGAAAGAATGGACTTGGGCAAGGGAACCCAGGTAGGGAATCAGCAATGTTGGCAACGTCTTAATGAATCGACAAATTGGCTGATTTACAAAACTCCCACCTTCAAAGAACGCAGGTGGGGCACCCAACTGCGGCCCTCGCGACCCAACTAATTACTTTTCGCCTGGGGTGGCCGGATTCGTGAAAATTTTGTCGGTGCCGACGACTTGGCCGTGGAGGGTACCAGGAATTAGTGTTTCTGGTTCGAGCTCGGTAAGGCCGGATTTGGTGCCAGTGCTGGCGATGGTTACGCGATTCACTTCCAGAGTGCGGCCTACGGCGCGTTCGAAATTGGCTTTGGCTTCGTTTAAGTCCGCTAAGGCACGCAATTCCACGCCTTCCGCGGTGACGTAATCTCGTTGGGTCAAAATTACATTGTAAACCGTGGAGGCGCCCAAGGTGTATTTCTTCTGTTCCGCTTCGAAGGTTTGCTTCTGAAGTTCGCGGGCTTTAATGGCGGCAGCCACGCGGGCGCGGTCTTGTTCGAGCGCGATGTAGGTATTGCGAACGTCGAGTAACGCAGCGTTCTTTAATTGCTGCAACTGCGTTTCGAGCTGGCGCTGAGTCAGCATGGCGCGAGCGTTGTCGGCTTGAGCGGAACGGTTGCGCAACGGCAGAAACAGATTCAGCGATGCGAAGTAATCGGGGAATTGGTTGGTAAAGATTTGGTTTTGCGCGGTACCAAAGCCCTGCTGAGAAGTACCAACGACGGGCGAACTCGTGGTCGATAGAAAGATAGGCGTCTGAACTCCACCGGCCCCGGTGATGGTGATGGGGTTGCCATTAGTGTCGACGATCGGGACCCCGCTGCTGGTGAGGACAGGTGTGCCGGTGATGGGCGAATTTCCAGCCAGGCCGGACGAACTGTATTGGCCGCTCAAGGTCAGCGTAGGCAACAGGGCGTTCCTGGTGGCATGGACCTCAATTCCAGCGTTTTTCAAATTGTATACCTGCTGCTGAAGATCGGGCCGTTTAACGAAGGCTTCCTGAATAGCATCCTCAAACGAAGCTGATTCGGTCGCCGAAGGAGGGGTGGGGAGGTCCGTGGGAATAATCTCGACGTTGATGAGATTAGGCGCCAAGGGATTCTTGGTCATGGCGTTTTTTAAGACTTGTTCGTCCTGCAACTGAACGGTTTGAGCGACGATCAAATTCTGGCGGCCGCTGGCAACTTCGGATTCGGCACGGGTGACGTCCAGGGGCGCCATGGTGCCAATTTCCAATTGTTTCTTGTTGTCGTTGTAAAGCTTTTCCGAAACCGCGACGGCCTGTTGCTGCACCTTGACGTTTTCGCGGGCGTAAACCAGTTCCCAGTAAGCGTTGATAGCATTCGTCACCGTAGTGATGGCCTGGTTAACGAAAACGAGATCGGCAATTTTGCGATTGTTTTTGGCGATCATGATGTTGCGGCGGCCAACGAAATAGCCGAAGCCATTCAACAGCTGTTGTGTAAACCCGGCGGTAAGCGCGGACTGCACGGTAGGGTTGAAAAAATTGATAGTTGAGCCGGACGAGGAGCGCGTATTGTTCCAGCCGATATTTACGGTGGTGCCGGGCGTGAAGCTCTGTAGGTAAGATACGTTATAAACGTTCGCATGAGTGTGCAGGCCACTCAAAGTAGTGGATTGCAAGCCGGTTCCGGACAGGAACGGATTGTTTATCGGCGACGTGCGCGAGTCAATGGAAGTGGTCGCGGTGATGATGGGATCGTAGGATGGAAATTGACTGAAGGGGTCAATGCTTGCTTGAGACGTAGGAAAATCCGCTCCAGGGGTGCCGCGACCCTGGCTGCCCGCTTTAGTCCTGAGAATATCGGTGTCCGCGATCCAGGGATTGTATCGCGCTACGGCGATGTCGAGGCTATTTTCGAGAGCCAGTTCGACAGCGTCCTGCAGAGTTATTTGCAATCTGTTGTCGTGAATCAACTGGTCGACCCGGGGCGAATTGACCAGAATTGGTTCATCAATTTGAATGGACTTATAGGGCGCGATTAGAGTTGGGAAGGCGCGCGGACCGTGAACAAAACTGTGTTTTGACAAGCCTAGTGAGACAGG
>DASYJM010000371.1:0-30445 GCA_035996445.1 Candidatus Acidiferrum sp. | reverse complement strand
CCAACTAGTTGCTGCTGCCCTCCGGAAAGCTGATTGGGAAACAAATCTTTTTTTCCTACGATATGAAATCGGTCCAGAGCATCGCACACCAGGCTCACCCGTTCTTTGTGTGGAACATTTTTGTACGAGAGCGGTACTTCCAGGTTTTCAAAGACTGTTAAATTGTCGATAAGGTGATAGCTCTGGAACACAAAGCCAATGTTAGCCTTGTGCAGTTCATTACGCTTCTTGCTGTTTAGTTGGTGGACCGCCTCGCCAAGAAAGGAATACTCCCCACTCCACGCGCTGTCTAGCATCCCAATAATGCTGAGCAACGTGGATTTTCCGGCGCCCGAGGGGCCCATAATGGTTACAAATTCGCCCTGCTGGATTTCCAGGTTGATGCGCCGTAACACAAAAAATTTGCTGCCGCCGGCATCGTAGGATTTTTCGAGATGTCTAAACTGGATTAAAGGTCCCACATCGCTCCCCTATCGCACTTCACGACCGCGGTTAGCTGCAACGCGAATTTAGCGTAGCAAAAACGAAATTGTTTCACTCATACCGAAGGGCCGTCAATGGATCGACGCGCACAGCACGCCGTGCGGGAAGATAGGACGCCAAAAACGCAACAGCACCGAGAATCAGTGGCAGTCCAATAAAAGCAAAAGGATCGGCGGCCGACACCCCGAAAAGCAGGCTCGATAGCGCGCGGGCCAAGCCGAACGCCAAAGGCAATCCAATGGCGATGCCAATACCGGTGAGAAGCATCCCATTACCCACCACCAGTCGATTGATCGCCGCTTCCGATGCGCCCATGGCCATGCGAATCCCCATCTCGTGTGTTCGTTCGCTAACCGAATAAGACATTACTCCGTACACTCCCACGGAAGCCAATACCAGCGCAATGATCCCAATGCCCGCCATCATGGCCGCTACGTAAGATATCCCCACAATCGATTCGGTAATGACCTGATTAAGCGGCTTCACCTCATAAATCGCCAGGTCCGGATCTAAAGCCGCGATTTTACTGCGCACCGCGGAAGTAAACTTTGGCGGCTCACCAGTGGTGCGCAAAAGCACCGTAGTGTAGTAAGTGGGATTCTGACGATATGGTCTGTAAAGCGTAGGCAACGTGTCCTTTTGTATCCAGTTGTAACGCACGTCGTCCACAACCCCCACCACGGTGAGCCACGTCTCTGGCTTGGAGCCTACAACCTGAATTTTTTTATCTAGCGGATTTTCACCTGGGAAGTGGCGGCTCGCGAGGCTTTGGCTGATTACCGCGACCGGCAGAGTTCCGTCGGCGTCAGACTCGGTAAATGTCCGGCCAACTCTCAAGCCGATACTCATCACCGCAAAATAGTTCGGCGAAACCGTCTCCATGATAGCGGTACGCGATTCTTCCCTCTGCTCGACAGGTCGACCTTCTATTAAGAAGCGCTGCGCGTCCGTGCCTCCGCCATTTCCATACGGGACGGTCGTGGCGAGCGCGACAGATTGCACTTGGGGAATGCTGGAAAGACTTTGCAAAAGCCGATCGTGAAACGTAGCACGCGCAGACCTCTCTGGGTATTGCAATCGCGGCAAATCCAGATTCAGCGTCAACAGCGATGCAGGGTGATATTGCTGGTTCACCGTAAGCAGTACATTAAAGCCTTTTACCAGTAAACCAGCCCCGACCAGCAGAACCAGCGACAGCGAGACCTCGGCAACGACCAAAACACTCCGCAAGCGATGCCGGGCCCGTCCGGAGGAAGCGCCGCGTCCGCTCTCCTTCAGAGTTTCGGAAATATTGGTGCGCGAACTCATCAGCGATGGCGCGATGCCCGAAAGCAGGCCACTCACAAGTGCCACAGCAAACGTAAAAAGGAAAGCGCCAAAATCGAGACGAATGGACTTCCAGCCTGCGATGTATCGCGCGATGTCTGGCGGCATATGAGAAAGGATCACGCTCAGGATCCACTGAGCCAGGAAAATTCCGATCGCCGCGCCAAAAAGCGACAGCATCACGCTCTCAATCAACAATTGACGAACGATGCGCGTGCGGCTCGCGCCCATCGCCGCGCGCACGGCGAGTTCCTGCTGCCGCCCTGACACCCGCGCAAATTGAACATTGGCGACGTCCGCGCAAGCAATCAACAACACAAAACCGACCGCGCCAAGAAGCAGCAAAGTGTATTGGCGCGTAAGATCGCCGGTAGCGAATTCACCGAGCGGCATGACCCGAAGTTGCCAATCTTTATACGCGTCGGGATAAGCGGCCGCTTGGTGCTGCGCGATGGTGAGCATCTCCGCATTAACCTGCTCAAAGGAAACCCCGTCCCTCAGATGACCAATTGCCCATAGCGAACGATTGTCCCGCTCGACACGCTGTTTTGCGTCGAAAGCCAAGGGCAACCAGGCCTCCGCGCTTATAGGAAAGTCAAAACCCTTCCCCATGACGCCGACAATCGTGAACGGTTTCCCGTCGACCTTTACAACCTTCCCCAGAATTTTGGGATCTGCAGCGTAGCGGCGTTCCCAGAGCCCGTAACTCAGAATGAGCTCCTGATTTTTTCCAGGCTCTCCTTCTTCTGCAAGAAAATCGCGGCCAAGGTGAGGCTGCACACCGAGCGTCGAAAAAAAGTTTGGAGTTACAAGGAAATCCTGAATCTTTTGCGGCGTGGCATCGCCCGTAAAGTTTACGCCGTCATAGGAATAGGCTCCGAGGCGGTCAAAGGAACGCGATTGCTCCTGCCATTCGAGATAAGTCGCGGGAGCGACGGAAGTCTTTTCGATATTTTGACGCGGTTTCGAATCCACTACCGCAACGAGTCGATTGACCTCATCCAGCGGAACGGGATGCAGCAGGAAGGCTTCCGCCATGCTGAAGATCGCGCTGTTGGCCCCCATACCCAGCGCCAGCGCGCCAGCACACACTAAAGTTGCGAAGCGATGCTTGCAAAGCATGCGTAAGGCATAACGAATATCCTGCAGAACGGTATCCATGAACTAAGGCCTCGGTGGCAAACAACGTTTGGCCTAATAGAATTACGCGCCCACGCTGACTTCTCTGGTTTCATCCACGATGCGCCCGTCAAACAGATGAATATTGCGCTCCGCGAAGTTTGCGTAACGTTCGTCGTGAGTAACCATGCAAATGGTAGCGCCATTGCGATGTAGGTCGCGCAATAATTCCATTACTGCTTCGCCATTCTTGGAGTCCAGGTTTCCGGTCGGCTCATCAGCCATCAAGATCAAAGGATCCCCAACCAGCGCACGCGCCACAGCAACACGCTGTTGTTGACCTCCGGAAAGTTGAGAAGGGTAATGGCGCAGGCGATGCGCCATGCCCACGCGCTCCAGCGCGCGTTGGACTTTTTGCTTGCGTTCGGCCGTGCCCGTGCCGCGATAAGTCAGCGGCAGCTCGACGTTTTCGTACACGGTAAGATCGCCGATAAGGTTGAAGGCCTGAAATATGAAGCCAATTTCGCGGTTGCGGATGCGCGTCCGCTCGCTGATGGTCAGCTTCGAAACTGGCTGACCGTTCAGCCAATAATTGCCGTCAGTAGGCGAATCCAGCAGCCCCAGAATGGAAAGGAGCGTGGACTTACCACAGCCGGACGGTCCGGCAATGGAAATATACTGGCCTTTCTGGATCTCCAGGTGGATTTCCGAAAGCGCGTGAGTCTCGACTTCATCGGTGTAGAAGACTTTCTTCACGCCTTCCATCTTGATTAGGGTGCCGTTTGATTCCATCACGTTTTCTCCTTCAAGTTCTAAGCGCACCACTCCCGCAACACTTGATACGAAACAGGCCCGATTTAGTTCCGCCGCTATTCATAACGCAAGGCCACCATGGGGTCGACTCGCGTAGCACGCCGCACCGGGAGATAGCAGGCTGCGGTCGCGATCACGACGATCAGGCTTAAAGAGACGAGGTAGATCCCTACATTGTTAGCCCGCACCCCGTAGAGCAGGGATTCGCTCAACCGCGCCAGCGCGTAAGCCACTGGCAATCCCACCAGCGCCCCCGCGATGACCATGTAACCCATGTCCTTATAAATCAGAGTACGTACCTGCCCAGTGGCGGCGCCCAAGGCGATGCGAATCCCAATCTCGCGGGTCCGTTGAATGACCAGATAGGCGAGCACGCCGTAGATGCCCATGGCTGCCAGAAGCGCGGCCAAAACGCCATAGCTTGCGGACAATCCGGCGATCATACGCTCGGCCAGCAAGTCCTCATCCACCACGCGTTGAAAGGTCTTCAGATCGTAGACCGGCAAATTCGGATCCAGCCGCCGGACGCTGTCGCGCAATTCGTCAGCAAAGTGCAGCGGGTCTTGCTGCGTGCGCACATAAAAGGTCATGCCGCTTAATTTTTCCCGCTGCCCATACGGCAGGAAGACGTAAGGAGCCATTTCGCTGCGAACATGATCCTGCTTGTTGTCCTTTATCACCCCGACGATCAAAATGTCCGGCTTAACCGCATCGCCAGAGCCAAATCCGAGATGTGACCCCACCGGATCGCGCTTAGGAAAAAAACGCCTGGCTAAGGTTTCGTTAACAATCGCAACTTTGCCACGCGTGCTCGTATCCCCGGAATTAAATTCGCGCCCGGCCACCAGGGGCACTCCGATAGCAGAGAAGTATGCTGGACTTACAGCGTCATAAAGTACGTGTTCCTGATCTTCTCGAAGCCGTTCGCTGCCCTCGACCGTAATGTTGGAGCCCATGTCCGTACCCGTTAGAGTGGAAATCTCCGAGGAACCTGCTGCTTTGACTCCAGGAAGTGCCGCAAAACGCTCACGCATTTGGTCGATCAGCGCGACACTGCGAGTTGTATCGTAGCCATTCAGCGCCGGCGAAATAGAAAACGTAATCACGTTTGTAGTGTTCAGACCCAGACTCTGGCTACGCAGGTTCCAAAGCGTTTTGGTGAAGAGACAAGCTCCCGCCAGCAGCAATAAAGTAAAAGCCACCTGACCCGCTACGAGAAACCTGCGGAAGCGTACGTGAGACAAGGCCACGGAACCCGTGGAACCCTGGTCCTTAAGCGTTTGCGCAACACCGCTGCGCGTAACCCGCCATGCGGGAATCAGTCCGAATAGAAGGCCGGCCAAAAGAGTTGTGCTGCTGGCAAACGCCAGAACCGTGCCATTAAGCTTCGCCGAGAGGCCGGAGACGCCGGAAGCCACCACCTCAGGGGTCAGAATGTTCATCAGCCACAGGCCCATGAACAATCCCAGGACTCCCCCGGCTGCTGCGCAAAGCAAGCTTTCGATCACTAACTGCCGAATCATCCGGCCGCGGCTTGCGCCCATGGCGGTCCGAATGGCGAACTCCCGTTGGCGCGATGCGCCTTGCGCCAGTAGCAGATTCGCGACATTGGTGCAAGCGATCAGCAAAACCAAAGCAACCAACGCAAACAGGGTAAGCAGCGCGGGTCCGCTGTCGGTTTGTACCGTGCGCCTGCCACTCGCGCCGGGAAGCAGAAAAATTTTCTTATCGAGAAAGAGCGCGCGCTTCTTTTGATCCCAGCCCTTTATAGTTGCAAGTTGCTGTTCGAGCAGTGGATGATACGCTGCAGTCAGCGCCGCCTCAGTCTGTGTCCAGGAAAGTCCGTGCTTCCGCCGGGCCAGGATGGCCAGCCACGCATCGTTCCAGTCATCCAGACCGTTTCGGTTGGGGGTCATTTGAGGCTTCATCATCATGGGTACGAAGATGTTCGGCGTCTGCCCCACCTGTATGCCGTCAAAGCCTTTTTGCGCCACACCAATTACTGTCAGTGCCGTGTTATTAACGAGCAAAGTCTGATTCAAAATCCCGGGGTCCCCGCCGAAATGTTGCATCCAATAAGCGTGGCTTAAAATAACGAACGGATGTCCTCCCTGTACGCGGTCATCGTCCGCTGTGAAGAGCCGCCCAAAAGCGGGTTGCACACCTAAAACAGCAAAATAATTTCCAGAAACAAGTTCTCCCAGCCCGCGTTCTGTTTGCCCCCGGCTGGCGATACTGGCATCAAAGGCAAAACGCGCAAGCATTCCGGAAACCGCGGTGCAGTCGCGCAACCCCTTATAGGCTGGGTAGGAAAACGATTGCGCGCCGTCGCCGTCAGTCCACACATGGCCCTGCGCGCGACCCGGAGAGCGCAAGATGACCAGTTCGTCGGGGTGCGCCACCGGCAGGCGCCGCAAGAGAATCTGGTCCATCAGAGAAAAAATCGCGGTATTGGCGCCGATACCCAGCGCTAGCGTAAGGATTGCAATAGAGGCAAAGCCCGGATTCTTCGCCAGCATCCGCAGGCCGTAACGGACATCCTGCCAGAACGTGTGCACCGTCAGCGCTCCCGAACGAACAAACTCACTATTTCAAACGGATGCGATCGAAGTTATCCCATGCGGACATATCGGAGAGAATCACTTTGTCTCCGACTTTTAAGCCCGAAACGATTTCGATGGTGTTCACCGAACTCCGCCCCAACTTTACATTGACGCGAGTAGCATCCGTTCCGTCTTCATCCATCTTAAAAATTCCCACGGTGCTGTCTGACTGCCCGTGGACTGGCCGCCCGACGTACAGCACGTCTTTGAGATTTTCGATTTCGATGGTGCCGTCGACGCTGAGATCCGGGCGTGCCCCTTGCGGAAGCGTCTGGTCGATGGCTACATCCACTGTCACCGTGCCGTTCTGCACGGATGGATCAATGCGCGAAACGTGACCGGAAACTACGCCGTTACGAGTGTCAATCGTGGCTTTTTGTCCGATGGTCGCATCCTTCGCTTGCGTTTCCGCGATCTTGATTTCCGCTTTCAGTTTCTTGGGATCGGCAACGCGCGCAAGGTTCGTTCCGGGTGTCACGTGCTGGCCAACATCCACCGGCAGCAGTTGCAGCACTCCATCGATGCCCGCGCGCACATGCAGTGCTTCGAGTTCGCTGCGGCGCAACTGGTAAAGCGCGCGCTGCTGATCCACGTGCGCTCGCTGTGCCGCAAGTCTTGCCACCGCTGAGTCGTTGGCGATAAGCGTGCGCTGATCTTCCAGTTGCGCACGAATGCCCAGCTGCTCGTCCTTTACCTTGGAAAGTTTCGCGGTGACGTCGGCGCCTAGACCCTCCTGATGGAGCTTGTCGTCTACGTCATGTTGCAAATGCGCTTGTTCATATTCACTCCGCACCGCGGCTGCCTGAGCTTTCTGATTAAGTAATTCGCTATTCACCTGCACCTTCAAATTTTCGTAATCGGCCTCAGCTCCCTTGAGCTGATACTCCGCATCCAGAGCGTCACGCTGCAACGAAGGATTGCTCAATTCAAGAATTACGGTGTCGGGTTTCACGATGGCGCCCGGGCGGACCACGATGCGGTCCACGCGCGATTCCGTTTGTGCCGGAATCCAGCGAATCTCTTCGGGAACAAGTGTGCCCAGGCCGCGGACTTCTCTCAGCATCGGACCGCGCTTTACTTCATCGGTCCAAACCGTGGCGCGATCGACAGAAGGAGCTGCGGGACGTAACCGGGAGAGCCCGAAAGTCACGCCTGCTATCAGCAGAACTGCGACTGTGGCGTAGAGGATGCGCCGAATCTTTTTGGCGCGAGCGTTAGAAGGGCGTTGTATATCCATAAGTTTGACACCCTTTGGAAACGCAAGTACCTGGCCTTTAGCAGACCTATAAAGGCAATAGAATCATCACACTACTAACGGGAAAGGCCGGGAAGCGACCGAAAAGTAACGAAATTGGGATTTGCCGTCCCAGCATCGGACACGAGCTGCAGCGGATAGCTTTCATGTTTGGGCAGTTTCAGGTTGCGCCTGGTTAAAAAGCGCCATCACTCTGCTCACTTCATCAAAGTATCTGCGTAATGCAAATATGCGCTTGGGCTAAGGGTGTTTTTGCGAGTTGAGCGCGGTCACTTTATTCAACACGAAGGAACAATGATGGATTCCCTTGGCTCGGAGAAATTGCCAAAAGGGAAGATAGCTCCATAGACCCGGCTCGAAATGACACCCGCGGAACTATTGAGTTTCTTGGTCTGTCCGAATTGCGAATTGCCGACCTAACGTGCTTAGAACCAACATTCCCAACTAGTTTGGAACGCACCAGTGCCCGCAAGGCGGACCACCTCAATCCGTATTCTTAGCGTCCGAGCAGCCAAACCCGAGGCAATACCGGCTATGGGGATCAGCATGCAGGAAGTGAATCAGCTCGCCGTATTCGCGTAGGAAATGACCAAAATGGACAAAAAATAAAACACAAACATCAATGCCAGATAAACATAAGCCTGCCGCCGTGCGCCGCGAAATTCCTTCCAAGCCAGTACGCCCCACAGCGCCGCCACCATCGGCGCGGACTGACCAATGGCATATGAGATGGCTACGCCGGTAAAATTCGCAGCCACCAGGTTGAACACCGTACCAATTCCCCAGATGCAACCGCCCAACAAACCCAGAATATGGCCCCCCGCCGGCCCTCGAAAAAACTCGGAAAAGTTTACCGGCTGGCCCACCAGAGGATGCTTCATGAAATAAATGTTCCAGACGAAGCACGAGAGCAGCGCGCCTAGCGTTAAGAACACCGCTACACTGTAAGACCCCAGTGTATTTCCATGAGTCATCGAGCGCGTAACAAATGGCGCCCACACGCCCATCAAAATTCCCGACACCACGCACGTCACGATGCTTTTTCTGCTGATCGCGCGATTGGCGCTCGGCAAACTTCCGTACGCTTTTCCGTCCAGTATTACCGCCACCAAAGCGCACACAACTCCCGCAGCCAGCAGGCCCGCGTGACCCTTTGGCTGAAGAATGTAGCTGGACACCACCCCGACGACCAACGCGATTCCAATCGCCACTGGAAAAGCGATGGCCAGTCCAGCCATATCAATCGCGGCCACCAGCAGCAGGTTCGCAAGATTGAAAATGACGCCGGCAAACATGGTGGAAGCGATGTTCGAAGTATCAGCATTGTGAACGTTGGTCAGAAAACGCGATGGATCGTCTGCCGTACTCCCCATCGTGAACGCTAGCACCAGGGAAATCAGAAAAATTCCTATCGCATAATCCCAATAAAAAAGTTCAAAACGATAATTTTTGACACCTTTATAAGTGTTCGCCCAGGAGCCCCAGCACACCGCGCTGGCGATCATCATGATCAGGGCGACAACGAAGCTGTGAGGCACAAACATTTGTATTCTCCTGCATCGATCAGTGTCTTACATATCGGTGCAATAAATATGGACGCTGCTAGAACGCGGAAGCTTCCGTTTTGCGTTGCGACCGGATTAGGGCCATCACATCCTCATATCTACCCATGGATCGCGCACCAACCTTCGTGCAACAAATCGCCGCGCAGGCATTGGCGAAAGTTCCCACGCGCCGATAGTCCCACTCCTGCAGCAATCCGTAAGACAATCCGCCCATGAACGCATCTCCGGCGCCAGTGGAATCAGTACAAGCCACTTGGAACGGGGGAACGTGCACCATCTCATTTCCGGCGGCGATTAAGCAGCCATCCGCGCCCATTGTGAGTGCAACAATTTTGGGACCGAGTGCCAGAAGCTTCGCCGCCATCTTCTCGTAATCCGTTTCGCTGGTAATTTCCCGCGCGGCAGCTTTACACGGCTTCAACACATCCACCAGGCGCAACGCCTCAATCAGTTCGTCTTCGCTGCCAAGTTTGGCCTGTGCGAAATAACTTGGCGCCACATCCAGATCGAATATCACTCGCACACCTGCGGTGCGCGCAATCTGCATGCCTTCTTTTACCGGCGGCAAGGGCAATTGCGACGCTTCAGTGTGAAAATGTCGAGCCTGCGTGATGTGAGAAGAAAATAGCCTGCGCACTTGCTCCGCGGAGAGCTTGCCATTGACGTTAGGAAACATGTAAATGCAACGCTCGCCTTGTGCGTCCACCGGAATCCAAACGAACGTAGACTGTTCGCCTTTGATAATTTCAATTCCCGAAAGATCGAGTCCATCATCCTCAAATGCTTTGATAATCAGCCGTCCGCTGTCATCGTCGCCAATCAGGCCCAGCCAGCCCGCCGAAATCCCCAGGCGCCCGACCTGCGTGAGATTGTTGCCGGTTACTCCGCCGGCATGAATCTCCAGACGATCGGCGTTGATTTTTTCCTCTGAGCCGAGCAGGCGCGGCACGATCGCAAAGTAGTCCACGCCACAACTTCCGATTCCAACAACTTTGGTGGGCTCTGCCATATTTCTCCTGTGGAAAATCCGGATGCGTCGCAAACGCCGGAACAATAGCACAAGCCGAAGCGCAAGGTGCAACCCAAGAGCACATTTTGTACGATCACGGCCGTCACACTCGCGTGCGTCGTATCTGCTGCCAGGTTATTTCGTTGCGTTTGCAGCAGGCTTAGGTGTCGGACGAGACAAAAGCTCTACGGATTCTTTATAGAACTTTTCTTTGTCCAAATCTTTTTGCACTTCTACCAACTGTTCACCCATGCCCGGTTGTTGTCCGGGCGCCCACGCCAGCGTATCGCCATAAGAAGCCCCGTGACTCGTGTCCACGTCGATGTAAAGTTTTTGCCACTTAGTGATGAAGCTGGGGTCCAGCCATGCTACCGCGGCTAACTCATCCCAGAGATAATTGGCTTTCGCATACTTCACTACATACTGGGCTCCGGGCGTCTGACTTTTCGCCACCTCCGCGATTAGGCTCTTTTCCATGTGCGTTAAAACGGAAATATCCACGGTCGTAAGCACCATGCGCGGCCAATGTGCATGAAGAACTGCCTGCGATGCTTCTGGATCCATCCAGAAATTAAATTCCCGTCGCGGGGTCAGGCTGAACTCCGGATCGTCCGTGCGCGGATTGATACTTCCGCCCATCACGATCAATTCTTTCGTGAGTTCGGAGAACTGTGGATCAAGCGCGATTGCCAGCGCCAGGTCGGTCATTGGTCCCGCGGCGTAAATGGTGACTTCGTGCGGATATTTACCAACGAGACGCACCATGAAGTGCGCGGCATCTTCAGTGGAAGGGCGTGTCGTCGGCGTGCCCTCAGGCATGGGCGGAATCTCGTAAGGCCCATGCACCGGATTGTGCTTTGCATAATTCCATGCGCCCTGGTAGATCACCTTGCCATAAAGCGTTTCCCACTTGGCGATGTACTCTTTGCTGTTCACCAGCGGAAAAGTCGCGCCAGGGACCACCGGGATATCCGTGCGCCCAATTATTTCCAGCAGCCGCAAAGTGTGCTGCACTTCTTCATCGCGCCAGGCGTCGCCGGTAAGCACGGTTATCCCCAGGACCTCAGTCTCGGGAGAATTGATAAGTGCGAGAATAGCCTGCATATCCGTGCCGCCCGGCCCGGCACAATCTTGATCGATGATGATTTTGCGTTTTGCTTGCGCCCTTGCAGGGAATTGAAAAGAGCATTGAAGCCCCACGGCCATAACGGCAAGCACGCCCCCGCGTAAAAGCAATTTCCAATACATCATGAAAATATTTCCTTTCCAGCAGGCCTCAATTATTTTCGCCGTCACCTCAGTACATGATCGTCTGAGTCAAATGGTGAGGCCATGAAGTGGTGTGGTAGTGGGTCCAAAGCCGCGCATCGATTTGCGGAATGATGACCTGCTCCTTCGGTCCACGCAGCTTGTTGACCTCTTCCGCTAGTAAAGCCGTGGCGTAAAGACAATGCGCGCGAATTTCGATCTCACGCTGTGAATCGCGCGCTATCAGTTGATGCGTGTTGATCGTGTTTTCCAATTCTTGTGAGTAGGACGTCACGCCCAGCAACCGTAACGCTACCGGAACAATATAATCCGCGAACGCCGTCATTTTTTCCGCATCATCCAGCCGAAATTTCCCCGACTTGTGCAGCGTCGAGTACAACATCCACACGCCCAGCTGCGCTAATTTGTAGAATTTTATTTCCTGGCCCTCAAATTTGCTGACGTCATTAAAACGCGGAAACTCCTTTACCATTCGTTCGATCAGCCCGTTTCCCCGGTCATACAGTCGCGGCGAACACGCCTGCACAAACTTATGAAAGCGTCCATCGTATTTTTCCGCCAGCACCGCGCCGACCTGACGCAGCACCGCAAGTTTTTCGTCCAGCATAGGCATCTTGATATTGCCAGTGAAAATGTCATCAAGCTCAGCGCGCGACATTTTAGCCAGGTATTTGCCGTCGAGGATCGGTTTTCCACCGTCCAGCGCTCGCTTGAGGCAAGCGAACTCCGCATCCGAATCCGACCAATGTTGCCCCGCAAAATCCACCTGAAATTTCTCCTGCGTGGAGAAATCGGTGAACGCCGTATCGAGGCTATCCGCGACCAAAATGAAATCGATCGCTTCATTCGCGTCGCCTGCGCCAACACCAAATGGAAGCGTGAACTCCGGAAAGGGCAATTCTTCATATCCCATCCAGGCGGCGACCTCGGCAATCTTGTCGACGTTGGTGTGCACACCGCGAGAATTCTCAATCACCGGTCGTAAGCTATCGAGAACCGGGCTACCACTCAAAATCGGCCAACGCACGGGCTTTTCCTTCGCGAGAGTAGTTGAATTATTCATGAAGGACGTGGCCAATGGCGGGACGAACGGTGTCGCGTCGTCCGTCCGTCACTTCCCCTGAATGCGCGAAACAAAAAGTTGTAAAAAACGCTCGGCCTGCACTTCGACACAGACTCTAGCGTTGGGCTCCACTTTATCGACCCCTTCTATGATGTATCGGTCGCCGTGCAAAACGTTACGCTCAATTTCGTTGCGACGGTTGGCAACTGTTTCTCCACGCGTGAATTCGCCACGGGTTTCGACATCTACATGCATCGCAGGCGCAGTGACTAACATCGAGTCTATGGCCACACCAACCGCCAGCGGATCGTACATGGGCGTACCGCTATCGCCGAACTTTTCAGAAAGCCCCACCAGAAACTTAGCCACTCCATAAATGAAATCGTTGACCGGACCGTGCGTGCTTGCTAGCTGCTCCAATTGCTTACGCCCCAGCAGCGTTTTGTCGCCCACATCCAGGCCCACCATGGTCAGTGGCCAGCCGGCCTGAAAAACAATTTGCGCCGCTTCCGGATCGTTATAAATGTTAGCTTCCGCAGCGGCGTTTACATTTCCTCCCTTGATCGATCCGCCCATCATAATTACTTCCTTAATCAGCGGAACAATGGATGGATCTCTTTCTACCGCTAACGCGATATTCGTTAGAGGTCCCACCGGCACCAGCGTGATCTCGTGCGGTGAGGCGTGAATTAGTTCAATAATGAGATCAGGGCCAAATCGCGCGTCCGCTTTGCATTTGCTACGCGGCAATTCAATATTGGCCAGCCCATTTTTGCCATGCCAGAATTCCGCGGTGATTAATTTTTGAAACAGCGGATGCCGCGCGCCTCCCGCAACCGGGATGTCGCAACGATTAGCGAGCGAAACCATGCGCAGCGCGTTCTCCAGGCCCTGCTCTGCGGTAACGTTGCCGGGCACCACGGTAATTGCACGAACGTCCAATTCCGGCGAATTCAGCGCCAGCATCAGCGCCATGGCATCGTCGGTTCCAGGATCGGTATCTAAAATAATTTTGCGCACGGATGCCTGACAGGAAACGTTGAATAGCGCGCAAGCAAAAATAATCAGAGCGATGAACGGAAAACGCGCAACCACTTTCGTAGCAACGTGAAGAGAAATTCCCAAAACGGAACTTAGTTTGAGTGACGAAGCGACAGCATTATTGGCGCGTGAGAGGGCAACGCCTGGAGAAATCCAGATTCTTTTTTGCCGCAGAAGCAACCCCTTCCGAATGAATTGCGTAAGGCTAGCGTTCGAATACGTGAAGGTCAAGACGAAAGTACTGGCGGTCCACAAACGATCGAAACGGACTCAGCTATAATTCCCATCGTGAAAAGCGTTCTTGATGGTATTCGCGTCGTAGAAATGACCGAGGCGTTAGCCGGCCCGTACTGCGCAATGCTGCTCGGCGATTTGGGAGCTGACGTAATTAAGGTGGAGCGTCCGGGCATCGGCGATCAGGCTCGTGGATGGGGCCCGCCCTTCGTTGGCGAAATCTCAGCTTATTTTTTGTCTACCAATCGCAACAAGCGCTCCATCACGCTCGATTACAACCAACCGAATGCACTAGAAGCGCTCCATAAATTGATCGCTACAGCGGATATTTTCATCACCAATCAGCCGTCTTTGGAATCTTTGCAAAAACGAGAGCTCGATGCTCCAACTCTCCGCGAGCGTCATCCGAAACTGATTTATTGCAGCATCAGCGGATACGGTTTTTCCGGTCCGAAAGCCGGCTCACCCGGATATGACATCCTCGCCCAGGCCGAAGCTGGCCTGATGAGCTTCACCGGCGAGGAAAATTCTGGGCCCATGCGCTATCCTATCGCCATAGCCGATATGACCTGCGGTATTTATGCCGCCATGGGAATCCTGGCAGCGCTTTTTTCCCGCGAGAAAACCGGGCAGGGCCAGTTCCTGGATATGGCGCTTTTCGACTCTCAACTGACCTGGCTGGCCAATGCCGGCAGCAGTTTCCTAAACGCGGGCGTTGCGCCTCGACGCTGGGGAAATGCGCACCCCAACATCGTCCCGTACGAGATGTTCAGCGGCGGCGACGGCGTTTATTTTGTCATCGGAGTGGGAACCGACGCTCTGTGGCAAAAATTTACTGCAATGGTCGATACCGCAGCCGAGCTGTGCAGCGACTCGAGATTTAGTAATAATGCGGAGCGCATCAAACATAGGTCAGAGCTGATTCCCATCCTGCAAACAGTATTCAACCAAAAACCGGCCTGCGAATGGCTCGAGCGTTTCGCGAGTGCCGGCATTCCCGCCGCCAAAATCAACGGTGTATCGGAAGCTCTCAACGATATCCAGGCCAAGGCGCGCGGCCTCGTCGTGCAGCTGAAACACCCCATGTTAGGAATGGTTAAGACCATCGCAAATCCAATCCGTTTATCTGATACCCCGGTAACTTACCGCCTCGCTCCTCCCTTTTTGGGCGAACATACCAACCAGATCCTTCAAGGTCTTGGCTACTCCGCACAGGAAATGGAAGCCCTCGCAAATTTATCGAGTTAATTAGAACGAACTAACTCGAGTATTTCCATGCAACACAAGCACAGATTTAAGCCGCAACCGCTTGCCTGCCCGCACGGATTCCCCGACAATGAATAGCCCGACAATGCGTGCTTTTCTACATAAATAATCGTTAATCTTCCAGTGCCGAAGAAGGAATCGAATGGAGTGCATTCAAGATCGATTGGTCGCGTATTTCTCCATGGAGATTGCGCTTGAGAATTCCATGCCGAGCTATAGCGGCGGACTCGGTGTCCTGGCAGGAGACACCATCCGCGCTGCTGCTGATCTTCGCTTGCCGATGGTTGCGGTTTCACTGCTCTATCGCAAAGGATATTTTTCTCAGCGACTCGCTGAGGACGGCACACAGACCGAGGAGTCCGTCGAATGGCGTGTAGAGGACTTTCTGCACGAAGAAGCGCCGCGCGTAACCATCCCCCTTGAGGACCGCCGTGTCGAACTTCGCTGTTGGCGCTATTCAGCCATTGGCGTGCGCGGTTATGAAGTCCCAATTTATTTTCTGGATGCTGATTTGCCTTCCAATGCGCCCGCAGATCGCGCCCTCACCGGAACTTTATACGGCGGCGATCCCTACTACCGTCTTTGTCAGGAAGTCATTCTGGGCATCGGCGGCGTTCGCATGCTTCGAGCCTTAGGCCACAACGGACTCACGCGTTATCACATGAACGAAGGTCACGCCGCGCTGTTGTCGCTGGAACTTCTGGAAGCCGAGGCGGCCCAAGCGGGACGCACCACCATCCGCGCAGAGGACATTGAAAAAGTTCGCTGCAAATGTGTGTTCACCACCCACACGCCTGTTCCCGCCGGTCACGATCGATTTCCCATGGAGTACCTCACCCGGGCATTTCCCAGTCAGACTGATCTTTTTGATTTGAAGGATGCTTCTGCAGCCGACCTCGTGAAACGCGTGCTGCAGGCTGAACAAGCTTTTCCGGATTTGCAGCAAGCCGCGCGCGCTGGCGCCTCCTTAAACATGACGTATCTCGCGCTGAGTCTCAGCAAATATGTCAACGGCGTCGCCAAGCAACACGGCGAGACCTCGCGCCAAATGTTTCCTGGCGTACCCATCGAAGCAATTACCAATGGCGTTCACGCCGGCACCTGGACCTCTCCCTCTTTCCGAGAAATTTTCGATCGCTACATTCCCACGTGGCGCGAAGACAACTACAGCCTCCGTGGCGCGCTGGGCCTTCCGCCAGAAGAAGTCTGGACCGCCCATCTGATCGCCAAGCACGAACTGCTGGAAGTAGTGCGGCAGAAAACCGGCATCAAGTTTGACCCGGGAAAATTCACCATCGGGTTTGCCCGTCGCGCCACCGGCTACAAGCGCGCCGATCTGATTCTCGCCGACTTGGATCGTCTGCGTCAGATCGCAAAAAATTCCGGACCGTTTCAAATCGTTTATGCCGGCAAGGCCCATCCCCACGACGCTGGCGGAAAATCCATCATCAAACATATTTTTCAGGCCAAGAAAGCCTTACGCAAAGCAGTGCCGGTCGTCTTCCTCGACGACTACAACATGGACTTGGGTGGAAAGATAACCGCTGGCGCCGATCTGTGGCTCAATACTCCGCAATTTCCTCTGGAAGCTTCCGGAACCAGCGGCATGAAGGCCGCCTTAAATGGCGTGCCCAGCCTCAGCATTCTGGATGGCTGGTGGTCGGAAGGTCACATCGAGGGCGTAACCGGTTGGTCCATCGGAGATGCACGTCGTGCCACGCCCGATTTGGTCACCGACAACAGAGCCGACGCAGAATCGCTTTACTCGAAGTTGGATAGCGTAATCATTCCCATGTTTTACAACGAGCGCTACCGTTATCTAAGCGTCATGCAACACGCCATCGCGATCAACGGATCTTTCTTCAATACCCAGCGCATGGTGCAGCAATACATTACCGACGCGTATATGCGTTAGGTCGACCAACCGTTCGGCAACATTACAATTCGTCCCCGCCCAAATTACACGTTAAATGCACTTGGATAAAACCTCGCATTTCTTTAGTGCAATATATTTTTGTACATCGCCATGCCCACGGCCGCATCCATGCCCATCTTTCCTAAAGCTGAAATTTCGCGCCGGGTCTTAATTCCGCCCGCCGCAATAACCGGATGGTCCGAGGCCTCACGCAGACGCCGAAACCATTTCAAATTGGCTCCGCTCATGGTGCCTTCGCGATCGACATCCGTACAAAGAAACGCCGCACAGTAGGGTCGCAACTGAGCCATAACATCTTCCGCGCGAAATTTGACTGTGCGCCGCCATCCCTGAGTTGTTATGTGACCATTAGCCGTATCCAGCGCGATTACGATCCTCGCCGGATCGAGTCGTCTTACCAGCTGCTTGAGAAACGCCAGGTTCAATTTTCCCTCGCGGAACACCGCACTGCCGATGATGATTTGTTCCGGCTTCCACCCGGCGACCTTTACCGCTCCCGCCAAGGTCCGAATTCCGCCGCCGATCCGGACCTTCATCCCGTACGAAGACCGAGCCGTTAAGCACAATTTCTGCACCAGCTTAGCGTTGGAAGTTTTCCGCATCGCCGCGTCCAGATCGATGATGTGCAGCCACTCGTAGTTCTTAAATTTCTCAAGCACCCCAAGCACATCGCGTATCGCCAGTTCGCGTTTGCGGCCGTGAATTAACTGCACGGCCTGTCCATTTTGCAGATCGATGCAGGGAATTAGCATGGCAGCCGAACCTGAATATTGTGGCTGGCTAGAAACTCCTTGAGCGAGCGAATGCTTTGAATATCGTCATGAAAAATTGAGGCCGCCAAGGCTGCGTCTGCCGCTCCTTCGCAAAAAATCTCTGCAAAATGTTGTGGCCATCGGGCTCCGCCGGAAGCAATCACCGGCACCATAACCTGTTTAGATATCGCAGCAGTGAGAGCAACATCAAACCCACTTTGTGTTCCGTCGCGGTCCATTGAGGTCAAAAGAATTTCGCCCGCGCCAAGCTCTGCTCCCTTCGTAGCCCAGGAGACCGCCTCCAAATCCGTAGACACCCGCCCGCCTGTGGTCATCACGCGCCAGCATTCACCATCCCGTTTTGCGTCAATCGCCAAAACCACCGCTTGCGAGCCAAATTCCTCCGACAATTCTGAAATCAACCCTGGCCGCAACACCGCAGCAGTGTTCACCGTGACTTTGTCTGCTCCGGCGCGGACCACAGCCCGTGCGTCGTCCAGCGTTCGAATACCGCCGCCGGCCGTCAGCGGAATCGCCAACTCAGCTGCAACGTTGCGAATCGTTTCAAGAAATGTGGGACGTCGATCGCGCGTCGCGGCTATATCCAAAACCACGAGCTCGTCCGCGCCCTCCGCATTGTAGCGTCGCGCCAGCGCGACCGGATCACCGGCATCGCGCAACGCCACAAAGTTCACGCCCTTCACCACGCGCTCCCCGTCGGTATCCAGGCAGGGAATGATCCGGTGCGCCAAACTCATGTGGCGATCCGCAGAAAGTTCCCAAGTACGCGCTGGCCGGCGTCACCACTCTTTTCTGGGTGGAATTGCACTGCGAAGATAGTTTGTTTTTCCGCCACCGCGACGAATTCGCCGCCATACGAACAGATCGCTCGAATTTCCAGCGCCGGCTCTTCGCGTCCATACGGCACCGCATAAGAGTGCGCAAAATAAAAATAGGCCCCGGAATCAATTCCTTCCAGCAGACGCGATGCACCTTTGGCCTGCACCTGGTCCCAACCCATGTGCGGTAATTTCACCGCATCACTTAGAAAACGAACAGATCCCGGCAGAATTTGCAGCCCCTGCAAATCCGGAGCTTCGTCACTCTTTTGGAACAGCGCCTGCAAACCCAAACAAATTCCCAGGAACGGAACGCCGCGCCCTATAGCCGTAATAAGCGATTCGCGCAAACCATCCCGGTCAAGCGCGCGTACCAGCGCCCTGTAGTGGCCGACGCCCGGGAGTATCAGCGCAGAAGCTTTTGCCACACCAGCCGACGTAGAGATTCTTTCAGTCTGAGCGCCGAGTCGCTGCAAGGCGCGCTCCACCGAAGGAAGATTCCCCGCGCCGTAATCAAGCAAAGAAATCTTCATAACAACCCTTTAGTGCTGGGCAACACGCCGCGGAGCCGCTTGTCTCGCGTGACCGCAAACCGCAACGCCCGCGCGAAAGCCTTGAATACCGCTTCCACCTGGTGATGTGAAGAGCGGCCATAAACCGCCCGCAAATGCACATTCGCGCGCGCCGCCTGCGCGAATCCATGGAAGAAATCTTCGATCAACTCGGTTTGCAGATCGCCTACGAGCAAAGCTTTAATTTTCAAGTCCACCACGCAATAGGGTCGGCCGCTAAGATCAATCGCCGCGACTGCCAGCGATTCATCCATCGGCATCACAAAGTACCCCGCTCGAAGAATGCCGCGTTTGCTTCCCAGAGCTTGCTGCACGGCTTCTCCGAGTGCGATGCCAACGTCTTCGACGGTGTGATGTTGATCGACATCCAGATCGCCGTTAGCCTTAAGCTGCAAATCAAATCCGCCGTGACGCGTCACAAGTTCCAACATGTGGTCGAAAAAACGGATGCCCGTCGAAATCCGGGCTTTGCCGCGGCCGTCCAGATTCAACTTCAATCGCACCTCGGTTTCTTTCGTTTTGCGATGAATGGCAGCTCTGCGAGGCATCGCTAATTTCTTCCTCGCCGAAATATTGGCCCTATTCCTTTTTGAATTACCTTGACGAGCTGCTTCATTTCGGACCCCGTCCCAATGCTAATGCGCACAAATCCCGGGCCAATGTCCTTCGATCGTTCGCGCACTAGAATTCCCGCGGCGGCCAGTTTCTTAAAGAGGGCTGGGCCTTGAGAGCCAAAATCAGCGAGCAGAAAGTTCCCCGCGCTGGGAAAAGTCCTAACGCCGAGTCTTGCCAATTCCGCGGCAAACCACTCGCGAATCTCTCGCGTTTGTTTCACGTAGTTTCGTATCGAGCTGCGCTCCTGCAGCGCCGCTTCGGCCGCAACCAGTGCCCCAATGTTCACCGGAAACGGAGGCATGGCGCGGCGAAGCAGAGCAATTGATTCGCGACAGGCCATTGCGGCACCCAGTCTCAGTCCGGCCAGTCCCGCAGCCTTCGAAAAAGTACGAGTCACAAACAAGTTTGGATATTTACGAATCCACGGGAGCACGGTCACTCCGGAAAACTCCGCGTATGCTTCATCGATAACCACGACGGTGCTGGCTGCCTCCAACAAGATTTTTTTGATGGCCTCTCGCGCCAAAAGTGTTCCGGTTGGATTATTGGGATTAGCAATAAAAACGACCGCGGGCTTCTTCCGCAACGCACAGACAAAATCATCCAATGGGAACTCCATTTCGGCGCCATAGCGCAGAGTTTCAATCCGAGCCCCGGCAATCTCCGCGTAGTACCGATACATTGGAAAGGTCGGCTCGCAAATCAAAACGTGACTGCTGGGCTCAACGAATGCATCGAAAAATACCCGTAACGCGTCGTCACCCCCGTTGGTGAGCAATAGTTCCTGCTCCGCAATTCCGAAGTACGCAGCGATGCGTCGCGTGGGCTTGGCGTATTCCGGATACATGGCCAGTTGTTGCGGCGTAAGTTCTCTGAGCGCCCGCAGCACCGCCGGCCCGCACCCCGAAGTGTTCTCGTTGAAGTCCAGCCGCATTTTATTAAGCCGGCCTTCCGCTGGAGCCTCATACGTCTTGCGCCGCAAAATGGCTTTTCGCACCGGCAGCCGCACCTTCATCGGCGCACCTCGATGGCCTTGGCGTGCGCCAGTAATCCCTCGGCCCGCGCGAGATTTTGCACATCCTGGCCGAGTCGCGCAAATCCCGTCTCGCTGATGTGCTGCAGGCTGATGCATTTCACGAAGTCCGCGGTGCTGAGCCCGCCTCGTGCCCGCGCCCATCCAGCGGTGGGTAAAACGTGATTGCTCCCGCTCGCGTAATCGCCGAATGGCTGCGCGCTCCACGGGCCAAGAAAAACAGTTCCAGCGGCCTGAACCTGTTGCAACAAATCATTGTTGTTCTGTGGCAAGCTCAAATGTTCCGGCGCGAAGCGGTTCACAAACTCGCAGGCTCGCTCCATCGAAGGCGCCAACAAAATCGCGCCACTCCGCACCGAAGACTGTTGCGCGGGATTCGTCTTCGGTAGCCTGCGCAGCTGCTCCCGAATCTCAACTTGAGTGCGATCGGCAAAATCACGAGAAGTCGTGACCATGAAACTTACCGCGTCGGGAGCGTGCTCGGCTTGAGCCAACAAATCCGCAGCGATCCACGCCGGATCACCATCATCGGCGAGGACAATCGCCTCAGTCGGACCCGCTGGAAGATCGATCGCGCAATCGCCGCTCACCAATTGCTTCGCCGCCGTAACGAAGCGATTACCCGGCCCAAAAATTTTGTCCACCGCCACGATGCTGTTCGTGCCGTAAGCGAGCGCGGCTATCGCCTGCGCGCCGCCAATACGCCCGATCCGTGTAACGCCTAGCATTGCCGCGGCGGCCAACAGCTCGGCATTTGGTTTTGGAGAAACAACCACAATGCGCTTCACCCCGGCCACCTGAGCCGGAATGACCGTCATCAGCAACGTCGACAGCAACGAAAAGCGTCCGCCAGGCACATAACAGCCGATAGCCTCGATCGGCCGAACAACCTGGCTGATTTTTACGCCAGCTTCCACTTCCAGCGTCCATTCGCGCGGCAACTGACGCTCGGCAACAACACGAATATTCCGAGCCGCATGCTCCATCGCCATCCGCGTCTCTTCGGCTGTATCCTCCCGCGCCTTTTCGATGGTCCGAGAGGAAACCCACATTCCCGCGCGCAAGTCCACCCCATCAAATTTCTTAGTCCATTGGCGAATCGCCACATCGCCACGCTTGCGCACATCGGCAATGATGCGTGCCGCGACGCGATGCGCTTTTTCATCCCGCGCGCGCCGCCCGTGCAATAGTGCGCGTTCCACATTTTTTGTAAGTTTGATGATTCTCATCAGAGCACGATCTTATTCAAGGGATACTCGACGATCCCCTGAGCTTTCGCGGCTTTTAGTTTGGGCAAAATCTGTCGCACCACTGCTTCTTCAATAATGGTGTTCACCGCTACCCAGTCAGGATCGCTCAACGTCGAGATCGTCGGGTTTTTTAGCGCCGGCAGCACGGTGAGCACAGCCTCCAGATGTTCCCGCCGCACGTTCAGCATTAGTCCTACCTTGTTGGTGGCGTCGATCGCTCCCTGCAGCATTAGAATCAGGTTCTCCGCTTTTTCGCGCTTCCAGGAAGTAGCCGCCGCTTGGCGATTCATAATGAAAACGGTAGCCGACTCCAACACGGTATCCACGATTCGCAAGCGATTGGCCCGTAACGACGCCCCCGTTTCCGTGACCTCAACGATGGCATCGGCCAGCTGCGGCACTTTTACTTCTGTCGCTCCCCATGAGAACTCCACGCGAGCTTTCACGCCATGACGGACCAGATATTTTTCCGTGGTTTTCACTACTTCGGTAGCAATAATTTTGCCTGACAGATCCGATGGCTGCCGTATCGATGAATCTTCCGGAACGGCAAGCACCCAGCGCACGCGCGCGAGCCGTTGCTTGGCGTAAACCAACTCGGCTAACTCATCGACGTTGGCCTCGGTTTCAACCACCCAGTCGTGCCCGGTGATTCCCGCATCCAGAGCGCCGGTTTCCACATAGCGCGCCATTTCTTGCGCGCGCACCATCAGGCATTCAATTTCCGGATCGTCAATGGAGGGCACATAACTTCTTGAACTCAGTGTGATTCGCCAACCGGCCCGCGCAAACAAATCGATGGTGGCATCCTGCAGGCTTCCCTTCGGAATTCCAAGTTTCAGCTGATTCATGACTGCGAACTCGATCGATAGATTTCAGAAGGGTCGAACGCGCGATCTTCCGTTACCGTTGTTGTACCGTCATTTTCCAGCCGCCGAAAAAAACAGCTTCGATATCCTTCATGGCATACTCCCGGCCCGAAAGGTTGTACGCGCAGCAGCAGCGTGTCCGAGTCGCAATCGACACGCAATTCGAGCACTTTCAGCAAGTGTCCGCTGGACTCCCCCTTTCTCCATAGCCTGTTTCGGGAACGGCTGAAGAAAACAGCCTCCCGCGTCCGTTGCGTCTCAGCGAGCGCCTCTTCATTCATGAACCCAAGCATCAGCACATCACCCGTGGTGTGGTCCTGAACAATCGCCGGTACCAGCCCGTTGTACTTTTCAAATGCAATCTTCACCGTCCCACCTTTCCCGAAAACTCTCAAAAACTGATCCTGAAAACAAAAAACCCGCTGGGCTTTTCTGCGCCAGCGGGCCGATGAGAGCTTGTTTAGCGAATCGCTATACACACCCCACCAGACGCGGCGCTGCGCCATGATGATGATGGTGCCGATGCGTCTGAGAAGTGAGCGTTGTCCTCATGTAAGAAAATCAACGATAAGGAATCTTATATGGCGTGTCAATGTATAGTTTTCGCCGGCGGAATGGCCATTGCCGCTATTCATGTAGCGTTCATCTAAGGGATGAAACATTAACCCCACCAGCGGAATCAAATAAGAACCGCTCACCACCTCAGGAGATTTCCATGGAAGAGAAAATACAGAAGGACGAGAAGGACTGGAAGAAACAGCTCACGCAAAACCAATATTACGTAACCCGCCAGAAGGGCACCGAACCGCCTTTTAGCGGTGAGTACGCTGACAACGAAGATCCGGGCACGTACAAGTGTGTCTGTTGTGGCCAGCCATTATTCACATCGGAGACCAAGTTTCATTCCGGCTCCGGATGGCCCAGCTTTTATTCTCCGGTAGATAAACAAGCAGTGGAGACGGAAACCGACCGCAGCCATGGCATGGCTCGCACCGAAGTAAAGTGCAGTAAATGCGAAGCGCATCTCGGTCACGTGTTCGATGATGGCCCGACTCCGACTGGCTTGCGGTACTGCATTAATTCCGCGGCTTTGAAACTGGATGCCCAATAAAAAGAGCCGCAAACGACGAGCGGCTCTTAGCAGATTGTCAGGAAAATTTTACGCGGAACAGCAGCAGTTGGCATCCACCATTTCCGCGACCGGATCGCGTTCCCACACTCCGAGCAACAGAACCTTTGTGCCGGTGGGATATTTGAAAACATAAAATACATTTTGCAGCCCTTGAAGTTCGAAAAAACCAGGGCGGCGCGGATCGGCCTTTGTCGGCGCACCGTTCGCTAATAACAGGCGTAATTCGCTTACTTGTTCTGCGGAATGATTCCTCAGGTCTTGCACTAACGGGCGATGTTTTGTTGTCGAGATCATATTCTTATCCACTGATTCAGCTTACCGTGCTGCTCACCTAGTAAGACGTAAAAACTCTGAGAATGTTTCAAGGTTCACAACTTTTAACAATTCGTTTACGCGTCGGTTACAGCTGTACCAAGGTCCAGATTCCCGAACTGCTTCTTATTGTTCGATGTCCGGCGTGATGGTAAAGTTAGAAGATAGAGAAAGTTTGGATGTCGTTAGGCCACATTGGCTCGCAGAGCATCACGCTCGCGATTACCCTCCGGTAACTCCGAATCTGATCGGTCCCGCCTTCATCCGTTTTAAGAGAATCACGTTACTACCTCACGTGGCACTTGCGCCTGCAGCGTTAGTTTGCGATAGTTCGCATCACTGCCGTCTAGAACAGGAAAGTACCGTGACAAAAGGCACCCCTAAAAACTCTGCAAAAACAGATAAAGCCGCCTTTAATAAAGACCGCCGCCGCAAGCATCATCACTGGCTGGTCACCGTCTCTTACGCGGACGGCGAAAAATTTGGTCGTGTATACACCGACAAGGACAAAGCCTCGCGCTTCGCCGACCGCCAGAAGCGCTCCCCGGTGGTAAAGTCCGCGCGCATCACGCAGGTTTCCTAAGTCGTGGAAGCTTTTTATTGATGTGCTATGGAAGCGCAACCGGCGGGAACACTTGTCGCGCTTAGCTCGCCATGTTATATAAAGAACAGTCCTTGAGCGGCCTTAGTATAGTGGTAGTACGGAACCTTGCCAAGGTTCAGGTGTCGGTTCGATTCCGATAGGCCGCTCCATATTTTTCAAGCACTTACGCCGCCGCCTCGTTTTCCATTTTTTCCAATTGAACCACACCAAGTCGATTCTTCATGGAAAACTCGGCTTTGACTTGTTCGATTGGAATCTCGCCGGAGTACAGCGACGTCATGGCAGCCGTTGTATGTCCCATCTGCTGTCGAATGACCGCCGGCACAATGCCGGCCAATTCCCATCGACGGTTGCAGCCCCTACGGAAGGCATGCAGGCCCGCTTGCTTTAGATGGAGCGACTTGAGCGACGCGATACTGAAGGCCAGCGCATACGCGTCGAGATCGTTGCCGCGGAAAACGAATCCTGTTCGAGATTGGCGAGCTGGTTTTCGATGGTCTGCGCGTTAACGCGAATCGCGCCGATGGTCTGCATGGAATTGAGGTTGATGCCGTCGGATAGTTCAACCGAGGCGTACTGCGATTGCACGCGTGCGAGCTCGTCCGCATTCATGCCCGCGAGAACCTGGCCGTCGTAGGGAAGAAGCTGGGTGGTGGATTGCCGGTAGCCCGTTGTGATCATCGGCAACTGACCGGAGTTAATCCCAGTCACCCATGAGCCGGTATTGCCGTAGGTATTGCCCGCGAACGTGTTTTTCCACTGCGCGAACTGCGCTTTATAGCGCACTGGCATGTTCTCGATCTTCCGCGCCATCTGAAGAGCCAGGTTGTAGTGGGCGAGCACCTGTGTATAGGTCTTTTGGAGTTGCAGGAGATGCTGCTGCAACTGGTAGTAGCGCAGCAGCGCGTTTTGATAGTTGGTGGGATCGTAAACGATCCCGAAGCCGAACTGCGCGGACGCCACCCCGGCGCACAACAGCAACGCCACTGCGCAAACAGCAACGCCACTGCGCAAACAGCAACTTTTCTTTTCATCGTTCCTTTCATCGACGCTCTTACCTTTCTTGCCTTTCTAAAGATCGGAAGGCAGGTTGTGATGGTTGTAGTCGGGAAGGGTCAGATCGCCCGAGAGATAAACCTTTACGCGATGCCCTTCGCGGATGGTGATGGTCGGCAGGACATTGAGGAAACGGTCGAGGATCTGCGCGGAGGATTGCGCGGTGCTCTGTCCGAATCCTTGGCGGAGGCGATCGGTGCCGGACTGGGTCAGGAGGCCGCCTGTTCCCGCTTCCGCGGCAGCGCCGATGGCGCCGACGGCGAGCGAAGCGCCGAAGATGCGCAGGTAATGGTTGTTGACCTGGTCGCGTAGCGCGGTGTCCCCCGCCTGGTTGAGACCTTTGAACCCGTCGAGGCTGACAGAATAGCCGTCCGGCATGAGCAGCCGGTGGAAGGCTACGGCGAGGCGCGTCTGGCCAAACGCTTCGACCTTGCGCGTTTCTCCGAGAACTCTGCTACCCGCGGGAACGAGCAAGTGCTGGCGGTCGCGGGAATAGATATCGCTCCTCACCAGACACTCGATGGGTCCGGCGTTAGCACCGTCGAGCCTGTTGATCAAGACGGTTTCGAGGATGGTTCCCTCGAACACGACGTAAGTTTTTCCTGCCGCCACAGTTGCAGCGCCAGCGGATGCGGCGGCAGGGGGTCTGACCTCTTTTTTGTTGGGTTCCGGCGCCGCGGGACTCGAGGTGGCGCTGGGAACGGGAGCGGTTGATATGGTCGCGGAAGGAGGAAAGGCCGGTTGAACTTCCTTCAAGAGTTGCGCAAGGTCGGAAGGCTTGGGACTGGGCGGAGGCGCTTCGGGTGTGGCAGGGCGACGGGAGGGTATTTCAATGTCACCAAGCTGGTAGGCGCATTACGTCCGGATTTTGAGCTGCGCGATTATCCGGACTTCGAGGCCGATTGGAAAGGCATCGACGCAATTACCGCCGAGAACATGAGAGGCATACACATTGTCCTCGCCGCTCGAACATAGAAAGGCTTCTCTTCGGTCGGTGCACCCGGCGAACTTGCCTTTCCCATGACTTCCTCGTACAAGGATTGCAGGTCTTCGTCGCGGGCGGGGGTAAGAAACTTATTCCAGGATTCTTTATGGTCCATTCTAATGCTCCCAGTGAAGGCTACCGTACAGCAGGGTTTGAGGGTTCTCTCTGAACACCTCGCCCCTTCACTCTCTATAACCTGTTTATTCCCGAAGTTTTTACAAAGCAATTAGCGTCTATAAGCCCTTGTCCTGCATATACTTACGAAGGACAACGCGAAGACGGTGCAGCCGGACCGCCGCGTTCCCGTAGGTAAGGTCCAACCTGCTAGAGATCTCGGGCAAGGTATACCCCTCGATCAGCAGCTGCATCAGCTTTTGGTCGGCGGGCTCGAGGCCGACTAAGAGCTCCGCTTGCAGTTGTTTCGCTCGGGTCAGCTCTTCAGGCGTCGCGGGTTTTTCGACCCGTTGCGAAGGGGTTTCCAGCTCTTCGAGAGGAACTTGTCGTGCCAATTCCGGTGCCAAATGAGCGTTCCAGTCCCGCCGCTGTTTTGCAGTAGAGCAGGAACTGCAGGTATTCCTTGGGCTCGATGTCCCACAGATAGGGAAGCCAAAATGTTTCAGCGTATCCGCTGCCGACGAAAGCATCACTATGACCCAGATGCTGGGACAACATATTGTGAATTTTGGCAGAGCAGGATGCGCCTTGTGGACAAGAAACTCCAGGAGCGGAAAGCGTATGAACAAAATTTTCTTTGCCTTTAAATCCTCTGAGGCCGGAGACTCCCAGTCCGCGGATGAGCCACGACATCAGCCACGCGGACCAGACCACGATGTCTTTCTGACCCACTTCATTTCGGACGTCGATGAACCTGTGCTCGGCGCCAGAGAGTCCAGTCAAGGTATGCCAGGGAAAGGATCGAGGAAGCACGCAACCCACGAGCACGACACGGCCCAGATGAACATCGGGCCGTTTCCGCAGAACTGATCCCATGAGGAAGGTTCCCAGGCTGTGCGCGATAAGGTGGGTCTCCGATTGATCGTCAGGTCTCGCGTAACTGCTGACTTGTTGCAAGACATGTTTGAACGCGCAACTACGGCGTGCATAGCTCGCGAGATAAGCAATCAGAAACAACGCGGCCAGAGTGATCCACCCCGTGCGGGGGGAGTAGTTCATGGCGAACAGAACGCCCGCGGAAATCGCTCCCAACAAGAGGAAGACATAAGGTTCCAGAAGCAATTTCAGCGGACCCAGCCAGCGGTAGTGCGGATATTTGATGGTCTTGCATTCGAAGTGGGGCGCGAAGGCGCGGGCGACCTCTTCCTGCCAATCTCCCGAACTCTCGATCCCGTGAATCGTCAGGACGCGCTCGCGGATTGTGGACTCGGGGGACACGGGGCTGGCAGGCGGTATTGTGATTACATCTGCTATACGTGTCAATCATCGAACCCTCGCCCCGCCGGAGCGGCGTGGACCAGAGCGCGCGGGAAGAAGGAATCTGTGATGTCTGCGTAGTCATCGAGCGACCGTTTTCAAAACGAAACGGGGCCGTCCGGCGAAGGATGGCTCCGTTCGATCCTTCCGGTTCACTTGCGGGTAGGTTCGCCTTTGAGTTTTGCTCCTTTCTTTTGTAACTTCGCTTTCTCATCCTTCGCAACGGTGGCGCGAAGCGCATTCACGCGGATCTTATAGACGGCAGCGGCGTCGACCAGCGGGTCGTCGTTCTTGTCGGCGGTCGAACCGCCTGCAGAGCCGATGAGTATGGCCTCGAAGAGTAAAGCGGCAAGTTCCACTGCGCTTGCCTTTTTGTAGAGAGCGCGGGCTTTTTCCGGCAGCTCCCAATCGCGCGCGTTTTTTGCGTTGTGGAGGCCGCGACGCTTGGCGAGGCGGCAGGCCAGTTCGTGAGGCAAGGACCGCAAGACAAAGCGTGTTACCAGCCTGAGTTCCTCCGCTCCTATCGGCTGTTTAACGCGTTTCAGGACTTCTGCAAGAAGGCGATGACGGAAGGAAAGTGTTTGTTTGGCCTTCCGGTTGGAGGCTGTCTTTTCGGCCTTCCATTGCAGGCGCTGTTTTTCTTCCCGCTGCCTTTCGCGGAAATGGATGGGGCAGGAGCGGGTCGCGCACACCTTCACGAGGCGGCCCTTGTCCATGCCGTCGGCGTGGATGGCCGGGACCAAGTAGTTGCACAAGCGCTGCTCGGGGCGGGAAGCACTGCCTCGTTTCGCCGTTCGAGCAATCACCTCGACGTAGTTGCAGCGCGGCAGAATCGGTGTTGGCTCAGTCATCGTGTACTGTTCGGAAATGAGCACGAGATTCGGCATCTTGGTGACACGCTGCGCGATGTGCATGTCCAGCTTGCGATTGAAGCAAGAGGCGTCAGCGCAGGCACTGTTCTCCTCGCATTACGCTGATTTGCAAGATCGCGGAGCAGCTGCTAATGGCCATTGACGCACTCCTTCCAAAGGATGGGGCGTAGCGCTGACTGGCGTGTTTGTGCCTGAGGCCCGCGCGGCACATGCGTTATGTTTGTGAACCGGCCGCGATTCGCCAGTTATTCGCTGACCTTCATATGTTCGATGATCTGATTAAACTCAGTCCGGTAACTTTGATCCCCAACAAAAGTAACCGAAAGCCTACCTTCAGGTATAACGCAGGTAGTTGAGAGGCGGTGGCTGTTCTCAGAGGCTGTAAACCAGAAACACACCCCGGTATAAGGACCAAATTTGACGATACCTTGGGATAGAAACTCGTAGCCTCGCCCCGCCTCGTTCTTAATCAATGCAGTTTTCGATTTTTCTTGGTTAAAAACGGAACCTTGGGCAAGTGTGAATGGTCCGACAACTACGATAGGATCATCATCGGCCTTTTTTCGAATCTTTTGGACGATCAAAGATTCGTCATGCTTGAAGGTCCACCACCCCTGTGGAACCGGGATAATCCATTCATGGAATCTAACGGACCCACCATGTATGAGATGGTAGCCGGTAGTAGCAACCTCCGGAAAATAAGTCACTGCTCCGATTATCAGTACTAAACCAATCGTAACGTAAAATATTCGACGTTTGAAAATACCTGCAACCTTCAAGGATACTTATCCTTCGGCCAATCATCGAAATAAGTGAGCGGCTGCATGATTTAATCTTGCTTACGAGCAGGCTTTCTCATCGCCAGTGCCTGTACACACGGGTTTAGGCGGACTTGGTGGCGGTTTTTGCTCTCCTTCATCTTTTGCCTTTTTCTTTTTTTTCTCTTCTTCCTGCTTTCGTTGTTGCTGTTCTCTTTCCTTGTTTTTCTTCTCAATTTGACGTTTTTCAACTTCCGTGGCTACACCATTCACGACGGCGCCGATTGCATCTCCTACGCCGAGTCCGATATCTCCACCTGTGCTTGTGCCCGGCATCTGTATGCCTACTATCCCAGCTTCCTGAGCCTCTCTCAGGCCCTTCC
>DASYJM010000370.1:0-13429 GCA_035996445.1 Candidatus Acidiferrum sp. | reverse complement strand
GGCTAGAGCCTCTTTTGTATTGGTAATCGCGCTCATGAACACCTCGTGAGAAATACAAAGGTGAATCGATGTCTGTTGTGTTTTTTGATTCCCACTACCGTTTACATCCGCCGCGTCAGAATTCGCAACATTGCAGCATATTCTACGCGGGTATCACCGTTGAACCAACGCGCTCCCCTAACAGCACGCGCTGAATGTTTCCATGACGATTCATATTAAAAACCACGATAGGCATGCCATTGTCCATGCACAGAGAAATCGCGGTGGCGTCCATTACTTTTAAACTTTTGTGCAGCACGTCGCGGTAAGTCACTTCGGAGTACAGCTTTGCTCCCTTCACTAATTCGGGATCGGCGTCGTATATACCGTCCACGCGCGTGGCTTTTAGAATTACGTCGGCCTTGATTTCCATGGCTCGGAGTGCGGCAGCCGTATCCGTGGAGAAGTACGGATTGCCAATGCCAGCCGCGAAAATTACCGTGCGGCCTTTTTCAAGGTGCCGAATCGCACGGCGGCGAATGAACGGCTCGGAAACCTGGTGCATCTCGATGGCGCTTTGTACTCGCGTATGCACGCCTTCTTTTTCCAGCGCGTCCTGTAACGCCAGTGCATTTATGACCGTGGCGAGCATGCCCATAAAATCGCCGGTGGCGCGATCGATTTCGAATCCTTTTTGCCGCGCACCGCGAAAAATATTTCCGCCGCCCACCATGATGGCCACTTCCACGCCCAAAGCGTGCACATCCTTCAATTCTCGCGCTATGGCCTGGATAGTTTCGCCGTGAATTCCAAAGCCCTGCGGCCCCTGAAACGATTCTCCCGAAAGCTTCAACAAAATACGTTTGTAAATGGGTTGAATAGGATTGGCCCGAGGGGCTGACACGCGCTTTGCTGTGACTGGTAAGCGGGCGGCAGTTTTGGGCTTCACGATCTTTGCAGGCATGGATCTCCGGTGAGCGCGCTGAAAGCTTCGAAATTGTAACAAACTATCTTAGCCGCCGCACGGCACCTGAATCAAAAAAAACGCCCCGAATTTCGGTCGGGACGCTTTCTGGTACTTTTTGTGTTTGTTGAGGGTTATGCGGAAGCCGGCGATGCGCCATTGTCAGAACTCGAAGACGCACCGCCGCTCACTTCGCCGACTTTAAAACGCACGAAGCGGCGGATGCCCATGTTCTCGCCGAGTTTAACGATAGCTTGGCTAATCATCTCGCCGATGGTGACGCTTTCGTCTTTGATGTAGTGCTGCTCGTAGAGGCAGTTCTCTTCGTAAAACTTTTCCATTTTGCCAGTCACGATTTTTTCGATTACCGCGTCTGGCTTTCCGGTTGCGCGCGCCTGAGCGCTATAAATTTCGCGCTCTTTCTCCAGCATCTCGGGCGTTACTTCCTCGCGCCGTACGTAACGAGGATCGAGCGCGGCGATGTGCATGGCGATGTCATGGCAAAGCTGTTGAAAAATCGGAGTGCGAGCGACGAAATCAGACTCGCAATTGATTTCCACAAGCACACCAATCTTGCCGCCCGCGTGGATGTAGCTGCCCACCAAACCTTCGCTAGCTTCGCGCTGCGCTTTTTTTGCGGCCGCAGCTTGACCCTTTTTGCGCAAGACGCTGATAGCTTTTTCGATGTCGCCTCCGGCTTCGATTAAGGCCGCTCGGCAATCGGCAAAGCCCGCATTGGTGCGCTCACGCAACTCTTTCACCAGTTGCGCGGGAATATTGTTGCTGTTCGGTGTTGGTTGTGTGCTCATTCGTGCTCTCTTCTCACTGTTATTTGATGACTAGGATGATGGTGATACAGGTATCTCCTGTGCCAGTTTGCACCGGCCTGGAAATTACCTCCATGCTTCGCCGGGACTATCCGTCAGCGATGTGCTTCTGCTGCGTCGGGGGGAACGGTCGCTTCGGCAGTTTCAGCAGGCTCCACCGGAGCATCGATGGGCGTCTCAACAACGCCTTCCACGAAGTCACCTTCCTGCTTTTCGTACTGTTCGTAGGCGCTAGTGTCCACATATTCGACGCCATCGACGAGGGCCTGGTCCGCGGTGGCTTTCTGTTCCGCCACTTGCGACTGCTGGTAGGCGTTGTGACCTTCGAGCACGGATTCGGAAATCTTCGAAGTAAACAGGCGAATGGCGCGCAAAGCGTCATCATTGCCCGGAATGATCCAGTCGACCACGTCGGGATCGCAATTGGTGTCTACTACCGCAACGACCGGCACACCCATCCGCCGCGCTTCCTTGACCGCGATTTCTTCGGCGTTGGAATCGATGACAAACATGGCGTCAGGAAGTTGCGCCATATTCTCGATCCCTTCGAGATTCTGAAAGAGATGCTTCATTTCGCGCTCAAGCCGCGCTTTTTCTTTCTTTGAAAGCTCATTCATGCGGCCATCTTCGGTCATGGCCTTCAGCAGCTTTAATCGCTTGATGGATTTCTGCAACGTAGACCAGTTCGTCAGCGTGCCACCCAACCAGCGGTGGTTCACGAAAAATGCGCCGCAGCGCTTCGCTTCTTCGGCAACCGCTTCCTGGGCCTGGCGCTTGGTGCCCACAAAAAGAACGTTCCGGCCTTGCGCGGAAAGTTCACCAACGAAGCGACTGGCTTCGCGGAACATTTTCAGCGTCTTTTGAAGATCGATAATGTGAATGCCGTTGCGTTCCCCGAAAATATACTCCTTCATTTTCGGATTCCAGCGTCGTGTCTGGTGACCGAAGTGAACTCCGGCCTCCAGCAACTCTTTCATGGTAATTTCTACTGCCAAGTTTCCTCCTTTAAGGATTGCTGTTTGCGCTCACGAGCGAAAATGCTCTCGCGAAAGAACAGCCTTTTTGCCGGCTCCTTGCCGGCCGTGATCTCGGCGAGTCGCTTGCGCGAAACCGCCGGAGCTCGAAGCTGGGCTTAAACCTCGTACCCAGCAAAACTCAACACAACTCGCCTAGCGCTTGGTAAACTGGAAGCGCTTGCGTGCGCCCTTCTGGCCGTACTTCTTGCGTTCCTTCATGCGCGAATCGCGAGTCAAAAATCCATTCTTACGCAGCGCCGGGCGCAATTCCGGGTTGAACACGGAAATGGCGCGAGCGAGACCCATGCGGACCGCTCCAGCTTGTCCGCCGACTCCACCACCCTTGGCGGTGATGACTACATCCACCTGGTCGTGCAGGTTCGTGAACTTCAGCGGTTCAGTGGCATCATGCTTCCACGCCACGTTTGGAAAATATTCTTCCGCCGTTCTGCCATTTACCTTGAACTTGCCGGAACCGGCGCGCAGAAAAACTCGCGCAACAGATTCCTTACGGCGACCTGTTCCCAGAATCCAAGTTTGCTTGCCCATGAGGGGCGAACCAGTAGCACTCAACGTTCCTCCTAAACTCCAAAACAAAAACTCGCGCAAAAATCGATGAAAGCGATTTCGCAGACACTTAGTGCGTGAGTCTCAAAAATCCCGATGGAAAAACCCTGGAGACTGGAATACTGCAGGTTGTTACACCCACCAGAACAACAATCCCCGAACCCTTACAGTTTCAACAACTAACTGGCCATCGCCTGCGGCTTTTGCCCCGCGTGACGCGCTAAACCAGCGGCATCCCGGTACACGCGCAATTTCTTGGCGCGTCGCGCACGCAGTTTATTTTTCGGCAGCATGCCCAGCACCGCTTCACGTACCATCCAGTCGGCCTTAGCCACGCGCAAACGCTTGGCGGGAACTTCCTTCAGTCCCCCGGGATAACCACTGTGCGAGTAGTAAACCTTCTGCTCGACCTTATTGCCGGTCATGCGGATTTTGTCCGCATTGATGACCACCACGTGATCGCCGGAATCCAGATAGGGAGTAAAACTCGGGTTATCCTTGCCGATTAATATGCGAGCCACTTTGGTGGCCAGCCGCCCCAGAACCATATCCGTCGCATCAATCACAAACCAATTAGCGCCTACTTTGAGGGCTTCGGCTTCCGCGCCCTTAGCTACGTACGTCCTCATTGAAACGGTCACACCTTTCCCTATAGAGACAAACCTAAATGTTAGAGTATGCGCCGCGCATTGTCAAAGGAATGTATTGTTGCGCGGATTTGAATCCCATTGGTCAAGATGGGTGTAGACTCTCAGACATTTTCGGGCGCCAGTCGCGTTGTGAAAGGAAATATAACCGTGGAAGTTGTAGCCGGAGTGGACTTGGGCGGAACCGCCGTTAACTATACGCTAGTGAACCGCGAAGAAAAGTTTTTGATTGCTGGGTTGTGCGAGCACCCCTCGCTGGCAAAACAGGGGCCGGACGTGTGCCTAAAGCAGATTGAAGATGGCTTGCAGATTGCCGCGGACCGAGCTGGGGTGCAGATGTCGGAAATTGTGGCGGTGGGACTGGACACGCCGGGGCCCGCGAGTGCCGCCGGAAAACTTAGCGCCAAAGGCTCCACGAATTTTGTGCACGCCAATTGGGCGGAATATGATATTCGCGAGGGCTTGGCGCAGCGGCTCGGCAAACCGGTGAGCTATCTGAATGACGGAAACGCCGGCGCGCTGTGGGGGCACTTCAATATTTTTGGCGCTACCGGGAAAGAAACATCCGTCACTGTGGTCATCGGAACAGGCCTTGGCGGCGGCGTCATTCTGGATGGCAATGTGATTAAGGGCAGAAAAGGATTCGGCGGCGAGTTGGGCCACGTCTTAATTCCCTACCAGAGCATTGCCGGAATCGCCGGAATGAAACCCAAGTGTAATTGCGGACGTATCGGATGCCTGGAGTCGGTGTGTTCGCTGACCGCCATCGAAAGAGATTTTCTGCCATTTTTCCTGCCGAAATATCCGGGACACGAATTGGGAAAGTCAGAGAATCTAAATCGCGCTGCCAAGATGGTCCGCGGCCTGGCGGATCAAGGTGACCCGATGTGCCGAGAAATTTTCCGTGTGCAAGCACACGCGCTGGGCCTGTTCTTCGATGAAATGGTCAATACCTTTGACCCCGACGCGTTGATCGTGGGCGGGGGCGCGATCGAAACGACCCCCGAATTTCAAAGCTGGTTCATCGAAGAGATTCACGCGGCCATGCCTACCCAACGCGAAGAGCAGGCCGACATTCCCATTTTTATCATGCCCAATGGCGACACGGCCGGCGCGCGTGGTGCCGCTATCGAAGCGCTGAAGCTTGCGCGCTCAGGCGGGCTAGCCTAAAACACGCATCTTTTCAACTACCTCGAACTATGGTTTAGGTCCGAGCGTAGGCACGAATTGCGGCGCTTTCCTTAGTTTGCTCGCTTGTTCGTAGGCATACGCGATCCGTATCAACACAGGCTCGCTCCACGCACGTCCGAAAAAGGAAATACCCACAGGCAAGCCCAACACCTCACCGGCAGGAACATTGATATTCGGATAGCCGGCAACCGCGGCGAAGCTGGAGCTTCCGCCTCCAAAGTGATCACCGGCCACCAAGTCGGTGAGCCACGCGGGTCCACCGGTCGGGGCCACAAGCGCGTCCAATTTATGTTTATCCATTACTGCATCGATTCCTTCGGTGCGGGCCAGCTGGTGATTTTTCTTTAATGCGTCGAGATATTCCTGGCTGGTCAGCGGACCCTTCAACTGGGATTTCAGAAAAAGCTCCTGCCCGAAATAGCGCATCTCCTGTTCGCGATGATTTTCGTTGAACTCGATAATTTCCTGTAGTGAGTGTACCGGCGCGCGCGGACCCAGGCGGGCCAGATAAGCGTTCAAGTCGGCTTTCAATTCGTACATGAAAACCGTGGTTTCGGAATCGTCAAACTTTCCACGCGTTTCAATGTCTGCGGGATCAACAAGTACGGCGCCCTGTGCTTTCAGCTGCTCGAGCGCCGTACCGATGAGTGCGTCGACTGCGGCGTTGAAGCCAAAAGTTTTGCGGACGACGCCAATACGCGCTCCACGTAAACCGTCGGCAACTAAAAATTGTGTGTAGTCGGCGTAGGATTTTCCGCGGCTTTCGGAGGTCGCGCTGTCTTCGTCATCGACGCCCGTGAGCGCGCCGAGCAAAATGGCCACGTCCCGCACGGTGCGGCAAAGCGGGCCGGGGGTGTCCTGGCTGTGTGAAATGGGAACGATTCCGGTCCTGCTCCAAAGACCAACCGTGGGCTTTAAGCCCACCACGCCATTGGCCGAGGCCGGACAAACAATCGAGCCGTCGGTTTCCGTTCCGAGGGCGATAGCGCACAAATTTGCGGAAACGGCGGCTCCCGACCCGGAGCTCGAGCCGCAGGGATTGCGATCCAGCACATACGGATTTTTTGTTTGCCCGCCACGGCCGCTCCAACCGCTGGTCGATTGATTCGAACGAATGTTGGCCCACTCGCTAAGATTGGTTTTGCCCAGAATGACCGCGCCGGCTTCACGCAGCTTCTGCGCCACCTTGGAATCCTTAGGCGGCTTGGAGCCCAGCAGCGCCAGCGAACCAGCAGTAGTCATCATGCGATCGGAAGTATCGATGTTGTCTTTGAGCAAAACCGGGATGCCGTGCAGCGGCCCGCGGAGGTGTTTCTGTTTGCGTTCCTTGTCGAGCTCCTTGGCAATGCTAAGCGCGTCAGGGTTTACTTCGATGACGCTGTTGATGGCCGGACCATGTTTATCGATGGCCTCGATGCGCTCAAGATATTTTTCGGTGATGGAGTGCGCAGTGAAGCGGCCGGAGGTCATGCCCTCTTGCAGTTCCGCAACGGTAATTTCGTCGAGTCCGAACGATCCTGCCGAGCTCTTTGTTTCAAATGCCGGCGAGACGCGGGAGGAAGACGCAGCAAGTGCAGAACGTGGAGTCAACACCGCCGCCGAGGCTCCCAGGAGGCTTGCCTGAATAAATTTTCTGCGCGCGGGAAGTTCGGAACCGGCCAGCTTGGTTTCGCGTTCGTCCGACTGCGAAGCCTTGCGCAACGGCGATTCGCCGTCCACGCCTGATTCATCCTTCATTTGTGACCTCGTGAAAATAATTTAGGCGGAGACATGTTACGTCAAGTTAGGGCTTCGCGCAGCCATGCTAAACGCGCTGGTCTATGCCGCGCCACTGTCATGTCGAGGATCCCGAGTCTTAAAAAATGTCTCGACCTTGTAGTTCCGAACGCGGAAATTTTGGTGTCGAAAGTTCCCATATCGAACAGAGCACTCTCGCGAATCGTTTTTTTGACGCTCTCCAGCCTTCGATAAACTGTCTCCAAGCTTAATTCTTGGGGTGTGCCATGAAAAAATACGAAGACAACAACCAAAGATTGCCGGAATTTAATGTCACCGCGTGGGATCGTTCCAGGCAACGCCTGCACGCCGGAGCCATCTTGTTCGCAGCTTGCGCAATTGCCGCCGGAGCGCCAGTGTGGGCCCAGGACGTGGCGGAAGTCGCGCGCCAGGTTCAAACCCGTAAGCAGCACCAAACCAAGCATAAAAAGCACGTGTACACAGAAGAAGATCTGAAGCGCGCGCGAATCCTTACTCGCGAAGATCAGGAACTGCTGGCCGCGAAGAAGCGGGACGCCGCAGTACCCGGCGCCGAAGCCCCCATCAATTTAGAGGCGCAAGCGTTGGAACATCTGCCGCTCGGGGATGTAGCTCGCATGTACCGCGCAATGAAAGAGTTGAACCATTCGCAAACGGGAGAGCTCGCGGAATATCACATGCCTGTTGCAAATGTCGTACTGGCATCTGCAAAGGTGGAATTCGTCGCGCCGAAGCCAAACACGGTAGAGGCCACGCCGCCTAACGCACCCACGGCGCCGGTGTTCCCAAATGCGGAGTTGAATGCGCTGAAATTGAATTCGCTATTGGTACCGGCAAAACCAAACGTCCCAGCACCAACTCCTAAGCGGAGGCCCGCCGCGCAAACATTTTCCACTTTGGGGGCGTTTGCCGCGAAGACGAAGTTTGCTGTTTCAAAACCGAACATGCTTGTGCCAGCAGTGTATGAGGCACCAACTGCTCCAGTATTTGCAAACGCCGAATCGATTCCAACACCGGACCTGGGGTTTGCTGCCTTCCGTCCGACTACACAACCTGCACCCGCGGCGCCAGCCTTCTCGAATGCCGCAGGGCCACGCAGCGTCATCGTGAAGTATGGCGATTCGTTGTGGAAGTTGGCGCAAATAAATCTGGGCGACGGTCACCGCTGGCATGAGCTGGCGGCCATTAATCCCGGCATCGTCAATCCTGAGCACATCGTGCCGGGCACGCCTATCAATATGGCGGGCACCACCGCGGTTGCGCCAACTGCACCATCGGATTCCGCGGTGAAGGTGCACAAAGGTGACAGCTTGTGGAAAATTGCGCAGAAAAAGCTAGGCTTCGGGGGATTCTGGGGCTGCATTGCAAAAGCTAACCCCGTGATTCGCGACGCAAACCGCATCTATACCGGCCAGGTTCTGGCGGTGCCTGACACCTGCGACACCTCGTCGTCAAAATAGCTAACCCTTAAGCTGATCCTTAACGTCGGCCCGTCTGCGTTTCAAGAGGCGGCAACTCGAAATTTTTGCGCCATTTTATCGGTTACAATAATCTTGTAGTGCAGCTCTGCGCGAGGCTCCGTTGATTCATCGCCACATCTTCCACAATGAAAGCCTATTACCTATCGAGAAGTCCCGGCTTTCCATGGGCCAGGCCGGACTAATCTGTGGGTGGGGCATATTTACAACTCTGCGTATTGCGCGTGGCGAGGCTTTCGCGTACGAACGGCACTGGCGGCGGCTGGACAAACATGCCGCGATTATTAGACTGCCGATGCCCTACGCGCCCGCCAAAGTGCGCATGCATCTTCATGAAGTAATCCGCGCCAATAAAGTTACAGAGGGCTGCGCCAGAATTTATCTTGTTTATAACAACGTGGGATTCTGGCAAAGCGACGAACCACGCCCTCAAGTCGATCTCCTGATTTGTTCGGCTGGGCTGCCTCAGTATGCGCACAGTGCCCGCCTGGGGCTGCATGCTCACGGCCGGCACGCCGCTGCCGCGCTTTCGGGAATCAAGAGTATTTCCTGGCTCAATAATGTTTGGGCGGTGGCGGAAGCTGCAAAGGAAGGGTTTGACGAGGTTGTGCTGCTGAACGAACGCGGCGAAGTGTCGGAGTGTACCTCCGCCAATATTTTTGCGGTCAAAAATGGCAAGGTGCTGACTCCTCCGTTAAACGCCGGTTGTCTTGAGGGTGTGACACGCGGAATTTTGATGGAAATCGCTCCCGAAGCAGGCGTATCCGTTGCGGAGCAGTCTTTGCGCCCAGAAGACTTGTATTCCGCCGACGAAGTTTTTATTTCTTCGACGAACCGCAATGTCATTGGAGTGGACGAGATCGCCGGTCACAAAATCGCCGCTTCCCCAGGCCGGGTCACCAAGCGGATTAATGACCTCTTCGACGCATATATCGACGATTATGTGACGCGCCGGGTCTCTACCAGCGCGCGCTAGCTTCTTTCTCCCACTAAAACTTGTTTACCGGGAACTTTCCAGCATCTCTCCACGTTTCTGAGAGATGAGACTTGCCGGTACCAACCTTTTTCGGAATTATTCGTCTCAAAAATAGCCACTACAGCCGTCTAAACGGGCGCCTACACAAGCGCACAGGCCCTCGTCTGGGAGAAGAAATCATCATGCTGGAGTCTCTGGGTTCAGATCTCCGCTTTGGGGCCCGCACGTTGTGGAAGAGCCGCGCGTTCTCCGCCATCGCGATCATCACCCTGGCGCTCGGTGTCGGTGCTTCCACAGCAATTTTCAGCGTGATAGACAATATCCTGTTGGAGCCGTTTCCCTATCCAGCGGCACAACGCTTGATGTCCCTGGAGATTCATAACACCGACGAAAGCCATCCGGGTGGGCGTGGCGCCTTTACCGACGCCGAATTTCTGGATTATTCGACGCAAAATCACGTGTTCGACAGCACTATTGCAATGGCCCAGGAGGATGTGTTGTATACCTCCGGTGACGGTACCGAACGCTTTCAAGGCGACCTCATCACTCCCAAAACTTTCGAATTCCTGGGTGTTCCGCCGTTACTGGGACGCGCGGCGCAGCCCGCAGATTACCAACCTGGGGCTCCACCTATTTTTATTCTGCGTCACAAAACCTGGGTGAGCCGTTTCAGCTCCGACCCGTCGATCCTTAACAAGACTTTCACTCTGAATGGCGTGTCGCGCACACTCGTGGGTATCATGCCGCCCCGTTTTGCTTGGGGCGACGCAGACATGTGGGTTCCCGAAACTCCGGTGCGAGCTGAAACAAACTCCAACGGGTTCCCGCGGTTTTGGTTCATGTTGGGACGCCTGAAGCCCAGGGTTACCAAGGAGCAAGGCGCCGCCGACTTCGCGGTACTCGCAACGCAGCAAGCCACCTTACATCCCACGGAATACCCAAAGCATTTTTCCGTACAGCTCAACTCCCTGGCCGACGGCGTGGTCGGACAATTCCGCACCACTTTGTTCATCGTGCTGGCCGCGGTCGGATTACTGCTGCTGATCGGTTGCGGCAATGTCGCGAATCTTCTCTTGGCGCGTGCCACTACACGAGAAAAAGAGTTCGCAGTGCGCGCAGCACTCGGGGCCGGGCGACGCCGCCTCATTCAACAACTACTGGTCGAGAGCATGTTACTCGCGATTGGAGGCGCATTATTCGGCGCACTGCTCGCCTGGGCGGGACTTAAAGGATTGATCGCCATTATTCCCCCGAATATCATCCCGGCAGAGAGCGTCATTCGCATGAACGGCACGGTGTTGCTGTTCACCCTTGCAGTGGCGGTGCTCACGGCTTTGATTTTCGGGTTGGCTCCCGCGTTGCAAGCCTCGCGTCGCAACTTGAACGACTCGCTTCGCGATAGCAGTAAAGGGACCAGCGGTGGATCCAGCCACGCCAATATACGCAATGCTGTGATTGTCTTCGAAGTGGCTCTATCGCTCACACTTCTTATTGGCGCCGGCCTCTTGATGCGCAGTTTCGCCGCGCTCCACGAAGTAAAACTAGGACTGCGGCCAGATCACATACTGGTAGCGCGACTGCCGTTGCCGCAGGACCGTTATAAGACAGCGACGCAGGTGGCCGGCTTCTTTCGACCGGTACTTCAGCGCCTGAATTCACTACCGGGCGTCGTCTCTGCCACAGAAACCAGCGCGCTTCCGCCATACGGCGGCATTCCATCCGACATCGAAGTTCCCGGGAAAGTCCACACCGAGAAGTGGACCTCGTTATTCCAGCTCTGCAGCGAACAATATTTTACCGTTCTACGCATCCAGTTCCAGCGCGGCCGCGGCTTCACGGAATCGGAAGTCAACAATGCGCGGAAACTGGTGGTGATCAATCAAACTTTTCAGCGCAAGTATTTTGTCGACGAAGATCCCATCGGCAAACGCATTCATATACTACAGCTCGAGAAATTCCCGGACGCCCAGCCCGATGCCTGGTACGAAGTGATCGGAATCGTCGATGACGTCAAGAACCAAGGCCTTCAGGATCCGATTATTCCGGAAACCTGGGTGCCCTACACCGTGACCGGTTCCGCCGCGCGAGGAGTGCTGGTACGTACTGCAGGAGACCCATTGCTGATGATGAACACCGTGCGGCAGGAGATCTGGGGCACGGACCGCAGCGTGGCGCTAACATTGACCGGCACGATGGAAAACTTCATCAACTCCTTTTCCTATTCGCAGCCGCGATTCGGATTCCTGCTGGTCACCGTGTTCGCAGTAGTGGGAGTGATTCTCGTGTCGATCGGTGTTTACAGCGTGATTGCCTACACCACCGCCCGCCGCACCCACGAAATTGGCATTCGAATGGCGTTGGGAGCGGATGGCGGAGACGTTCAGAGGCTAGTGATACGTACCGGACTGCGGCTGGTGGCGCTCGGGATTGCTATCGGCCTGTGCGTGAGCTTTGTACTGGCCAGGCTGATTGCCAGCCAACTCTGGGGAGTGTCGGCGCACGATCCCCTGACGCTCGTAGTCGTTCCGTTCTTGCTTTTGATTATTGGAGTAGTGGCTTGCTGGATTCCAGCAAGGCGCGCTACACACGTCAGCCCGGTCATCGCTTTGAGGTATGAGTAAAACCGCGCCAGCCTTACAGCCGATCGATTGCGTGAATCGCTGACGTCTGAAGAATTACCGGCCGCGCGAACTCCTTCTCTTTGAAGCTGAGGCGCGCTTGCCGGATCGGCCGGATTTGGCACTTCGTTTCGCGGAACTCTTCTTGGCAGGCGCTTTTCTCGTTTTCTTCTTCGCCGCAACCTTCCGCTTGGCAGTTTTCACTTTGCGAACCACTTCATTTGTGGTTTCGCTTAGAGACTTTTGCGCGGCACCAGCCTTGGCGGCAAGGCTCCCCAATGTTGATCCGATGGTCTCCGCAACGCTTACCAGTAATCCGCTGCTCTTATCGTCCACCTTATTGCCGTCCGTCATGTGCGCTCCTGGGTTGCTGGGTTAACGCCAAAAAATCTCAAAAGACAAACAAGTGCGCACCCACATTTGATATCACTGGGTGCGCATTGTAGCTGCATATAGCAGTAATCGAGTAAGCTATGTTTCCCGCGCACAATTGCCAATATCGCGCGAAATGTTAGACCGGTCTGCGCCCTTGGATAATGCGGATCAATACGACGATGATCGCCAAGACGAGCAGGATGTGGATGAAGCCACCCAACGTGTATGAGGTGACTAGACCCAGCAGCCACATAATCAAAAGTATAACTGCTATTGTCCAAAGCAAGTCCATTCTCCTGTCTCCTTAAAATAAGTTCTTGACGGCCCGTCGGGGCCTCTCAGAGATGCTGGGACAGTAAGTGGAATGTGTCTCGGGAGCCATCAGGTAAACGATGTAGGGTTCAGTACATTTTGTAGTATCGCGCATTCAGCGCAGAACTAAGTCGACGATAAAAAACCACCACCACTCCTTCCGCCAAAAATGAAAAGCCGCAGACTAGTAATCCGCGGCTTAAATTTACTGTTTTTTAGCGAGGCGTACTTACGAGTGCGACGCGTAATCCGACCCGCCGTTGGGTTTGGAGCCGCGTCCACCACTAGGCCCGCCACTACTGGGTATAGCACTAAAAGGCGCGGCCGGCCGGCCGCTCGCAGCCTTCCTATAGTGTTCCGTAAAACCCGGAACGAGCGCTTCGATGAACTCGCTTATGCGCGTCGTAGCCATCCCTATGGCCGCATTCTTCAGGTTCTCCCATGTTTCCGAAGACTTTGCAGCGGAATAGCCACCCGAATAGGAAGAACCAGTTGAAGGCGATTCCACATGTGGCGCGCTGTAAGGGCTCTCGGGGTTCGTGTAAGGAGTCCAAGGGTCAATCGACGACTTGCGGCGCGCCTTCGAAATTATGCTCGACGCGCTCGGCAATAACGCCGAAAGCACGGCGCCCCCGATAAACGCCGCCCCAAGCATCAGTGCGGGTCGCTCTGCGAACTGCGTACGCCAATCGAAAGCGTTCTTAACCTTGTCCTCCAGCTCGCT
>DASYJM010000369.1:0-3198 GCA_035996445.1 Candidatus Acidiferrum sp. | reverse complement strand
TGCGCTGCTGCCGTAGCTAGCAATTGAACTCGCCTTGTGAATGGCGAGTGTACCCGGCGACACCTTCAATTCAGCTTCTAGGTAGTCAACGAGGAACCGCGGCAATCCCTCGCCGATGACATCAGCCAATTGCTTTAGTGTTTCGATCGCGCTTGGGCCGCTCACGACGATCTGATCGAGCGCATCCGGATCAGGGCAGTCAAAGATTGGAAAGGACATTTCACCCTTCGCTAGATCGACTGTCCCGCGATCTATACTGGAAGAGGCAGCGATTGATATTCTAGGGTCTCCAACCCATACAGGTGAGACCTTGTCCTTCTCGATCGTCTGCAACGCCAGCCGATGAAATGCGAAACAGCGACGCCAGTCTCCATACAGACGAGCGGGGATCGTCAGCTCAAAGTGTTCAAGATATTTTCCGCGAGCACCAAACATTCGCGCTCGTTGAATGTAGGTATCCTGCTGTAATTTCGTTCTGACATCCCTTGTGAAAAACATCGACAGCAGATTGGGAAACGTCACACCGCGAGAAACGATGTTGCCACCGATTATAACAGTAAAAGGCGTCGTTGGTACGGTGGGCCGCTCGCCAGCCGACGCTCGATCCCTGTTGCTGTTTAGAACGATGACAGACGATCGAGAGGCGTTCGCCAAAACGTATGTGGTGAGCTCTCCCGGGTCAGAGTTCGGATACAAAATCGCGGCCTGTTCGTAGATCATTTGGCCAAGCGACTCGAAGCCCGGCCCCTTTTGGCTAACCAGGTCTGCCATTGCGGACTCTATAATCTTGCGGTCCGTAGTGTGATCCTCGGTTTTTCCGCTGGTGTGGACAAGCATCGTGTAGTTCTCTTCAGGTCTACTTGCCTCTGTGGCTTCAGTGTTCAGGAACGCAACTGTCACAAGGAATCGCGCAAGCGCGCGATGGGCGTCCTCAGTGCTGCCTGTACCGCTTAGCAATGTCAACCGATAGGGAACCCCAGCGTTCTGAGGGAAAAAAGTGTCTTGTCCCGTATAAGCTTTGTGAGGTTTAAACTTGACCCAAGTCTCCGGCTTATTGTCGAAGGTGTTGTTCAAGTTCAGCCGCGCAGGAGTGGCTGTTACTCCGATATACTTACCTCCGCCGGCAAGCAGTTGAGAGACGAGATCATTAATCTTCGTCTTCTCGTTTTTGTTGACCTTGGCATTTGGTGTTGCGTAGTCTGCTTCATCATCTATCACCACTGCAGGCCCTGAGTCGGCCAATGCCTCGATTAGTTTTTCCAAGTCCTTTGCGTTCTTCTTACAGAAGAGAATTGTCGCGTGGCCGGGAACGAGCGCGGAGTTAGCAAGGTCGGCAGCATTCCGCGGCGCCGGAGCGAGGCCAGCCAGCTTGAACCGGCCGAGGTTCTGTGCGAGCAGATCGACACTGTCGTTCATAAGATGAACGATCGTCTTGTAGCTAGCATCCAGGAGTCGGGCTGTCAGACAGATCATCATTTCCGTCTTCCCGCTCTGGGGATCTCCGTACACGACCAGTGACGCAGTTGATGCCTTCGGCAGACTATTAATGACGCCCTCAACGGCCTCCTCAATGCAATCGGTTTGCTCACCTTTCGCTTTGACGCGATTCAGCTGCTTCGCGTACTGGTCTTTGACTCCCGCCTTGGTTGCAAGCTCCGCCAGGTTCACTTTCGAGGACAAGTCCGCCTCCATGCTGCCGTTTCGGTACACATGAAACACAGGTTCGACTTCTTTCCAGAATGAGTTCACGAAGATGGTTCGACGCCCGCTTTGGCGAAATGTCGATTCTGTATCAGGGACTGTCACTTTCATTTCACCTGGAGTTGTGCCCGGCGCCGTCCAGAGTGTGCTCTCCTAGACGGTCACGAATGTGTTGGCTCCGCTCCGTGCCCGTGACGTGTACAGTGGGTGGGTTTGCCGCCACTGAAGACCTCCTGGACGTCAGTCGCGAAACGAGCGCACCGATCAGCGTTGCCACGTCAAATACTTGTTAAAGCTTTCAACCCACGCTCAGCCTCTATCCAGTGGAACGTCCATTCTTTCCAATTCATCCGGTCGTACCTGAATCCCATGGATCTCGATGTGGCTTGAACCTCTCGGCAAACCTTCAAAAGGAAGCCAAGATTCTCAGTAGCGGCTAGAGCTAGCTCACCCGCCGAAGCGCCGACTCGCGATGCGTCGCGGCGGAGCTCGGAAAGTTCATCATCGGTGGGAAGGACCGCCGCTCTGAACAAGCGATCAGCATTCTGGAGGGATTCTTCGGTCATCCCGGTAGGCAGCGAAATGACGACATTGAGTAAGCGTTTCGCGAGCAAGACCAATTCTCGTTTGGACGGTTCATCATTTGGCTCGCTCCTGCCCGCTGTTGGTCGGACTTCTCGGTCGCTCCGCTGCTCTTTTTCTGAGATGAAATCCCGGTTGAGCTCTTCTAACTCAGTCATAAGGTCTAGTGGGAAAAGATCTACTCGAATGTTGGCTTTGCGCAGCGCGAGAACACCGCGACCGCGAATGCGCTCGTCAGGATCAAGCATTCCAATGACAACGCGCGAAACCTTGCGTGCTATGAGCCGATCAACGCAAGGTTGTTTCGGATGATTCCGAGTCGTGCATGGTTCAAGTGTTGTGTAAACCGTCGCTCCAGCGAGAACAGTAGTGGCACATTTCCCTTCTAGCAGAGTGTATTCTGCATGTTCTCCAGGCCGTATCTCACCGCGGTGCGCTGAGCCAACGATTGTGTTCCGACGCGAGGCTACCGCGCCAACTTTAGGCCTGATGAAACGATCCTCAGCCTTGGATTTACGAGCTTCATCAACCGCCAGAACCATGCACTGAAGATCCAAATCATGGCTGGCTAGCAGCAGACGTGCGTCTCGATCACGCACCTCGGGAAGTACCACGGCTGGCGTCCAATCGTCCCCTTCCATCTGATCGTGCCAATGGCCAGAAACCAGAACTGGCTTCCCGCATTGCGGGCAGGATTGCAGTTCATAGACCATTCCCGCCTGATACGACGGACCCACATCAGGTTGATATTCGGTGGTGTCGTAAAACACAGCGAGCACTGACATGCGATTCTTCTCGCCACAATGAGTGCACACGAGTGCTTCACGGGATTTGCGTCGGCCAGTCATGTGCGTTTCGATTGATTGGAGAGTCCACGCGGACGGTGCCGTGGACAGGCGCATCAGAGTATTACGG
>DASYJM010000368.1:0-5076 GCA_035996445.1 Candidatus Acidiferrum sp. | reverse complement strand
GGCATCTTCAGCCAGGTCGATACCGCCGTGCAAAACCCCACGGGTAACGAACCCCAGAAGAATGTTCTTGTGGCCGTCGAAGAAGCCAAGCGATACACCTTCAACTACGGTTTCGGATTTGAATTTCAGACCGGTCAACCCTCGGCTGTGGGCGGTAATCAGGCGCAGGGTCAAACGGGAGTAAGTCCGCGTATTTCTCTTGGGATCACCCGCCTAAATTTTAGAGGGCGCAACCACACCATCACATTTAAGAGCGATGTCGGAAGTTTGCAACAGAGGGGATTAGTCAGCTATACCGCGCCACGCTGGCTCAACAGTGAAAACTGGAAGTTGTCGCTAACTGCCCTTTACGACAACACTCTGGATGTGACGACTTTTACTTCGCAGCGGTTAGAAGGGTCCGTGCAGGCGGAAGAGAGGGTAAGCAAAGCCACCACCATGGCGTACCGGTTCACTTATCGCCTGGTCAAGGCCAGCAATATCACTATCAGCCCCGCAGAGATTCCGCTGCTTTCTCTTCCAGTGCGAGTGGGTGAACCTGGGTTCACCTACATGCGGAACAAACGCGACAATGATTTGGAGTCCACCAAGGGAAGCTACACCACCGTCGATGCCGGAGTCGCGGCGGGGTTCTTTGGATCGGAAGCGGATTTCAGCAGCGTGCTGGGCCAGAATTCTACATACCACGCGTGGGGAAAGAACCGGCAGACCGAGAAGAAATTCGTTTTGGCCCGTTCGCTGCGGATCGGGGTGCAAAATCCATTTGGCGACACTGTCATCCTCCCTGCGGGCCAAGCATGTCCGGAGCCCGGACAAACGACTTGTCCTTCGACAACCGTTATTCCACTCGCCGAGCGCTTCTTTTCCGGAGGCGGCAACTCTCATCGCGGGTTCGGGTTAAACCAAGCAGGTCCGCGAGATCCTACGACCGGTTTTCCGTTAGGAGGCAGTGCGCTTTTTCTAAACAACTTGGAACTGCGTTTTCCTCCGACGACACTGCCGTTTGTCCAGGACAACATCAGCTTTGTGGTTTTCGAGGACGCAGGAAACGTTTTTTCCGACGGCCGTCACATGCTCGACAGTCTGCTGCGCTGGCGTCAGAAGGATCCGCAGCTTTGCCTGCAAGCGAGCACCGCCGCGCAATGCGACTTCAACTACATTTCGCATGCCGTCGGAGTCGGGGTGCGCTACCGGACGCCAATCGGCCCGATCCGCTTCGATTTCGGGTACAATTTGAATCCACCAGCATTCCCAAGCACTAAAACGGTCACTGACAGCACGGGCCAGGAAAGCAGTGTCTTTGTGCCGCAACATGTATCTCACTTCAATGTGTACTTTAGTATTGGACAGAGTTTCTAATGAAATACAAAGTGTTAATTCTATCTTTTGCCGCGATGCTGATCGGCACGGTACCGGCCCGGGCTGGTGATGTTCTCGACCGTATCGTAGCCACAGTGAATAACCACATTATTCTGCAGAGCGAGTGGCAGGATGCGATACGCTTCGAGGCTTTCGAGAACGCCCGCCCCCTCAATGAGCTGCAAGCCGGGGATCAGAAGGCCGCATTGGACCACCTGATCGACCAACAACTCCTGCGTGAGCAGATGCGTACCTCCGGTTTCCCTCACGCTAGTAATGACGAGGTTGAGAAACGTATTCAAGACATTCGCAAGCTTCACCCTGGCGCGGACAGCGAAGCAGGCTGGCAAAGTGTGCTTACGCGTTATGGACTAACTGAAAAGGAAATCAAACGACGAGTCGCTTTGCAGGTTGACCTGATGGGTTTGGTGGACGCTCGCTTGCGCCCCAACGTCGTCATCGATTCCAAAAGTATTGAGAGTTACTACAATCGGGAGCTTTTGCCTCAGCTCCAGCAATCCGGCTCTCCGGCAGTGCCTCTGGCCGCGGTAACTCCCAAGATCAAGGAATTGCTGACGCAGCAGAAAATGAATGAGATGCTGGTAGCGTGGTTGCACGATTTGCGCTCCGGGAGTGATATTCGTACGGAAACCTTTTCCGACTCCGGGGGCGAATTGCGATGAACGAACCCCGCGCCAAGTCACGCTGGCGCAGGTTCTGTAAGTACCTCCTGCTCGCGGCGCTCGCCGGAGTGCTGGTCCTCGGCGGTTTGGCCTGGTACGCTACGACGTCTTCCTTTCAGGCATGGGTACGGCAGCGCCTGGTTGCGCAGTTGGAGGGCATGACCGGGGGACGGGTCGAACTCCGCGAATTTCACTCCGTGCCCTTTCGCTTACAGATTGAAATTCGGGACCTCACCATCCACGGGCGCGAAGCGACAAATGAAGTTCCCTATGCCCATGTGGACAGCGCGGTGGCGCAACTCAAGCTGATCTCAGTAGTAGAGACCGAGATTGGGTTCGCCTCTCTGGTGCTCGATCACCCCGTCATTCATCTCATCACGTATCCGGATGGAAGCACCAATCAGCCGGCTCCAAGAGTTGCGAAAGCGTCTACCGGAACCCCCATTGAACAATTGTTCTCGCTTTCCATCGGCCGGTTGGAATTGCGCCAGGGTGAACTCATCTGGAACGATCAGAAGATACCGCTCGATTTTGCTGCCAACGACGTCTTGGCCGACATGGCATACTCCCTGCTCCATCGGAAGTATGACGGGAACATTGTTCTCGGCAAGGTTACTACGGCTCTCGAGAGCTACAGGCCGGTGGCGTGGACGGCGGAAATACATTTTGTCTTGGGCCGGGACGGAGTCGAGATCAAGTCACTTACCGCGTCGTCGGGACGCTCGCGATTGCAAGCCAGCGGGCAGCTTCAAGATTTTCGCCAGCCTAGGGTGCAAGGAAAGTACGAACTGAGCTTGGATCTCGCTGATGCTGGCAGCGTTGCGCGTCGTCCGGATGTTCACCAAGGTATGCTGCAAGCAACTGGACAAGGCTCTTGGTCAGCGGCGACGTTTTCATCGACCGGAAAACTGGAAGTGAAAACTTTGGACTGGCGCGGTGAGGCGGCCGCCTTACGCTCCGCTAGTTTGCGGAGCGATTATTCGCTTAGCTCCAATCGCCTGACGCTGTCTCAGATTCAGGCCAAGCTGATGGGCGGCGATGTCATCGGGGACGCCGATATTCTCAACTGGCTGTCTCCTGCATCACCATCCACCAAACTGAGCGCTTCCGCCGAGCAAAAGGGAACCGTTCGCCTGCGGTTGCAAAACTTGTCCATTGCAGAAGTTGCCGCCGTTTTGTCCTCTTCCTCCCGGCCATTGCGTCGTATGAACCTAGTCGGCGACACCAGCGGCACCATTGATGCCCGGTGGAGGGGATCTGCCGCTAACTCGGAGACGGCCATCGCTCTCGATGTGGTTGCGCCCAAGCAGGTAGCCGGGGACCAGTTGCCGCTGAATGCGCATTTAAAAGGCTCTTATCGTGCCGCCGGCGACGAGTTGGAAATCTCGGATCTTACGGCATCCACCCGGGCGACGCAGGTCCATGCCCAAGGAAAACTTTCCTCTTCCGCTACAGTGAAACTTTCGGTCACAACCTCTAACCTCGGCGAATGGGATCCAGTCCTTAAGGCGGTAGGCTACCAGGAACAGATTCCGGTGATTCTGCAAGGCCATGCGTCCTTCATGGGTACTGCGACCGGCAAGGTGTCCGCAATTGCGTTCGCCGGGAAACTACAATCTGAAGACTTTGATCTGCTACTTCCGCGTACTGCGCGCGCACCGGCGAAACGTATGCACTTCGATTCGCTGATAGCCGACTTCCAACTCTCGCCTCATACATTTGCTCTGCACAACGCGAAGCTACACCATGGAGAGGCTACTGCCCTGTTCGATGTCACGACGAGCCTGGTGGATCGGGAGTTCCAGAATTCGAGCCCATTTTCGGCACACGTCGAAGTTAAGCACGGAGATGTGGAGGAATTCCAGGGTCTGCTGGGGTACGATCTTCCGGTCAGCGGTTCCGTGAATTTTAGTGGACAGGTGCTGGGCACGAAAGCGGAGCCACATGGTAGCGGTCAATTGGAGCTCTCGAACGCTGTAGTTCACGGCAACACCGTTCAGAAACTCGATTCCAAATTCACATTCAGCCGGGATGCGATCTCGTTCGACGATCTAAGTCTTCAATACCACGACGCTCGCGTTACTGGTTCTGGCGCTTACAATTTTTCAACCCGCTCGTTTCGCTTCAACTTGGCCGGGAACAACTTTGACCTTGTAGGTATCCCGCAACTCCAAAACACCCGAGTGAGTGTAGAAGGCCGCGTGGACTTTACCGCGCAGGCTTCGGGAACCCTGGATCAACCCATCGTCACGGCGAACATTCGTTCACGCGATCTCATGCTCGATCACGAGCGTGCGGGAGAGGTTACCTTCGATGCCGTGACGCAAGGCTCCGAACTGCACCTCACGGGGCATTCCCAACTCCGGGAAGCGAACCTGGATATCGATGGTAAGGTGCTTCTGCACGGCGATTTTCCCGCTTCCGCCACACTTCGTTTCAGCCACCTGGACGTTGACCCCGTGCTGCGGACTTACTTGAAGGGGCGTTTGACGGGACACTCTGCCACGGATGGAGAAATACAGTTGCAGGGGCCGTTGCGCAATCCGCGGGAATTGGAAATTAACGGAACCCTCAGCAATCTCTTTGCCGATATCGAAAACATTAAGGTCCGCAACAATGGTCCAATCCGCTTCGCTATCGCGAACCAATCTCTAAAACTTCAGCAGTTTCGTTTAATCGGGGACGGAACCGATCTTGCGGTGACTGGTACAGTGCAACTCGGCGGCGAACGCCAACTCGACTTGCGTGCCCAGGGTCACGCGAATCTTCAGCTGATTCAAAGTTACAACCCTGACTTCACTACTTCCGGCGAGGTCGCGGTTGACTTGACGGTTGCAGGAACCACCGCCAAACCAACCATGCAGGGGAGATTGCAGGTCACGGCCGGTTCGATTGCCTATAGCGACCTTCCCAGTGCGCTGAGCGGCATCAATGGATCGCTTGTATTCAATCAGGACCGCCTGCAAGTTGAAACTCTCACTGCGCACGTGGGCGGAGGGCTGGTCACGTTTGGCGGCTATGCAACTGCATACAA
>DASYJM010000367.1:0-4915 GCA_035996445.1 Candidatus Acidiferrum sp. | reverse complement strand
TCAAATCATGCTCGCTGTTCGAATTTGATCGGCCACTGATCCCATGGAGTCACTTTCCTGAACCCCTCAAGACCTCCCCAACCGTCCTGCGCAATATTGCCAAATCTAGCCAAATCGACCATCTTCCAATGTACTCCAGGTCCAAGCGAACCCAATCATCATAGTCACTAATGCGGTTCCGACCGCTCACCTGCCAGAGACAGGTCAAACCCGGCAGAATCAACAATTTCTGCTTCTGATACGAAGTAAATTTCTCATATTCGCTCACCAATGGTGGACGGGGTCCAACTAAGCTCAGGTCACCTTTTAGAACACTGTAGAGTTGCGGGAGTTCATCCAGGCTGTGCCTTCGAATCCACCGGCCCACCGGAGTTATTCGAGGATCTCCAGTTACTTTAAACGCCGGACCTCGCATTTCATTCAGATGTGCCAGTTGCTCTTTGGTCTCGTCCGCATTTGCGTACATCGAGCGGAATTTATAACTCATCACCGGCCGTCCACCCTGACCAGCAATATGCCAGCGATAAAAGATCGGGCCAGACGAGGAAAGCCTTACCAGAATTGCCAAGATAACGAACACTGGGGATAGTAACACCAAGAGTAATGCGGAACCAATCACATCCATGGTTCGCTTCAGCGCGCGCTGTGTCGAACTATTCCAGTTGCGAGAAAACGCGACTGGCCGAAAATCCTCTTCGTCTAGTGCCGCAGGGAATGAAAGCTGATTAGCGGAATTCATTAGTCGATACCAATCTGTTTTAGTTCATTTTCGCACGAATCCGGCAAATCAAACGGAACCTCGCGAGTGCCTTTGCGAAAATCGTACATTTTGCACATCACAAATTCTTTCATTTTCCTTTCAAAATTACTTTCGTCGAAGAGCCCAGCTCTAGCCTGGATGGTGTTCGGCGAAAACTGGCGCTCCACGCTTTCATAGAGTTGAATCGCTTCCAACAGTGAGGCTGCCGACTGTTCTCTGAAGAATACGCCGGTGGCCTGTGGACTAAACTCCCCTTCATTCCAGATCCCTCTTACCGTCTCTAAGGCTCCCCCTCGGCCGAACGCGATCACTGGACGTCCGAAAGACTGCGCTTCCAGAGGGACCAACCCAAAGTCTTCTTCACCGGCAAAAAGCAATGCACGACAATGTGCATAAGCTTGGCGAACAGTTTCTCTTGGGACTTGTCCTAGGAACCGGACAGTCGGGCCAGCCAACTTTTGAAGCTCTTTCATTTTTGGTCCGCCACCGACAACTATCAGGTGCCGCCCAAGCAGGTTGCATGCTTCTATCACCAGATCGACTCGCTTGTAATCTACGAGTCGGCCAAGTACAAGATAGTAATCGTGAATATCCTCCGTGACAAACCCCTCTGAAATGTCAATCGGGGGCGGGATCACGGGTGCGTCACGGCGATAATGTTTCCGAATGCGCTTCGCAACGTTGTGGGAATTCGCTACGAAGTAATCGACTCGTGATGCCGCGGCCAAATCCCACAACCGCAAGTAATGCGCGGCACAGGTGAAAGCGACCCGCGCCAGCCCGCCCATCCCACTCCGATAGGAGTGATACATGTCCCAAACGTATCTCATCGGGGAGTGACAATAACAAATATGACAAGTGTGCGAGCTTGTGATGACTCCCTTCGCAGGGGCGGATTCCGAGCTAATTACCAGATCATACGGCGTGAGATCCAGCTGTTCCAAGGCAAGAGGATACAAAGGCATGAACTGGCGATGCCACCGGTACTTCCAAGGAAAATACTGCAAGAAGGAAGTAGATATTCGACGTCTCTTGAGATCTGGAGGCAAGATCGTCGGGTCGGCCAACATAGCAAAGAGGTCTGCTTGTGGAAATATCCTCGCGATCGCCTCCACCACACGTTCAGCGCCGCACCACGGCTTCACAAACCAATGGTGAACAATGGCAACCCTCAACTCTTCGAGACGAATTGGCGTTTCGGAGTACAAGATGTTTGTCTGGTTGTGATTCTTGCTTTAGCTGCGCGATTGCAACACCAACTGATAACAGAGTTCCAATGAGTCTATATGCCCTGCCATCGTGTAGGGCGCCGCCCAGTATTTTTGGTACGCAGCGTGACCTAGACGCGCTGCAAGTGCGCCGTCTTGAAGAAATGCTACTTTCTTGGCTAAATCTGTCGCGTCCCCTCCACGAAACCACAAACCGGTGACGCCATCGTCAACAAGTTCGCGGGCGGCACAAGTATCAGGAACGATAGCAGGTACACCCAAGGCCGCAGCTTCGAGCACACTCACTGGTTGCGCTTCGTATACCAAAGAAGGAAGGACGAAGGCTCGCGCACTCCTTAGGTGCTTCTCCACTCCGGAGGCAGACTGCCATCCAGTGACGCGAACTCGCTTCTCAATACTCTGGATTCTGGCACGCTCCGGTCCATCCCCGACAAGAGTCACTTCCGCGCCACCCGAGCCGGCGGCATGGGCAAGCAGGTCGAAGCCCTTTTCCCGTGACAATCGCCCCACACCGACGAATTTTGTATTCAAGGCTACCTGAACAGGTTCTTGCTTTTCAAATTCGATCGCGTGGGGAACTCTATAAATGTGAGCGTCGTTGGGTAAATATGGCCGTAAGACTTGTTCACTCAACCCAGACAAACATATGAAATGCTTAATTCGGCCCGACAAGAATCCGTATTCATTCTGAACAAGTTGCCGCGCCGAGCGCCAAAGCTTCTGAGGGTATCCGTCTCGATCACAATTTTCTTGCAAGCAAGCTAGGGAAAGTGCCTGTAAAGAACATATCTCGGTTTTCGGGAAATTGAAAAAGCCTCCGTTCGGGCATGCATAGAAATAGTCGTGAAGAGTCACAACGATCGAGAAACCATGCAAAACCGCTACACGTACTACGCTGGACGAAAGCGCCTTGCTCCAGCCGTGAATATGTACAATTGTGTTTTCCCTATCGCTCTGTGCAAGGATACGCCCCAGTGCTCTAGAAGCGTCGCGATTCCAAATCCCCTGCGTCATAGCGCGGAACCGGTTCGGATCAGACTTGATATCGCGTTGTCCGGTTAGAACAACCTGCACCGGGGATTCAGTCAACTCTGAGGCCACCGGAGGAACGGCCGCCAGAAACGTTACCGCATAGCCACGTTCGGCCAAAGCTGTGGCGGAATTAATGGCCACCTTGGCTGCACCTCCGTTGACATGTGCGAAGTCGTTGATGACGACAACCTTCAGCGTTCCGGTTTGCGAGTTCAGTGTGTTTGCACGAGCCCGCGATACGGACAACGTCACGAAGGCCCCCTGAGATATCGAAGCTTCATTGCGCGACTAATCTTTCGGTTGGAAACTCACCAACGTCTCGAATATTGGCGGCGAGCACTTGCTGGAAAAGGTTCATGTGTTTCTCGGCAATTTTCCTGTACGAAAAATTTTCGAGTACTCGGATTCGAGCCTTATGACCGAGTTTGACCCTCAGCGCAGCGTCCTGATAGAGCGTGCGCAATTGAGCAACCATGGCCTCCACGTCGCGTTCCGGGAAAACCAACCCTGCATCCCCGATGACATTAGGAATTTCAGCAGAGCTCGATCCAACAACCGGTTTTTCGCAAGCCATCGCCTCGACAAGAACTCGTCCAAACTGTTCTTTCCACTTCGATGTCGTATGTGAGGGCAGTACCATGACATCCAGCAAATTCATATAGTCAGGAACCTCCAGGGACGCAACCTGCGAAACCCAACGGATTCGAGAATTTATTCCCAGACTGCTTGACAAGCGTTCAGCCTCAGCTCGAAAATCCCCATCGCCAAGCATGAGGAGTACGCAGTCAGAGGGAAGCTGGGCAAACGCCCGAACCAGATCAGCGATACCTTTTGATTCAATAATGCGCCCCACGAAACCGACGATAAATGTATTTTCTAGACTTAGTCTCCTTCGCAGCTGAGTAACGTCTCGCGGGGCGAACACATCGGGGTCGCACCCCAGCGTAATGATCGAAACATGTTTGTCAAAACCCCTCTTTCGCAAAAGGTCTTCCATCTCCATGGCGCCCGCGACCGCGGCACTGGCGTGGTGGAAGGCATAACGTTCGAAAAGGTTGAATGGGGGGGGATAGTATTTATCAATGTTCTGCAATGTAGAGAAAATTGCGGGCTTGTTCGCTTTTACACAAAGTCGCATGAACTGATAGGTCACCAGACTCCATGGCTCTTCTTCCAAATAAACAATATCGGCATCGATGGGGCCAATACGCGCTGGATAAAAGTGGAAATGGTTATAGGGCGTGAAGAAACACGGCACAACTCGTACCTTGTAGTCATGCGCCTCCGTTAATTCCAGAGGCTGCGAGCCCCACCGAGGCGGGACGATGACGGTCAAGTCGACCCCCAACTTGGCTAGTTCCGCAAGCTTGCCGCGATGAGCGGCTACGGCCGCAGCCTTAGAAACCATCAAGACTTTCATCACTCTTCCGCGTGCGCGGATTCGACGTTGCTCCACAGTTGGCAAACAATCCCTCCAAGTTTTCTCGTCTCAGTCAAGTGTCTTACCTTCAAGAAAATCAGTAACTACTACTGACTGGGCTCTTTGACGCCACAATTCGAATCTGCCTATTCCCGGTGACCGTAGCCCAAATTCGACAGAGGAAGTGAAACACGACGTGGGGCAACAGACGATACAGGAGGCCCGCCTTGGGTACCCACCGATGACGCAGCAGATCGCAGCGATCAACGCTGTATCCCGCACGCGTAAATAGGTTCCCCAAAATTAGCGGAGTCCAAGTATATAGGTGTTGATTGATGTCATCGGTATGGTAACGTTTTTCCTTACGCCAATCTTCCGAGGGAACTACGAAAACCAACTTTCCTCCAGGCCGCAGATGTGCGCCGAGCTCTTGCAGCACTTCGAGCGGCGCATCGACGTGCTCGAGCGCGTGGT
>DASYJM010000366.1:0-5412 GCA_035996445.1 Candidatus Acidiferrum sp. | reverse complement strand
TCCCGCAACCAATGCAAAGGTAGGCCCGGAGCTTCTGCTTTCCTTTTTCGCCTGATGACCTACGCGTCGATGACGCAATTGCATAAACAATCCCGATCACGCAGAGAATGAATGCCCCTATCACTAATAAGCGAAGTGCGGCTACTTCCATGGGAGAAGTATAGCGAGTACCCAGGCACGGGTCCCTTGCAACCGACCTCCTGCAAAGTCACGTTATCGGCAAGTTCGGTTGAAGTTTCCGCAAATCCCGTTTCGCTGCAGCTGCAAATGATAGACAATTTCGGTCAGAAACTGATTCGGGAGGCAAGTACGGATGAGAGCTTGTCGTTTCAAAGTGAACCAACTTGTATTCGCGATACTCCTTCTACTCCGATTGTGGTGTGTCGGAATACAAGCTCAACATTCCGAGGAGTCGAGTAACAGGAGCCTCATCGAAGAGCCGGAACGGCTCTCCGGGTTGTGGGAGACAGATATCGGCTCGGGGAAAACAATTGGTCTCCATTTCAACCTGACCACAGCAATAGAAGGTTCCCCAACCTCCCTGACCAGGATTCTTCAGTATGAAGAGCACCTGGACATCGGCGTGTATCAGAAGAACGGTAAGGATTTGACGTTTGGTGACCAGAACTACTTTTCGTTGTCGGGGGATGGTGCTGCATCCTGGGACGGTAAGCGATTGATCCTCAAGTTCGCACTACCTCCCACAGCAAAACTCCCTGCAATCGACCTGAACCTGATGCACATGCGCGATCAGGAGACAAGATTGCACCGATAGTAGAGAGCTTCCCTTAATGCGGCAACTAGGAAAAGGCCTAACTGTCAGCTGTTAATGAAAATTTGTTTGGGATTATTTTTAGGGTGAGAATTCCGCGTTTTTACAGGGGGGTTGCGCGTTTTTGTGCGTTTTTTGGATGGTTTTTTGTGGTGAAAACGTGGTGAGTTGATGGTTTTTTGTGGTGATTTGGGTGGTCGTTTTTCCGGCCTCTAAAAAATGTCACCTTTTGAAAATATTTCTGTGGATTTTCTGGTGACCCTTTGGTGGGGCAAATCGAGGAGGACGGCGGAGAACAGAAGGTCGGGTGACCGATTGGCGTCGGCGGTGATTTTTCTTCAAAGCTTCCAAATGCATGCTGCTTGCGCTGTTAGGGGTTTCCCCTAGCTAGGGAATCTCCTAGTTGTTGCGATTGGATGCGAGGAATACAACTTTCTCAGTCTTGAGAAGGGCTCGTCTGTTGTCAAGTGACATGAGGGCAAGAAGAGGGGAAGGAGATTCAAGATGAACGTACGTCGAGTCTCAATCGTGCTGTTGATGGCGGCTGCGCTGGTTCCCCAATGTTTTTGCCCGATACCTGCGTCGGGCCAAAGTACGAAGGTAGTAAGCCCGGTTGCTCCGCGAAGGGAGCAGGTTGAAGCGGTGGTCAAAGAAGCTTACGAAAAGTACAAGAACGATACGAACGGGAAGAATGCGGACTACATTCCATATCTCGCCAAGGTGGATTCCAAGCTGTTTGGAATTGCCGTTGTCACGACGGACAACCAGGTTGTGACGATGGGCGATGTCACCTACTCGTTCTCCATCCAGTCGATTTCGAAGGTTTATTCGCTGGCGCTGGCGATGGAAGAGCAGGGCCCGGGGAAGGTGCTGGAGAAGATCGGGTCTGAGCCTACGGGACGCCCTTTTAACTCTCCAAACGCTGTAGTTGAAATGCCAACCCATAGTGGAAATCCGTTTGTCAATGCAGGCGCGATTGCGACGGTGAGTTTGATCTCCGGCAGCACCGCCGATCAAAAGTGGAACAAGATTCTTGACTTCTATAGCAAGGCTGCTGGAGAGAAGCTGGTTCTGATTGACGAGGTGTACAAGTCGGAGGCGGCTACGAATACGGGTAATAAAGCGTTGTCGTACCTGCTGGCGAAGTATGACCGGATCTATGCGGATCCGTTTGAGTCGGTGGACGTGTACACGAAGCAGTGCTCCGTGGGAGTGAATGCGACGCAACTGGCGCGGATGGGCGCGACTCTGGCGAACAACGGAGTGAATCCGGCGACGGGCGAGCGCGTGATCAAGGCGGAGGACATTCCGCACATTCTGAGCACGATGATGGAGGCAGGGCTGTATGACGGCTCGGGCACCTGGGCCTGGAATGTGGGTTTACCGGCGAAGAGCGGCGTTGGCGGGGGGATTGTTGCAATTGCTCCGGGCAAGGGTGCCATTGCGGTGTTTGCTCCGCCACTGGATGAGGCGGGAAACAGCGTGAAGGCGCAGGAGGTCATCCGGTACGTTGCCGACAAGCTTAATTACAACATCTTCTCCCCGAGTTCTGTTGGGTTCAAGTAATGCGAAAGATGACTTCGCGGCGATCGATGATTTCAGGTTGCAAACAGGCGGGAAACGATGGATTCAGCAATCTTGACACCCACACGCTTGCGAAAGGGCCGGAGGTTTTTTTTCGGAGTTGGCCTGGCGATCAGCCTGTCTACGGTGCTGAGTTATGGTCAGGCAACAACGGTCTCGAAAAATGAGTCGCGACCTAACGCAGGCGGCGATGCGTTAGTTCCTCTTACTGGCGGGCCTCCCCTCACTGTGCGCGAAGAGGAGATGTTGCGACTCATCAAGGGCCTCCAGCAACGTGTTGCGCGGCTGGAGGCCCAGGGTGGCTCTGTCGATGGCGATGTGAAGCCGGCAGCACAGGGAGACAGCACGGGAACCTCGCAGGCGAGGCTGTTGGAAGCATCGATTGTTTCTCTGCCACGAGTAGATGCTCCAGCGAGTCTTGCGATTCCTACATTTCATACGGGAGTGAACGGCGCGGCTACCGCGAGTGCGACGATAAAGAATCCGCTTGAGAAGAATGGCGGGCAAGATGCGCCAAAGACGTGGGGAGCTTACACCCCTAACTTTGGTTACAAAGTGGCTAACACCGAGCTGGGGGATATGAGTGTCAGCATCTACAGCTACGTTCGTTACCTGAACCAGAAAAATCTGGCACCAACTTATACGAACTACTTCGGAGTGACGAGCACGTTGCAGCAGCGCCAGGATGTACAGATCAACAAGGTACAGATTAAGTTTCTGGGTTGGATGTTGAACCCGAAGTTTCGGTACTTCCTCTATGCCTGGTCTTCGAATGCGTCACAAGGGCTGGGGGCGCAGGTAGTTCTGGCCGGCAATTTGAGCTATAAATTCAACAACTACTTCACATTGGCTGGCGGAATCAGGTCTCTGCCGGGCACGCGCAGCGTTGAAGGAAACTTTCCGTTCTGGCTAGGGGTGGATACGCGGCTTATCACAGACGAATTCTTCCGACCTTCTTATACTTCGGGCATCTGGGCGAGTGGCGACATCACAAAGACGCTATCGTACCAGGCGATGGTGGGCAACAACCTGAGCACGCTCGGCGTAAGCGCGGCACAAATCGACAACGCGTTTAATACCGTCAGCTCAATGCTGCAGTGGGAGCCGACCACGGGTGAGTTCGGAATTGGCTTTGGTGATTTTGAGAATCATCAGAAGCTGGCGACGCGGGTTGCAGGCCACTATACGACGAGCACGGAGACCGCGCAGGAGCAGCCGGGCCAGGACACGTTTGAGAATACGCAGATTCGGCTCTCTGATGGCAGCGTGATCTTTACGCCGAACCTCTTCAAGCCGGGGACCACAGTGAATGCACTGCGTTACCAGATGATTTCTCTCGATGGTGGTTTCAAATATCACGGGTGGGCGTTCGAGGGTGAAGGTTACTGGCGGTGGCTTAACGATTTCACGGGCCCAGGAACGGCGGGACTTCCTGAGCGTTACGACACGGGCTACCAACTCCAGCTTTCTATGATGCCGATCCAAAAGACGCTGCAGTTATATTCGGGCGGGTCGCACATCTTCGGTCAGTATGGCAATCCGTATGACGCGCGCATCGGAATGAACTGGTTCCCGTATAAGAACAAAGTGCTGCGCTGGAATACGGAGGCTCTGTATCTGTTCCGGTCGCCTGTAGGTTATACGTCGGTACCGTTCGCGCTGGGCGGCAAAGGCATGGTGTTCAACACGACGGTAGAACTGGCTTTTTAAACGTGAAAGATCAACTGATGCGCGAGTGGGTGCGGCCGGGAGCGAAGGGGCTTGTGTACCTGCTTGCGGTGCTGATGTGTTGCATCCGCAGTCATGCGAGTTTCTTTCAGACGCGGCGGCCGCTGACTGTGAGTGCTCCTGAGCCCAGGGCTGGCTCGGAGAAATGAGAGTCGCCATGAGAAATGTTGGCAGAATATTGCTGGTCTCGAAGAGATGGATAGCGTTGGTGGTCACGAGTCTGTTGTGGATCTCGTCCGCCATGGCTATAGCGCAAGCTACTTCGTCGACCGAAGAGCCACTTGTGAATGATTCTCATTTCCATCTGACGAACTATATCCAGGAAGGCGCGGACATCCACGAGTTCCTGAAGGTCATGGGCAACAAGGTGGGACGGGTTGCGCTGTTCGGGATTCCGCTGCAGCAGCAATGGTCTTATGAGAACTCCGGTGACTTGGCTCCTACGTATTACTTACAGACTGATTCTCCGCTCTACTATTACTCCTTTACCGATGCGTACATCGCGATGGCGTACCGCTCTCTCTCGAAGGCAGAGCAGGCACGGTTTGAACCGATGATTACGGGCTTCAACCCGACCGATATGTACGCTGCGGATCATATTCGGCGAGTTCTTCAGACATTTCCTGGCGTGTTCTCAGGCATCGGGGAGTTCACGATTCATAAGGAGTTTGTCTCGTCCAAGATCGCAGGAGACACGGCCGATCTTCAGAACCGTGCGCTCGACCGGATTCTCGACTTCTCTGCGGAGGTTGGGCTGGTCGTTATCATTCACAACGACATGGATGTTCCGTTCCCGAAGCAAGGCGCGCCGCCAGCGTATCTGGACCAGATGAAAGCTCTTTTGAAGCGGCACCCTGACACGACGATCATCTGGGCGCACACGGGTCTGGGACGTATTGTTCGACCGATAAAGGATCATGCAGCCAATCTTGCAGTGATTCTCAGCGATCCCGCGTTCAAGAACGTCTATTTCGATATCTCGTGGGACGAGGTGGCCAAGTACGTTATTGCGAGCCCTGAGGCCACAAAGATCACTGCGGACTTAATCAATCGCTTCCCGGATCGCTTTGTGTTCGGCACTGACGAAGTCGCGCCCACTAGCCAGCAGAGCTATCTGAAGGTCTTCGACCAGTATGGGCCTCTGTGGAATCTGCTTACACCAGGAGCAAGCGAGAAGGTGCGCAAAGGAAACTTCGCACGTCTCTTCGATCAGGCACGACCCAAGGTGAGAGCGTGGGAAGCAGCCCATAAGACAGCACTGCAAACCAATTCTCAGCCAGCTGAGCATATTAGTTTCTAAGGAGCTCTGACTGGGATCGCAGGGCTTA
>DASYJM010000365.1:0-6697 GCA_035996445.1 Candidatus Acidiferrum sp. | reverse complement strand
TAAGTCGCTAGAATGAACTCGACGAATTGCTTGCGGTCGGCTTCGCTTACATAATTGCGGAACTGAGGGACGGTGGTGCTGCCCTTCTTGCGTCCTGAACCCGGTCGTGCGCCGCCGTTTTTTCCTGCCATAGTGAAAAAGGTGAAAAATAATCAGACTATCGCTTAGATTGTACCACGGTATGGAGAACTGATATGTACTGGAAGACGTTTAGGGCGTTTGTCTCTGAGGGCGGCTACTTAGAATTGTTTACGGCGGCTAGCGGATGGCAACTTTTTTTGTTGATTGTAATGGGTATTGTGTTCGTTGCTTTGTTGGCTGGTTTTTCAAGAAAATGGGCGAACAAAGCGCTACACGTAATCGCCGGAATAGTTGGAATTTTGAGTTTCGTGACGTTGTGCCTGGGCTTGTATAAGACCTTTTCAAGTGGACCGATCGTACCGGCGCCTGCCCCAGAGGTGAAGGAGCCAATTGAACTGATTGAGCCAACTGCCCCTAAGAAGATCTGAGATTTTGAGTCTCAAAGCCCTGCCGCCTGCACATTTTCAATACCTCGCACCACCACCACGCAAAGCCAAGCGACGCGGGGGAAGAAGAACCGCGCACGCTTGGCCCTTGGAGGTGTCCCAATGAAAGGACGTGAAAGGAACGTTTTTCCTGCACCAGCGTTCCTGCTTCCGGATTGAAAATGTGGTGCGTCGATGTATCTGTGGCCGGTCGATTATGTGATGGACGAGGCGCTTGAGATCGCCATGAACTATCTGTCGCGCACGGGCCAGGCGGTTAATTTCGTGGCGATCCAGAACGTCGCTGCCGAGGCGATAATCGAAGCGTGGAAAAGCGGGGCAAGGCATAAGATCAGACTAGCCAACTGCGCTATTAGAGTGGTTGAGAGCAGCGCGGCGGAACCTGCCGACAAGATTCAATCTGTTTATCCGCGTGTGATGTAGTAGTTGCCCATATGGAAACGGCCCCGGTTAAGGGGCCGCTTCGGGTTAATCCCAATCGCGGTGACGGCGTTGTTTGATGATTACCGTTCGGTCGCCGCGGTCCCTATCCCAGCCGCGATGGTAGCCGCGATCGTAGTCACGGTCACGGAACTCGGCGCGCGCACCGCGGAAATCATCACGATCACGGAACCCGCGATCACGATCGCCGCCGATACGAACGCCAACGCCGAAATCTTCAGCACTGGCCACGGTAGGTGCCGCAACGGCAATGGTCGCCAAGGCTGCAAGCACAAGACTAAGTTTTCTCATTGTTCCATCCTCTCGTAGCTGCCCAAGAGAAAACGGTGGAACTGAAAGCTTGTTCCTACTATCGGGCCGAGGTTTTTAATGAACAGACGTTCATAAGGCTTGCGCTTGCCCGACCGCGATTTCAATGCGCGGCCGCGCCTTGTCATAGGCCCGTTCAATCGTGAGCTTCGCTATCTGGCTGTCGTCCAGGTAAGCAATGTCGGTGAGCGCGTCCAGACTGAGCTTGTTAAAGTTGTCGAGGTCGGCGCGGCGCTTTGTGCCGAAGTAGAGCGTGATCGTAACGTCAATGTCACCTTCAAGCGGCTTGCCTTTCCACTGGCTCTTCGCTTCCCACTGGTACGCCTCTTTGATCGCCTTCCCTTCTGCGGTCATGTACGTCGTTGGAAATTTGCCACGACATGTTGCGCGATAAATATGCTGAGTACTTTTCGGCTCTCCTAGAAGGATGATGGTCTTCGCCATTCCGCCCGAGGCAACGGGGTCATGTTGCCTGACAGGCGGTTTCGTGAATGTCCGACTGGGACTACCAGTCGGGCGGAATAGCGGGGACTGAGGGAATTATAGCAGGCGCGCGTCGCTATTTATGAGCGCGCCGTGTGGATAAAAAGCGCTCCAAGCTAGGGGTAGAGACTAGCAAGGAGCGAAGCTTAGAGCCGCGACTTTGGTTTGAGCTGCGGCGGAATGTCTTCGGGCACCAAGTGCGGAGCCGTCTTCAAGCGCGTCCGAATTAAGTCTCGCATGGCACAGGTTTGGTCGCAGAACACGCGCCCGTCCAACGGCGAAGTGACGCCGATCTTGTTCAGTGGCTTCCTGCAATCAAGATCATCGCACTGGAAGGCGAGCGGAGTTCTGATGAATGGTGCTATCAATTGCAAGCTCCCTCGGCTGCAACCGATTAAAGGCATAATTCTTGATTTATGACGGCTGCTTAAAGCACTGAAATCGCTAAGGATTTGCTAAACTACCTGTGTGAGTTCCAGAAACGAAACACAACCCAGCTTATGGCTTAAAACCTCGCGGTTTGGGATTTTTTCACTCTTGTTTCAACTGACGCTTGCAGAAATCAAGATTTTTGCATGTCTATGAACCTATTTGGATACGCGCGGGTCAGCACCAACGGGCAGGCGCTCGACGCCCAGGTGGCGCAGTTAGAAGCGGCCGGCTGTGCGAGGATCTTCCGGGAGAAGGTCAGTGGCGCAAAGACAGACCGTGCCGAGCTTAAGAAGCTGCTGCGTTCGCTACGCGTTGGCGACCTTGTATTGGTCACGCGGCTCGACCGTCTCGCCCGCTCTACCCGTGACCTTCTCAACATCTTGGCGTCGGTGAGCGACAAGAGCGCGGGCTTCCGTTCACTGAGCGATGTGTGGGCGGATACCACGACGGCGCACGGACGGCTCATGCTTACGATACTAGGCGGGCTGGCAGAGTTTGAGCGCGAGTTGATTAAGTCCAGGACGGCTGAGGGACGCGCTCGTGCCGTGGCGATGGGCGTCCGCCTCGGTCGGCGTCCTAAGCTGGATGAGGAACAACGGCGGGCTGCCTGTGAGCGCAAGCAATCGGGTGAGGACGTGGCGTCGATCGCGCGAGACTATAAGGTGTCCGATTCCACGATATTAAGGATTCAATGCGGGTAGCCGGTCATTACGACAGCTTTCCTTACGTTTTGATTATGTTTGCAACTATTGATAGTATAAAGGTTTAATCGGCCGGGGAGACAGCCATGCGAAATTTGTTTTTAGCTTCCGTAATAATCGCAGTGACAGTATTTTCTTCAAACGTCGTCTCAGCCAAGGCACCGAAGTCAGGTCCGCCCAACGGACAAAACTACTGCTATGGCGCTAATAAGTGGTATTTCCTCACGGCCGCGAAAACAATGAAAGATTCCGCCGGCTGGGGTGTTACCGGTAGGACCACTGCTGAATGTAATCAGCTAAGCGCGCAAGCTGATACGAACTTCTATGCAGTTCATCCGGGGGCTACTATTACCGTTCAATCTTCGATCCTATGTCATGTCATTTGCCCGTAGGGACTGCCCAAATACGCTGTCTCTGATCCCATTCGCAGCGTGATGGAACGCTGGCCTGCGGTCATGCCCGACGCGAAAGAGAAAAGCCCGGCATTTGCGCCGGGCGTATCGCACTGGGTGGGAGCGCAGTAACCCCATGCAGTAGCAGTTCTGCGGCAGTCTCCAGACGTTCCCCGCTGCCGCGCTTGATCTGCGCAAGCGGTCATCGGCACGCCATGATGGGAGGCGATGCAGGTTATTTCTTGCGGCGTGGTGCCATTATTTCTTGGACCAGTTCACGCGCAATCATCATGCACACGCTCATGGGTGAGCCGTATGGTCCCTTCGGACTCTCTCGGCTAAAGAACGGTGCACGCCAGTAGTACCAGTAAATTCCTCGCTTTTCGACGTTGTAGGCGGGAAGCGAGATGACGTGTGAGGTTTTGTCCAGCATGACGCACCTCAATATTCTTCTGCGAGCATTATCGTGAGCACGCGAGTCGTTTTCGCCGGGTCGGACGGGTCTTCGGAGCCAAAGTTCTCCGGCTGGTCGAACGTCGCCCGGTCGTAGTAGCTCAGCTTCCAGAAGAACTTGTGGCTTCCGATGTCGAAGGAGCCGAAGTCATGCTCTCCATGAGGGTCATTCTCAGAACTGAAATGTGAGAACGAGCGTACCCGGCTCAACACTTCTGCCTTCACCTCGGCGCAGAGCGTGTCCACGCCGTGAGTGAGCAAGACAACGCCACCCGCAAACGTCGTGCGGAAGTTGTCATTCAGTTCTCGTATCCGTGCCACCTTTGATGGTGAGTCAATGTCCATGTGTGCCTCCGTTGTGCAAGCGGCGCGCTTTAAGAGTGCGTCGCAGAACAGAACGGAGGTGCCTCGGCTCAGTATAACGCGGTTGTGGTTCGTTCTTGGCTTGTTCTTATTTCAAGCTGGGGTGCTGGCCCCCTTTCCATCCCGCGTCGGGGTTAATCGACCCTTTTGATTTTCGCAGTGGTCCGTTTTGATATATCGTCCTCACATTGGAGGCCGCGTGCCATGAATATCACCTACGGAATCGCTTTGATCTGCGTGGCGGTGGCTATGCTATGGTTTGCCATCCCGACTGACGGCGTGTCGGCCCGTTTCCTCAAAAGCCACTGGATCGTGGGCCAGCTTTACGTAATGACCGCTATGGTCATATTCGTCATGGGTGGCGCCGCTATACTAGGGAACATGTAAGGCCGGCCTCAGTTGGCCGCCTCGCAACCGACCGCAAGAGTAATACAGCGTTCTCCTGCGAAAGTCCCGATGTACCAGTGGAAGAGGATGTCGGCGTAGGCAAAGACGCCTTCGCTGTGGTCATCCATCGTGAAGTGCGCCGCCTGGCTCATGCGGTAGAGCGCGCGCCCACGCATTTGCGCTGGCAGTGCATAGACCGACGGCGACACGAGAACGATGCCGCCGATAAATTCGGAACGGAGCAGGTCGTTGACGCGGATGGCTGTCTCTTGGTCCATCCCAATTTTGTAGCGGGAGGATGAGGGGCTGTAACCGTTGGCTATGAGGAGGCTTGAGGCGGGATAAGATGCAGTGCAGCACTGTGCGTAAGTGAAAAGTTATTTTGGAAATTTGCGCCAATACCACCGATAGAATTGCATGACTGCGAGCGTGAAATCCCGCAGGATATCTTCTTCCTCGTTCATACTCCCGATTTTGATTGGATACTGGGGCTTGTTTTTTCTCCTCGCGCGACCCCAGAGAACAGCATGCATGATTTCGTGTGTGGCAACGCCCGCGCCGCAATGTGTCTTTGACAGAAGAATAATGCCTGTCTGTGGTTGCAACTTGCCGCTATCCCAAATCTTCTGAGTGAGTTTTTCAACCTTATGATATTTCTTCGGAAGCTGAATCAGCGTGCGTGCTAAGTGTACTCCTTGGACAAGGTTGTGATGTTCGTCTTTCGGGGATTGTTTCTTGTATTCATCGCGCATTTGTCGCAGCGAATTAAAAACCCACACCTCGCAATATCGGGTCCGTTTCAGGTTTAGCCAAAGTGTCGTTTTTAGCACGCCACTAATTATACCAAGAAAAAAGCCGCCCATATTTCAGAGCGGCAGTTGGGGAGACTACGCTGTTCGCTTCGGAATGGTGACCACGTTAGAGACTGGCAGTTGCCACTTCGACGGCATCTTTTCGATTTCCGTTAGACCGATGTAACCGACCAACGTTCCGTCTTCGAGACGAATCGGGACAGCAATTGTGCCGCGCATCAGTCCTTTGCTCGCATAGCCGATTCCAAGAGCTTCTGCGATTTCGGCATCGAAGCCGAGCACTTGCACGGCGTCGTGGGAATGCTCCAGATAATCCAGAGGTTTCATACCGCCTGCTGTCGTCGGCTGAGGCTTCGGCGTTTCTTCCTGCTTTGGCGTTGCGACGCGGAAGTGTTCTGCCATCTCCAGTGCTGCTTCGCGCTGGCTCACTCCCCGGATGTGAGCAACGAGGGCAATTTGGTCACCCCCCTTGCCTTCCGAAAAGCAATAATAGGAGGACTTGGAGACGTTCACAGCGAGTGACCGTTCACCTCCTGCGCGGCATTGCGGACATGCCGAGCGAAGTTGGTCGTTGCCCTTCATGCGCAGGTCGAGCATTTGGACGCACTGAGCGATGCTCACCTGTTCCTTTAGCTGGGCGAAGTCGATGAAATCCTTACCGGCCATGGCGTTCTCCTTTCATGTTTGAGAGCTGGCCGTTGTTCATTGTACCTCGTGTTATCCTGTAGGCAGGTCGAACGTGGAGTAGCGGTGTGGCGGAATAGGTAGACGCCCTGAAACAAGGTTGCTGTCGTGAGTAAAGATGCCATGGCAGAAATGAAAGCGGCGAGATTAAGCAATCATGCGAGGTGACTATACGAGAAGTACGCCCTCCCCCTGAAAGGGAGCAAGCCACTGCGACTTGGCAAATCCTCGCCACCGCTACCCCGCGTTCGATTCAAATGTACATTCGCGGGAGAACAGGAGCACTCAGTGAGTACAGATACCGAGACCCGCCCTGTGCGGCGTGGTCAGCAAACGACGGAAAGGCGCGAGATTGCGTTCTACGCTCGCGCCAAAACGGGTCCCGGCCCGCGTGACTGGTCTCCGGTCGGGGTCGCCTTCGCTCGGAAGAACAACGAGCCGGGCTTCACCGTTAAGCTCAACACGCTTCCGATCAGCGGCTGGAACGGCGCCATGGTGCTCGTTCCCCCGTTCGTCGAAGACGACGAACCTATCGACGAATAGAACTTCGTCACCTTGGGCGGCCTTCGCGGTCGCCCTCATTTTTTGTGGTAAAATTGCGAGGATTGGTCTTTGAAAATTGGGCGGCAAAATAAACAAGAAAAGTCATGTCTAAGAAAAATGTTCAGGCGACTCCTCTTGGAGGAAGTCCAATGGAGGGGCGCGTTATTTTC
>DASYJM010000364.1:0-7322 GCA_035996445.1 Candidatus Acidiferrum sp. | reverse complement strand
CAAAACCCGCAGCGCCACGTTGGGTGCCACGACTTTAATCATGGCAATTTCTGATCGTGCCGCTTTGTTTCCCGCTTTGTCCATCATGTCTGCCGCCTTTAGCGTTAGCAGGCGCGCCTGTTCAATTTCGATGCGAGACATCGCGATATCTGCGCGAATCGTTCCTTGTTCCACCAATGCTCTGCCAAAGGCCACCCGTGACTGCACCCGTCTGCACATGGTCTCGAGCGCTCGCTCAGCCACACCCATACATCGCATGCAATGATGAATCCTGCCAGGCCCCAGTCGCCCCTGTGCAATCTCAAATCCGCGGCCTTCACCGAGTAACATATTGGTCTTCGGAACACGCACATCCTCGAACTGGATTTCAGCATGCCCGTGAGGCGCATGGTCGTAGCCGAATACCGTTAACATGCGCACAATCTTTACGCCCGGAGTATCGAGCGGCACCAGAATCATGGACTGCTGTTTATGCGCGGCCGCGGAAGGATCGGTCTTGCCCATAAGAATCGCGACCTTGCAGCGTGGGTCTCCTGCACCCGAGGACCACCATTTGCGCCCGTTAATCACGTAGCTATCGCCGTCCGCCACGATGCTCGCGCTGATGTTGGTCGCGTCCGAAGACGCCACGTCCGGTTCCGTCATTGCAAAGCAGGATCGAATTTCACCAGCAAGCAGCGGCTTCAGCCATTTTTCCTTTTGCTCCGCGGTACCATAACGAGCAAGTACTTCCATGTTTCCAGTATCCGGCGCTGAACAATTGAAGATCTCAGGCGCGATGTGACTGCGGCCCATGATTTCACATAGCGGCGCATACTCCAGGTTGCTGAGGCCCGCGCCATTTTCGTCCTGCGGCAAGAATAAATTCCACAATCCTTCGTGCCGCGCCTTCGCCTTTAGTTCTTCGACAATTCGGGTGGGTTTCCATCGCGCTAGAGCGATCTCTGCTTGGAATTTCTCCTCGTTCGGATAGACATGGGAATCCATGAAAGCTTGTAATCGGTTCTGTAGTTCCTTGGTCTTTTCACTGACCTCGAAATTCATAGAGGGTTCTTCATTCCCCGGTAAACACCGGTGCGCGTTTTTCAACGAAATGTGCAACGCCTTCTTTGAAATCCGCGCACTGCAAACTGGTCAGCATTTCTTGCTCAGATCGTTCAAACGAGAGTGTCAGCGTTTCAAACATCGCTTCATACACTTGCCGCTTGATGATGCGCATCGACCGTGGGCTGACGTTCGACGCCAGATCTATTGCGTACTCCCGCACTTTCTCCATAAATGTGTCGTGTGGGAAGACCTGGTTCGCTAGTCCCATGCTCGCCGCTTCCGCAGCATCGATCATTCTGGCGGAGAGCAACAGATCCAGCGCATTTGCGTGTCCCACAAGGCGCGGCAGCATCCACGCCATTCCGTACTCGGCTATCAGTCCCCGCCGCCCAAAAGCTGTTCCGAATCGCGCAGCATTAGAAGCAAACCGTATATCGCAATACAAAGCAATCACCAAGCCCAATCCCACTACTGGCCCATTGATCGCGGCGATCACGGGTTTCGTCACTGCCGGAAAATACGAATATTTGTGTTGAAAGTCATCTCGAACGCCTTCGCATTTGCTGTCGATCTCTTGCACCGCCTGGGCCTGCCGCGCTGCATCGATTCCCTTTTCGGCGACGGTGCTCAAGAGCGACATGTCTGCGCCCGCGTAGAACGCGCGTCCCGCCCCCGTCAGGACAATGACGCGCACGTTTTCATCGCGCTCCGCTCCTTCCACGGCGAAGCGCACTTCGCGTTCCATGATGGCAGTCCAGGCGTTGAATTTGTCGGGGCGGTTGAGCGTAATCGTGGCGATGCGGTCGGCCACCTGGTACAGCGTTTCTTGATTTGGGCATAGCGAGGCGAATTATATACAATGCGATCGCGTTAGTCACTTTCATCTGTGTTAAACCATCATATTTCCATACGCGGGGCACGAAACCGGAGAATTCCATGCCATTCGTTATGAATGAAGGCGTCAAGATATATTGGGATGAATGCGGATCCGGCGAGCCTCTGCTACTGATCATGGGCCTCAGCTATCCCTCCTACATGTGGCATCGCAGCCGGCCCGTTCTTGCCCAACACTATCGCACCATTGCTTTCGACAATCGCGGCATCGGCTAAAGCGATGTGCCTCCGGGCCCTTATTCCATGCCCTTGATGGCCTCCGACGGGGCCGGAGCGCTGGATGCTGGGGGTGTGGAGGCCGCGCACGTATTCGGTGTGTCCATGAGGGGCATGATAGCGCAAGGAATTTGCGCTTCAATATCCGAAGCGCGTGCCCTCGTTGATTCTGGGTTGCACCGCCGCAGGAGGACCCCAGGCAGTGCAAGCCGAACCCGTCGCGATACAGACTCTGTTCCGTCAAGGGATGACACCCGAAGAATCCCGGGAGGCTATCACGCCATTTATCTATGACCCTGGCACCCCGCGCGAGCGGATCGACGAAGATATGGCTATCCGCATGAAGTGGTACCCCACGCCACAGGGTTATACAAGCCAGTTGCAAGGCATTTTCGGCTGGAAGGCTTACCGTCGCATAGTGCAGATCACCGTCCCTACGCTCGTTATCCACGGCGAAACCGACAGACTCATTCCAGCGGCCAACGCCAAATTAATCGCTGAGCGCATTCCGGGAGCTAAGTTGGTGTTGATTCCCCACGCCAGCCACATCCTCGAGACCGACCAGCCTGCTGCAGCCCACCAGGTGATTTTGGAATTCCTCGGCGCTCAGCATGATGGCTCGCGAGTAACCCACGTGTACGTTAACCGTCTTTCTTCCTTATTGGAATGACCCCTTGAATTGGCACACTCGCGATGGAGAGGAAACAGCAGTGGAGAGAAGAAAGCGATATTCCCGGAAGTTTCAGCGCATGGCCGTAAAGGGGATGAAGAGTTGTGAAAGCGTCAATGAGTTGGCCAATGAGCTCGAGTGACCCGACGATGCCTCTACAAGTCGGGCACTAAGCTCGAAGCGGTTGAACCTGTTTTTCTTCAGCCATTAGTCCTATGCAATCTCGCTTTAATAAGCTCGCTTCTTATTAAAGCATAGGCCGCCTTGCTTGAATAACATATTTTGATGAAAGATCTCGCTCCTCTCTAGGCCCTTAGAAAGTACCAACGAACTGTGCTTGTGAGTTATTTCGGCGTAGGCCAATCGGACTTTTTGTGTCCGCACACGATATGCCAATGTCTTTCAAGTGTCCGACAACGCCCTATACATCCAAGTGGATTGGACCATCGAAGCCGAGCACTTCCGTCCTTCGTGAGGGGTCGTTTTCCACGAAGCCTATCCAGCGTTCAGCGATGAACGAGAACTGGAATTTTGGAGCGCGTGAGCACTTTGACGCTGGCACACGTTTTGCACAGGCGGGTAAGACACTGCCTCTACAACACTTATGTTTAGTAAATAATTAATATTATATATCTGTACATCAGCAGTGCGTGCGCTCATGGTGAAAGTGTAGTTAATTATTGAGGAGGATCATCACATGCGAGCAATGAATCGTTGGGAACAACCGTCCCGCGGGGCTACGACCCTGCAGGATCAGATCAATCGTATGTTTAGCGAAGGCGTGGGACACGCTGGCGAGGAGTCGAACTTGACCCCCTGGGCTCCGGCCGTGGACATCTACGAGACGGAAAATGAACTGGTGATTAAGGCGGACCTGCCGGATGTGAACCCGCAGAATCTGGACATCCGTGTGGAGAATAATATCCTCACGATTCGCGGCGAACGAAAGTTCGAAAGCAAGGTGAAGGAGGACAACTATCTACGTGTCGAACGCGCCTATGGCTCGTTCAGCCGGAGCTTCTCGTTGGCTAACTCCGTGAAAACAGATGACATCAAGGCCGATTATCAGAATGGCGTGCTAACGCTGAGCCTTCCGAAGCGCGAGGAAGCGAAGCCGAAGCAGATCAAGGTGAATGTAGGAACGCAAGCTGTGGGAACGCACGTAATGGCGGCGGCAGCTGGCGCTCGTTAAGAGAGCTACCAAACACGAAGTATTTGGGCGGGTGGCCGGTAACTAAAAGCCACCCGCCGTCACGCTTGAACTGCACGATGAAGTTCCGCAGTTTGCCTCAGCGGCAAGGCTCTCTTTTCAAACTGCGACATAGCGTTAGGATAGTCCAGCAGGTTTGGATATGAAGTTCGAGAAGTCTTCACCTTCGTTTTGCACTCGATTTGCATAACAAAATGCCCCTGATGGATACCGGCATTTTGCGGTGCATGATTTGGCGAAAAACGCGCTCAATAGGAGTTTCGCGAGGGTTATTTGTCATAAGTTCTCACAAGACGAAATGGTACGCCTAAGGCCCGCGAGACACGAAACGTGACCGTGACAGGGATTCAGTGATATGAAAAATCAAAAAACTTCGCCTGGATGAGGTTCCAAATGCCCGATGAAGAGTGGGTCAGAACCATTGCAGATGGCAGAAAGGTGAAGTTCGTCTACCAGGAATTGCCCGAGGACGGTGCTTTTATCACCGCGCAGGTTGCAGGCAATGAGGTCGTCTATTCCGTTTTATTGGCTAAAGCAAAAAATCCGCTTACTCGTGAAGATGTTGAAAGCCATTTCGAGGGCGAACTCTCGAAGAAGTAGTAGGTCTCATTTTTGGAACACTCCGCGCGTAACCACCTGCTCAAAAATATTTCACTTGATTGCGTACCAATGTCGGCTCCTTGCCCCGGGTAAACTGTTGTTGACGACCACAGGCTTGGGAGAAAGGAGCCAGTGTTCCCTAAGCATGAACTAGCGGTTCGACTGTTCTCTGTCGCTGTGTGGCTACTAGGAGCAGGTCCCCCGTGTGAGTTCTGGATTTTGTACGAATACAGGACTAGGGCGCGTCTAACCTTTCTTCTATTGACGGCCCAGCAGGCCGTTTTGAGTCATTCCTGAAAGAGTCCGTGGTTTTCGGAATGCTCACACTGGGGCAAAACTGCTTTATCGCGGGGATCAGCTGTGCATAAAGGTTCATTTTGTCCAAGAGCACGTGTGCGCCAAAGCTTTGCGCCAAAGTCTTTGTGTCATCGTCGTTCCAAAGCGATATGGCCACAATGCATTTAGTGTGTAAAAGGATTTGAGATTTTACCAACTTGGGTGTGTATTCACGCTCATCGGGCATGTGGGGGTCCATGAGCAAGACATCGGGCTTCAAAGCAGTAGTTAGCGCAATAGTTTCAGCGAAACTAGTGGCTGTCCCAATCACTTCAATACCGAGTTCGTTTTTGAGCAACTGCCTGATGGCCGAACGCATTACATGACTGCCATCCACTAACAGCACTTTTATTGACATCACTGCCTCCGGGCTAGCGGAAAGTGACGTAAGTTCAATTACCTACTGGGTGGGCAAATTTTTGAACAGATTGGTCGACGGCAATGGTGTCACCAATCTAGTTTCAAGGATGTGCGATTTTGAACAGCTCACTTGGTCGAGCTAGTTACCGGGCTTCTTGCAAACAGAGTATGAACCGAGTCCGAGCGTGGACATGCCATCCTGTTTGGCAACCACCGCGTCGACGCCTATTTCACGGGTATCGACACCTTCCAGCAGGCCTCCGTCTAAGGTGAATAGAATTATCGGTGTTTTAGGAAGTAATTTCCTTAATTTGGGCGCGGCTTCAACCCCATTAAGACGTGGTAGGGCCACTTCGAGAACTATCAGGTCGGGCTTTAGGAGCTGGGCTTTGATGATGGCTTCGTAACCATCAACCGCCTCTCCGCAAATCTGGAATCCAAATTCAGATAGAAAGAAAGCCCGAACCAATCCACGGATTTGCTCGTAGTGATCGACAATGAGCACTCGGATTGACATTTTGTTCACTCCAGTTAAGATTCAGGCGGGAAAAGAGCAGAGGACGCGTCTGTAACCATGTTAACGATGTAATAAAAATATGGCCGTCTCGATGTACAGAATTAGTAACAGCAAAGAACTCACAGCCTGGCCAAAGGAATCGCACGATTCGACCAGAGTCCCAGCGCTTGACAAGCGCGCTAACCGGCCTGTTGGCTTCCTGTTATTGACGCACAAATGCGCTCCTAATGTACGTCAGCCGACACGTTCTGTGTGTCCAGGGCAGGCTAATTTTGAACGAACCAATCAACGACCTTCTCTCACGACAACAGGAGTCAATTTGTGACCGATCCCAAGTACGCGGCCTTCACGGCGCTCGACCCATTCTTCAAAATATCACAGCAGGGTTTGGCCGGTCTCGTCGACGGCGACCACTATTTTGATACCATCGCCGACGATGCGGAGTTCGAGTTTCGATATATTTTTCCAGGCTGGCCCCAATCATTGAATGGTCGTGAGGCGCTCATGGCGCTCTACGCAGGCTACGGCAACAACATCGTCCTGCATGGCGCGGACGCGCTCGTCATCCACCGATCGCAGGACCCGCGTGTCGTGATCATCGAATACCAGGTACACGGCAAGATAGTCGCGACCGGCGCCTCCTACGACAACCGGTTCATCTCTGTGGTTACTATCGAAGACCGCAAGATCGTGCATTGGCGGGACTACATGGACTCACTGACGGCGATGACTGCGCTTAGCCAGGGGTCTACTGGCGCGGGCAAAAGCAAATAGCAAAGGAGACAACGCCGAGATATACGAAGGCGGGTAACCAGTGGCCTGAGCTCAGTTGTTCGAGGAAATCGCGAGCTCGCGTTGTGAAAGCACCGCGCGAATTGCATCCGTTTCATTTCCTCATGGCTTGGCATCCGAGACTCAACACCGTCCCGCGTAATGTATGGCTGCGCGAGGCGAGGCGATGCGATCCACAAGTCGTTGCGAAACCTAATCCCGCAGCGCTGTCACGGCAAGGGCCGGTTGACTAAGCCGCTGCGCGAACCAGTGGGAAGCGGAATGTCAGGACTAAACAATTCGGATGGTTGCAGGCCCCCGCAACCAATCTGGTGTTTAGAATCAACGCCTTCCGAAGCTCCAAACGGAAGGCGTTTTTGTTTAGTCGATTTGTGCCACGTCCTGTACGGGTTCTCTCAAAAGCCCACCCAAGTAAGAAATAAAAAAGCCGTTATCTCTTGGCCGTAAAATGCCCTGAAGATCTTAATCCGCCTGCTCCGGGGATAATTCCTCCCCAGTGTCGCCGATCGAGATCGATGAGCGCGCTCATGCGGACTTAGCTGATTTGTTCTATAAAGGGAGAAGTCAAGAAAAAACACATCTCCTTCGGCCGGAATTTTTCTTGCTTCTCAGCCCACTCGATCGAGCGAGTTCTGTTCTGACCTGCCGCGCCATGTGCTCGGTTGCGGGCCCATGTGGCC
>DASYJM010000363.1:0-22873 GCA_035996445.1 Candidatus Acidiferrum sp. | reverse complement strand
ATTCGTCGTCTTCATCAATGGCCATCATCGGCGCTGGAATGTTGCCATTCAGAACGCCAACATCCATGATCTGGCGGGCGTCCACGTGACCGTTGAGACCGGTTGTGCAATACGAAGGAGCGGTCGCGGAAGCGCAGGCTGGATCAAGCGTCGGATCATTCACAAGATCTAAATCTGGGGTCAGTCCTACAACCCCATCCGGAGCGGCAGCTGGATCGTAAGGGGTCATGAATGCGCTGGCTGGCAAAGTTCCGGGCTGCCCGCTCGCAATAGCACCCAAGCCAGAGAGCGGGCCGAAGGCAAAGAGGTACGTCTGCGTTCCGTCCCCCATTGTGGCGTAGCCATCGCCACCCGAGATCTGCTGGCATTTGATCGCACCTTGGTCACTCCCGTTCCCTGGGTGTAACGCTGTTTTTAAGGGGCATTGCACCTGGAAGGATTGGGCACTCGTAAACACCGGAGTCACACAGGCTACGAGGATCGGCAACCCAAACAGCAATAGCTTTTTCATGGCCGTGTGGCCTCCTTCAGTGTTACAACCGCAATGGCTAGCGGCTTCGAACTTCGTTTAGTCACTTCGCGCGACATCATGGTGGGCAAAATTCACTCCAAGTGAGGAGACTGTACGTGGATTCTTGTAGGGATTCTTTGCTACACAGCAATGAAGAGCTCTGAGATCACTAAAAATTTTTGAGAATGGGATTTAGAAGCTACACACACTTCGAGGTGAAGGTTCGTCGCATGGGGTGTTTTGACAAAAGCCGGGGATTTTGCAGTAGAGAAGAAATAGCCCTAATTTGTGACTGGGGGTCTCTGATTCTGCTGTACCTGTAACTGCCTTCTCCGTTGATATAAATTTTGCAATTGCTGAGCCATCTGTTCCGCGCTGCCAACGAGCGGCGCGGTGGAAACCGGGCCGGCGGCGTCCCGCGAAGGCTGCAGACTGGCTGCCGCAGCGGCGCGAGTCTCAGCCGGTGTGGGAGATGAAACGGGAGCGATAGGCTCAGAGGCCACGACAGATTCGCTCACAGACTGGGTCTCTGGCTCAGAATATTCTACAGGATTTGAGACTACCGGTTGAGGGTGGCGCTTCGTCCCCGCAAGTGTCGAACTTGCCGGCAAACCAGGCTCGAGACCCTTAGAGCGCGCGGTCAATGAGACGCTCAGGACTCCATCCTCATCCTTATCTGAAGCCTGCATTACATAGTCGAGGTCCGTTATATCCAGCAGATCGCGGAGAATTCTGCGGGCGGGGCCAGGGCCAAACTGGACCCACATACGTTGATCGGCTACGCCAGCGGGAATCACGATGTCCGCGCCCAAAATTTTGCGAACCTGGGAAAGTATCTCCGACAGCGGAACATTGTCGGCTTCGATCGTTAGTTTCCCATCCTCGTAGGTAATCTGAAGGGGCCGGGCCTGCATTTTCCCTGACTGGAGGCCTTCCGGCTGGCGATCAGTACTTTGATCGGCTACGGATTGCGAATTTTGTGAAGATGATTGTCCGGCCCGTGCTGGTTGCGCCGCGCGATCACCAGATGCCGAAAATCCCGCGGGGGCAAACATCGAGGTAGTGAAAAATAGAGCAAGCTGCGCGACAAAGAAAACTCGGCGCAATGTGGCAGATAAAATCGTGCGGGATTTCAACGATCCGCCGATAGGAAGAGTGCGCGCTGAAGTTTGCAAAGAGTTCCGGTCCGTTCTAGTCATAACAAATCCGACTTCCTCGGCGAAACGAAAGCGGCTTTATTCAACTTCAGCCAATTGCTGAAGAGCGTGAAGATCGTTGACAGAGACAGCTTCACGGCGCGTGCTGACAATCCCGCGTTCATCCCAATCAGACAGTAACCTGCTGACTGTGAACAGCGTAGTTCCCGTCAACTGCGCCAACTCTTCGCGCGAAAGCGCTATCTCCACCGTCCCGTTTACGACGCGGCCCACTTGTGCCAGAAGCCGCACGATCTCGCGACTGAGCCGCGATGCTACTCTCTCGGTAGAGATTTCCCTGAAACGCTGTTCCAGTTCCTCCATCTGGCTCGCGAGGCTGCGCAACGTATTCCTTCGCAGTGCCGGGAAACGGACAGAAAGAGCCTCGAACACCGAGGCGTCCCAGATTAGCGCGGTGGACGCACTGAGTGTCTGGGCCTTAGAACAATGGCGCGCGTGCTTCTGTACATCGATCTTTCCGATGACGTCGCCGCTGCCGTTTAATCTGAGGATTACCTCGGACCCGTTCTCGCCCAACTGGGTGATCTTGACGCAGCCCGATATCAGCAGAATAGTCCGTCGTATCGAATCACCTTCCTGGTAAATCGTTTCACGACGCAAAAATTCTTTAGCCTGGGCCTGAGCCACGATCTCCCGACACCCTTCAATGGGGATGTCGGCAAATAAAGGAAAAGAGTGTACTAGTGCCGCCCTCCTACACATCGCACTCTCCTCCAAGGTGGACGCTGACGGTCGCGGTGCGGGCTGGGTGCCCTGCGACGGAATCTGTTCGTGCATTAGTGTCATCCTCGTCTCGGACTTAGTTGAATTTTTCAAATCGAACAAGCGTTAAGTTTAATGACGCACCTGCAGTGCATCAAAGACTCACACTCCATGATAAACATCGGGGACATACTCACCCTGCAACAACTTGTACAGGGTGTTATAAAACGGGGGACAAGCGTGTTCTGCAGTCTGAGGCTTTCGGAATTGCTATAAGTTCACCTGTAATCCTGAAATTACTATGGAAACTGCAACCACATGTTGTGGTCATACGAGCAATTTTTTCGCCACTGACTTATCTAGGGTAAATGCTGTATAAGGAGCGCTGTTTCAGCGAGAAGGGTAGGAATGACAGAAAACGTCACATATATCAAATGGGACAGATCGTGCCTAAGGTGGGAAATTCCTTACCGTTACAGTTGCACGATCGAGGGCTTGGTTCGAGCCGAGTTTTCAATAAGTTGCCCGTATCTACGGGCTGGAGTGGTCTTGGCCTCCCGTTGCGTCGTGCTTCGGCGTGGACGGACGCAACATCGCCGGGACCGAAGTCGTCATTCCAGACGGGCGCGGCCGGATAACCGGGGGGCCCGGAGCGGCCCCTTCGGGAGCGCTCGTCTTGGTCGGTTCGATCACCCGTGTCGTCGGACCTGAGCTCGGGGCGATTGCGGCCCCTTCGGGAGCGCTTGTCTCGATCGGTTCGGTCACCCGTGCCGCCGGAACCGGCTTCACGCGCTTCTGTGCGGATGGCGAATCTGGCGAATTCGGTGTATCTGTCTTCGCGGGCTTAAGCTCCTTTTTGTAGCGTAAGCCGATAGTATTGCCGGTGCCAACCTCGATAAGCTGCCGATTTTCATCGGTGATTTCTTCAGCCCGAATGATGTGCGGCGTAATCGCGAAGATGATTTCGGTTTGGCGGTGGTCTTTATTCTCCTGCGCAAACAAGTACTTCAAGATCGGTATTTGTGACAGCCAAGGATATCCACTCAAGGATTGAGTTTCAGAGTCCTCCAGGATGCCGCCAATGAGGTTGATATCTCCATCCTGCAGACGTGTTTCATGCTCGATGCGACGTTGTCCGATGACCGGCTGGTTGATTCCCCCGATGTTCTGTGTGCCCGTCACCGAGGAGATCTCCAATACCATCTTCAGCGTAACTTCGTGGTTCGAATGGATGTGAGGGGTAATGTCGATATTTACTCCCACATCTAGATATTGAAACTGGGTGTTCACCAGCGGGCTGATCCCTCCAGCGCCGATACCCGGTGAAAACGAGCCTGTTGCGATCGGCACACGGTCACCAATCTTTAGCGTCGCTTTCTGATCGTCCAGGGCTCTAACCTGAGGCCGCTGCAGTATCTTGGTGTTGCTATCCGAGGCCAGAGCGGTAAATGTAGCGCTGGGGAGACTTGCAACCAAACTGTTCCCGAACAGCGAGCCAACCTTAACAAGCGCTCCAGTGCCGCTCGCGAACGCCGCGGCATTTTCAAAAGCGAAAGTGGTCGACGTTGGAACCGTAGTGCCCAAGGTATTCAAACGATCCCGACTTACCTGCATTACGGCAATATCAATGACCACTTCTGATTTTGCTTTGTCGATATCCGCAACGAGCTTTTCCGCTAATACCATTTGATCCTGCGTGCCGCGCACGGTAATCGTTCCATGAGTGGGGTTGACCTGAATTCGGCTGATGTCCAAAAGTCCTTTGAGCGTCCCGACCACTTCCTGAAGCTCAGCGGCATTCGAGGTATTGCGTAGGTAAAACGTCTTCATGACGTTGCTTTCAAATTCCTTGCGTTTTCCTTCCGCCGCCACAAAGATCGCGTTTGAGGAAATCGGGCGCCAGAAGGTCTTCGATTCCATGCCGACCATACGGAGCGCGTCGACCATCATGACATCGTTAAAGTCGACGGTAATTTTCTGTGGTTTGTAGTCCAAATCGAATAGCACACTAACGCCGCCCAGCTTACCGATCGTCCGGTAAATATTGTCGGCGGTAGTCGTCATGTGCAGTGTAATTGGTGTGTTTGGAGAGGGAGTTAACTCTGCCGGGCCCTCAAGTTCAACGGGTTTGACCGTCTTGTAATTTCCCGCGGACTTCTCGGCTTCCGCTTCCGCCTGCTTCCGCATTAAGAATATGGTGCGTTGCACTTCTTGCACGGCGACAAAGCTGGTTCCGTCGATGCTCGAAGCACGCTGAAATTCCACTAGCGCTTCGTCGTACTTGAGACTTTCGCGGAGTTTTATACCGTTGGTAACGTGTTGGGAGGCGGCCGCAGCTCTGGATCGCAGATACGCAGTTATATATTTCGGTTCTCTGGATTTGAGGGAGTATGCCTGCCGGTAGGCCTCAAATGCGGCATCGTATTCATTCTTCAGTTCGGCCCGTTGGCCTCGTCGATAGGCATTCTTTGCGTCGTCCGAATGGATCGGTATAACGAGGATCAGGCCCAACATAAAAACCAGGACAGTTCGCAGACACATCATGATGTCGCTGCCTCACTAGCATTTCTTATCGATCCTTCAATTGGAAATGGGGCCGCCGGGTTAGCTAATGGGACTGGAGGCCTGGATATAACTCGCCAAAAGATAGGATGGTGCATCAAGTGTCCCGCAATGGTTCTTAGCTATGACTTCGGCAATCGTAGCCAAATGTGTCGTTTTTGTATTTGTCGGGCGACAAACTACCAGTACTACTCCGCGGAAACTTACGGGGCAGGACTTTCAGACGCGTTCTCCTCAGTGCTAAGGCGCGGAAGTTGTGTGGCTTTTAGCGGGCTCGGCCGGGGAGCGTAATTTCTGAGTATTGTTGACTGTTTCGACTTTTCGCGCTTGATCCTGGCCAGCTTGCAATCGAGCCCGCTTGTGCCTGCTGAAATCGCCAATTACTTTCGCCAGGTATGCACGGGTCTCGGTGTAAGGTGGAACCCCACGATATTGATCCACTGGTCCTGGTCCGGCATTGTATGCAGCCAGCGCCTTGCTTAGGTCATTGTTATAGCGGTCGAGAAGTTGTCGCAAATATCGCGTTCCACCTTCCACATTTGCGGCGGGGTCCAGCGCGTCGTGCACTCCTAACATAGCGGCGGTCTGTGGCATCAGCTGCATGAGGCCTTGCGCGCCCTTCGGGGAAACTGCATTGGTTCGAAATGCACTCTCGGCGCGAATCACGCTTAGGATCAATTCGGCGTCAACTTTATTTCTTTGACTGGCATCCTGAACCAATTCACCCAGACTCATCACTCTCGACGGGATTGGGGCAGTTACCGCCGCGGGAGGTGGCGGTATGGTTTCTTCGGTCTCGAACTGCGCGATCTCTTCGGTTGGGACATCGGCGTAACCCCCCGATGTTCCGGGAAAGTATAACCGGGTCATTTCTGCGCGTAGTTCGCGTCGTTCGTATCGTATGGTAAAGCCATTCCGCAAAACGGCCAATTCACTCGCGGATATCCCATTACTCGCCAATGCCAGAAGGCCAACCGCTAAACCGAGCTTGAAGAGTGCCGTCATTCCTATAGTGTCTGCACTGGCTTCCGCCGAAATATCGGAATACCCGGGGACCCTGAGTTCAACCTGTGAGTTTCCAACCAAACGGGAGGAACGTCCTTGCGCAATCGCAAACAACCGGCTCGAACCATACCGGACTTAGAGTCGTTAAAGAACCGTTGCCACCTATCTAACGCGCGTCAAACAGTTATGGCGTCGCCGAGGCGCATTGGGGCAGCCGGGCCACAGATATCAGGATTTTGCACGAGTCTCGACCCCGGTGCGCAATTCTTGCGGCGCTTCACTCCAGTCACCTGGATATGAAGCGCCGATTTGCACGTGCAGTTTAATTTGTCGAGTTGTTAATCGGCCGCTACAAACTTGTATTCGGAGCTATGTGTCTTGTCGATGCTCAGGCCCAAGGCGTTTGCTACGCCGGCGCCGTACGCAGGATCGGCCTGAAAGAAGTGTTGGACCTGCAGCTCCTGAATTCGCTGCGGGGTCTGTTTCAGACTAGCGGCGATGTTACCGATCAAACGTTCACGGGCGTCAGACTGCATAAGCCGGAAGAGATTGCCTGGTTGCGTGTAATAGTCCCCGTCCAGGCGGTGATTGTGGCGGTCGACTGTGCCGCTGACGGGCCGGGGACGCTCACGGAATGCCGGGTCCTGAGTGGGACCGCCAAAGCTGTTCGGCTCATAGTTCACCGACGCACCGGAATTTCCATCGAAGCGCATGGCGCCGTCACGGTTGTAAGTATGAAACGGGCATTGGGGCTTATTGACCGGCAGCGAATCGTAATTAACACCCAAGCGATAGCGGTGGGCGTCCGGATACGAGATTAAGCGGGCCTGCAGCATTTTGTCGGGCGAATAACCCATGCCGGGCACAATATTCTTGGGATCGAAAGCTGCTTGCTCGACTTCCGCGAAGTAATTTTCGGGGTTGCGGTCCAGAACCAGTTCGCCCACCTCTACTAGCGGATAATCTCCGTGGGGCCAGACTTTTGTAAGATCGAACGGGTTGATGTGGTAAGTCTCGGCTTCTTTTTCCGGCATGATCTGCACGCAGACACGCCATTTAGGAAAGTCACCATTCTTGATCGCTTCGAAAAGGTCGCGCTGCGCGTGATCAGGATCCTTGCCGCGCATGTCGTCGGCGCCTTCGCGATTAAAATTCTTAATGCCCTGCTTGGTCTTGAAGTGCCATTTCACATAGAACAATTCATTCTTCGCATTGATCAGACTAAAGGTGTGACTGCTGAAGCCGTCCATGTGCCGATAACCGTCGGGAGTACCGCGATCGGAGAACAGGATGGTGACCTGATGAAGCGATTCCGGGGACAGCGACCAGAAATCCCACATCATCGTGGGAGATTTCAGATTGGTTTGGGGGTCGCGTTTCTGGGTGTGAATGAAGTCCCCGAATTTCAGCGGGTCGCGGATGAAAAAGACTGGTGTGTTATTCCCGACCAGGTCCCAATTCCCTTCTTCGGTGTAAAACTTCAGCGCAAATCCGCGGGGGTCCCGCTCGGTATCCGCAGAGCCTTTCTCGCCGCCTACGGTTGAGAATCTCAGGAAGGTTGGGGTTTTCTTTCCAGCGCTCGAAAACAGTTTCGCACTGGTGTATTGGGCCAGGGGATTGGTGCACACAAAATGTCCATAAGCGCCCGAACCTTTGGCGTGCACGACGCGTTCGGGAATGCGTTCACGATTGAAGTGTGCCATTTTCTCGAACAATAAAAAATCTTCGAATACGACTGGGCCACGCGGACCCACGGTCAAGGAATTCTGGTTATCGCCTACCGGTCGGCCTGCGTCGGTGGTCATTCTTTTATTTTCTGACATGGTTACTCCTTCCGGGGAGAGAGTACGACGCCGCGAACTATACATCCAATATATTGTTCGCATAGAATGGATAGGCATTGCCTATAGGACATCCAAATGGAATTTCACCAGTTGCGTTACTTTTGCGCTATTGCCGACAGCGGTGGCTTCAGCCGCGCGGCACGCCTGACCCACGTGTCTCAGCCGTCGCTTTCGCAACAGATTCACAAACTGGAAGAAGAGCTGGGTGCGCGACTTTTCGATCGCATCGGCCGTACCATTCGCCTTACGGAACTAGGGCGGGCATTTCTGCCGCGCGCCAGGGCACTTTTATTTGACCTAGAGGCGGCGCGCAGCGCCGTTGTGGAAGGCAGCACATCGATCGCCGGGCCAGTGTGTGTCGGCGTAATCCCTACCATCGCGCCATACTTTTTGCCTCCATTGCTGGCCACTTTTTCTCGCAAATATCCGCAAGCGCATGTGACGGTTGTGGAGGAGATTACACCGCTGTTGCTGGACAGAATGCGAAGCGGGAACGTAGATGTAGCGGTCGTAGCTGTGCCACTGCAAACGCGCGGGCACGAGTTTCAGTCATTCCCATTGATCGAGGAAAAACTGTACGCCGCGCTTCCCAAGCACCATGCATTGGCAAAGCGACGGAACGTGACCCTCGGGGAACTGCACGATGAACCGTTTTTGCTGTTACGCGATGGCCATTGCTTCCGCGAAACGGCGGTAGCCGCATGCAAGCGAGCGCGGGTACGACCGAAGATTATTTTTGAAAGCGGTCAATTCAGCAGCATTCTCAGCATGGTGTGTGCCGGGTTGGGCGTATCGATCATTCCAGCCATGGCGCTCGAGAAGCGGCCTGGTTGCCAGTTCGTTCCGCTTGCCGACGGCCGCGCGACGCGGGCGATCGGCGCCGTCACCTTACACGGCCGTTCGCTCAGTCGCGTGCAACAAGCGTTCCTCGCGCATCTTACCGAAACTAACATCGCGACTACGTCCACCAATCTTGAAGGGTGAAACTTTGGCCGCAGCTAAATGCCCTTCGCGAGCCTTGGCGCGCTGGAGTTCATGCAGCAGCCCACGCAATTGGGCGCGCGCTTTGTGTAATTGGGATTTCGAATCACCCACCGAGCGTCCCAGGATTTCTGCAATCTCGTGATGCTTGTATCCTTGCACGTCATGTAAAACAGATATGGCGCGCTAGCCGGTCGGCAAACGCTTTATGCAACGCTCCAGATTGAGGCGGTCCAAGCGAACCCTCAAGAATTGAGTCGCGAGAACCTAGATCGATGGCTGACGGACCACTCGCCTCGTTCGGATCGTGGGGCTCGGCAAGGGACACGTCCGGCAATGACTTCCTGCGTAAGCACATCAGCACGTGGTTCTCAGCCAAGCGGTGCAACCTGGTGGAGAAAGCCGATTCGCCACGAAAGGTGTGAATTTTGCGGAACACCAGCATGAATGCTTCTTGCGTGAGATCTTCTGCTTCGGTGGGATCCTTACCATGCGCACGCAAACGGCATAGCCGCGCCGGCTATGCCGCCGGCACAACTGCTCGAACATGGCTTCATCGCCATTTTGCGCTCGCTCTATAATTTCCGCTTCAGTCAAATTATTGTCCCCGGCACAAGTTGAACGCGCAGATTTCCCCAAGGCAGACTCCGAAGTGGGCCGTGCTGTTCCGTTCACTGTGGGAGCTTCAGTTATATAAACCAACGTCAGCGCGATTTATTCCGAGCCCACCACGATGGGCCTTCTGGCCTATTCACGAGATGCAGGTACGACTACAACAAGCTACAAAGCATTTGCCCCCTACGGTTCCCACGACGAGCTGGCCTTTCATCCCGCCGTGACCGAGTCCGCAACGATTGCAGCAGTGGAACGAGTAGGTTCCTGCGGGGCGCGGAATAAACGGCGTCACCGTGGGAGTTCCCTTTTCGAGCTTGAAGCAGTCTTCCGTCGAACTAAAAACGAGTCCGGGTTCACCTTGGCGTCCGATCCGTCGGGGTACAGATTGATCTTGAAGCCATGAGTCTTATCGAGGGACGTGAACCTCAACTGCACCGGAGCGCCCAGCTTCACGCGGACCGGCGACGGCGAATACTCGTATTTCTTGGCGGTGACTGCGATGATCTGTACGCTCTGATCCGAGTGGAGGCTATTTGGTGGAGTGGCGGATCCTGAGCTGAGGGCAAACGCACTCAGCAAAAATAAACATGTAATCCGCAATGCGCTCTTCAATTTGATCTCCCTGAAACCGAAAATATGAGGCTCCGCTGCGAAGCGATATGTGAATAGCCTGGGCATAACCGCAGTGACATAGACCGGAACGAGGAGGATTTATTTTACGTTTGGGCGCAATAAAAGGTGTCGGGTCGTTAGGCTCATGGGTTATTTTCGGAACATATGCGGAAGGTACCAGCGGGCGTAAGTAGCCCAGCCCAACAAAAGAACGGCCCACCACAGCACTAACACAGTTCGCATCCACAGCTTGTAGTTCCTGATGCGTAATCTCGGCGGCAACAGGTTCGTGCCAACGGCGAGCAGGATGTACAAACCTCCTACTTCGGCCAAGGTTCCCAAGGCCGCGTGCGCTGCCGCCACGGCGTAATAAGCCTTAGCGAGTTTCAAGGGAATCCGCGGAGCGACGTGCACGCGAAATGACGGAAGCATCGCGACTACAATCAATAGAAGGTTGACGAGCACGATGACTGACTGGCACCACGCGTGTTGGCGAAAACGCTTCAGGCACGCGAGCAGAGCGCCGGCGAGCAACCCGACTCCCATCACCAGTTCCAAAAGCAGAGTGAGGTTGGCGCAGAACGGCGCGGCGGTCGCCAGGCCGCTCAAAGGCTTTTAATCGCCGTATGAGTCGGCCGTCGAATCATGGTCCGTCCCACCCAACACCGGGCAAGCGTCAAATTCCTTCCACGATTCCCTGCCCTTTAAAAGACTGCCTGAGTTCTTGACCTTCAGCAGAAACACGCGCTGGATCTTGCCGTTGCTTGCGTTCTCGTCCGGGCCAGTAACGCAAACATAGATTTCAGATGATTTCTGCTCCAATATTTTGATGCTAATTTGCGTTCCCGTCGGCGTAGCTACAACCGCCTGATTCTCGTCCAGCGAGGTTGCTACGTACCCATAGTCGCTGAAGGTTTTCTTGCCGTGATCGCGTTTTGGTCGTATGCCCGCTGGTAAAGTGGTGACATCCAGGTTTTCGACCACGAACTTTGTGACCTTATCTTTTGGAAGAGACGCGGCATTATTTGCTACCGCCACGGAAGCGCTGACCAGAACGATTATTCCACATAACATTTTCATAGCTGTTCTCCTGTTCTTTAAAAATTTCCTTCGCAACTTGTTGCTGTTAACAATTTCCTCGATTTATGTGGGCATGAATCCGGGGAATGTACGTCCCGAACTAGCCCGGGCCGTTTACGCCGCTGAGAAACCCACCCAGATGCCCGGTGAGACCGACAAGAAGGACGGCAATGGCTTCCAACGACAGGCGATACGTCGGCAAGGAATTCTCTGGATGGCGCCGCGCACGCAAGTGAATTAGAAACACCACCCAGATCACCACCGCGGATATACATCCGAGCACCAGATGCATCAGCAGAATTCCCTTTAGCTTTTGGCCTTCTAACGCCCACTGCCACGCGGCAAGGCCAGTCGCGACCACCGGCACGGTGAAGCCCGCAGCCAGCAACAAATTGCAGTACGCCGCTGCGGCCAGGCTCCGGTTCTTGGTCCACTGCCCTAGAAAGTCGAACGCTACGGCCACCATGAACAGCGCGATAGGAAAGTGAACCAGCACTACATGCTGTGCGTGTTTGGCCAGCAGAACGGTTTTCAGATCGAACGGATTTGCGCTCATTGCCCGCTCACTGAACTTCGACTTTGCCGGTCATCTTCGGATGAATTGAGCAGAAATATTCGTAAGTGCCGGGCTTGCTGAACGTGAATGAGAATTTTTCGTCGGTATCCAGCACTTTGGACTTAAACGTTTTGTCGGTACTGACCGCGGTATGCGGAATATCGTCGCGATTTGTCCACGTGACCGTTGTTCCCACAGCAACCTTTAGCTCCGCGGGTCCGAAGCTGAAATTGTCGATCTTTACCTCTGTCATATCGGTCTTCTGCTGCGCAGCGGCAGGTAAACTTCCTGCCCCGGCGCGCAGACCCGCGAATGCAATTCCCAACGTCGTCGCAAACAAAACTGCAGTAGACACAATTCTCCTCATGTTTTTTTCCTCTCTTTTCTTGGACCGCTTTTATGGAACTGTTTTTGTAGCGCTGCTTACGCCAGCGAAGAATCCACTACCGCCAAAGCATGCTGGCCGTGCACGTAATTCACATCGGTGATTCCCAGCACACTCTTCAATTGCTCGGCGGGAACTTTCATCGGGCCGGGTGATGGGGCCTTGCCAGGTTCGGGCTGCGGAAACGCAGTCGAAGCGGCGGTGTGGAAGGTTACGTTGCCTTCCACCTTTTGCATGGTCTGGTGAATGTGACCGTTCAGCACGGTTACGGACCCGAACTTCTTCAAATACGCGAGCGCCTGCGCACTGTCTTCCGTTCCCCAACCCCACTCCGGATAAACGGACCACAGTGGAATGTGCGCGAACACTACGATCGGAGTGCTGCTCTTCAGGTGCTTGACGTCATCTTCCATCCATTCGAGCTGCTCGTGTCCCAGCGTGCCTAGGCCGCCGGCCTTCAAATTCAGCACGTTGACCAGTCCGATAAAGTGCACGCCTTTTTTGTCAAAGCTGTACCATCCAGCGCCCTTGGTGTTTTTTCCATAGCGCTCCAGATACTGCTTGCCGTCGTCGTTCAACATGTCGTGCTCGCCCGGAACGTAGAAAATATCTTTAGGCGTTGCGCTCTTCAAAATCTGATCCACGGTGTCGAACTCTTCCGGTTTCGACAGATGGGTGATATCGCCGGTGTGCAACATAAATTCTGCTGGTGTTGCCAATGCGTTGACCTTGTCCACGGCGGCCTTGAGCGTTCCCACGACATCCGGATTCGCCGCTTTGTTGAAGCCCATATGGCTATCGCTGATCTGCACAAAGCTAAGCTGGCCCGCGGTTACCTTGCTGGCCACCTGGGACATCTGGCTCATGCTGTAGGACTTCAAGACACCGCCTTGCATGACGCAGAAAGCGCCTGTTCCTGCCCACGCCATACACTTCAAGAATCCACGCCGGTCAACGCCATCGTGGTTGTGATCGTGCATCAGCTCATCGTTGGACCTTGTGGTCATAAATTCCTCCTAGACGTTTCGTTCCTGCAATATTTTGTGTCGCTCAATTTTCACCATCGTCCGAGCGCATCTGCTCTGAAACGAGCGGCGCAGGTTTGCTTAACGAAGGGGTTTCTGCGCCGCTCTTGGACGTGTTTCATGTATGCAGACCATGGGCCTTCGGGTTTTATTCCACCAACGCGAACAGTGAATCTTTTTGCAAATTTCAGGAAATACGGACGAAATGGGAATAGAGTCATGGCATAAGGAGTTCTAGTAGTGAGCAATGCTGTCCAGGGGAAAGGTTCGGACGTGCTGGACTCGCAGGAGCAGGTGCGCTTCGAGATGTTAGTGCTGCCGCATCTCGATGCTGCTTTCAATCTGGCGCGCTGGCTGTTGCACAGCCGCGCCGACGCCGAGGACGCCGCGCAGGAAGCACTGTTGCGTGCGTACCGCTTCTTCCACGGGTTTCATGGCGGAGACGCGCGGGCTTGGCTGCTGCAAATCGTCCGCAATAGCTGTTACACCTGGCTAGATAAAAATCGTAGGGTCAAAGATATGACCGAATTCAACGAAGAAGTGCACGGGCTGCCCAGGCCATCACCTGAAACCTTGGCCATCGCCGGCAATGATCGTGAGCGCCTTTCCAAGGCGTTGAATTCTTTGCCACCGCGTTACCGGGAGGTGATCGTGCTACGGGAGCTGGAAGGATGTTCGTACAAAGAAATTGCGTCAATCACTTCGATTCCCATCGGGACAGTGATGTCCACGCTTTCACGCGCCCGACGGCAGCTGCAACTGGCGCTAGGCAATGCTGCACCCAAGGAGGCCACCCATGGCGTGTGAACGCGCTGATACCTTGGTTCACGGTTACTTCGATAACGAGTTAGACGCGCTCAGGGCCGCCGAATTCGAGAGTCATCTCGAAAAGTGCCCAGAATGCGTAGCCGCGCTGGATGCTTTGGAGTCTCTGCGCTCGACCATAAACGTTGCGCAACCTTACGAAAAGATGTCTGCGTCGTTTCGCAAGAAAATCCTTGCCGACCTGAATGTGAAGACCCCTCCCGTGACAGCCACATCGCGCGCCACAACCAATTGGCGGTGGCTGGCTATGGCGGCCGCATTTCTGCTGCTGATTTACGGCGGGTGGCGAGTCGCCTCTCTTAGTCGTGGGGATAGCCGCGAAGCTTTGATGGCCAGTAAGATTGTGGATGCGCATCTTCGATCGTTGCAACCAGGGCACTTGGAAGATGTCCTCTCTACCGATCAACACACCGTGAAACCGTGGTTCGACGGGAAGATCGACTTTGCTCCACCGGTCCGCGATTTTTCGGAACAGGGTTTTCCACTCCAGGGCGGGCGCCTTGATGTGGTCGACAACCGTACTGTCTCGGCGTTGGTGTACGGCCGTCGCAAACATGTGGTGAACGTTTTCATTTGGCCTAGTTCTGAAAAGGACGCAGCTCCGCGCACCGGCTCGATCCAAGGCTACCAGTGGATCGATTGGCGAAAGCAAGGAATGGAATTCTACGCTGTCTCGGACGCATCAGCGCCTGACCTCGATCAGCTTCAGCGTCTATTCTCAAATTAGTTATCCGGGATCGAAGCACCATGCCGGCAACCTCATGCCCAACGAAAATCTTTTGAGCGTTCCTCAGGAAGGATGGACTTAGAAAATTGAACCACAGGTCCACCCTCCTCTGAAAAACAGTCGATGTAATACCCTCCACTGCCTGATGAAAAGCATGACTTGATCGCAGCCGTTACTACTTCAACTTTAGTGCGATGGTACTCTTGTCTTCGCCGGTTTTCTGCGCCACCATCGCAGAGGATCCGCAAGCTCCGTAATTATCCACCACCTGATGAACACTAAAAGCGTTGATACCAGATTTTTCGCTTAACACCGCGCCCTGCAGTTCAACGCGCTGGCCGGGCTGGAGTTTCGTGCCGCCACTGGAAAGAATGGTGTAAGTCAGATTGTCATTTTCATTCTTCAAGGTGACTCCGGTTAGCGAGGATTGCGTGCAGCCAATGATGGAAGCTTCGGCTTTTGGTGTTTGTATCGCCTGAGCGGCTTCATTGGACTTGGCGTGACGGTGATGCATGTATAGGGCAATGCCGACCGCGGCCCCTGCCGCGGCTCCTACGCCGATGCCGATCGCTTTGCCGTTGCCGTAACTGTAATTGGGACTTCCGTTGACGCCCTTGCCCCCGGTTCCCATTCCGGTCCCACCTCCGGTACCTCCTCCATATTGAGCGGAAGCGGTAGTGCCCACTGCGAGACAAAATACGACGACGGCTGAGATTTTCCCTAGTGATCGTGAAAGCATAGTTTTCCTCTCCGAGATTGTTGGGGCCAGAGAATTTTCCCGCTGGCTCTTTTCAGCAGGAATTGTGCTCGGCCGGCAAGACGAAGGTTGTCGCGGCCAGGCAAAAAGGTTGTCAACGGATGGCCATGGAATTGTCCCGGCACGCGCAATTAGGAAGGTAGAAGCTGAATGTTTATGCTAGCAAAAATTAAAGGCTGACTGCGTGCGCGGCTTCATGTACGGCCTGTGGCTCGCGCGGCAACCTCACCAGGAAAGTGGTTCCTGATGTGGAAGTCTCTTCCACCGCCACCGAACCGCCGTGGTCATGAATTACTTTGCTCACGATGGCCAGTCCCAATCCGGTTCCATTTGATTTTCCGAAGCTCACAAACGGATCAAATAACGTGTGGGAAATAGTTGAAGGCACGCCGGAGCCATGATCGATTACGCGAATCTCAAACAGTGTGGGCGAGGAATACAATTCAATCTGGATTTCACTTTGGGTAGTGATGGAAGCCTCACAGGCATTCAGCACCAGGTTAAAAAAAGCACGTTCAATCTTTTGCGGATCGAAGGTGCCGCTCATGTCACCCGACGTTCGAATCGAGATTTCCCGATTGCGCATTTCCGGCCGCGCGCGGACGGCATCCACGGCGTGACGAATGGTGTGGTCGATGGAGGCGGAACGCAGCGAAATGGAACGTTCTCCGCGGGAGAGTTCGCGCAGGGAATCCAACAAGTCGGTCATTTGCTCGGAAGCGGTTTTGATTTCGCAGTAGATGTCGTCGCGGTTGAGCTTTAACTTTTCCGCTTCATATAGGAATTCGGCGTTGGCCACCACGGCAGCCAAATAGTGCCGCAAATCGTGAGATATCGAACTGGCGGCTCTGCCAAGCGCGGCGATTCTTTCATTAGCAAAACGCCGTTGCTCCGAAGCGAGCAGTTCGCCGCGCATTTTTGAAAAAGCTTCGCCAAGTTCCGCAACTTCGCTGCTGCCTCGCGGATTAATCGAGTAAACGTAGTCGCCCCTGGCCAACGCTCTAACACCTTCCACAAGATTATCGAGGGGATGCGTGATAGTGCGCGAAACGAAACTCAGCAGCAATCCCGCCAAGACGATGGCAGACACGCCAAGAAGGATGATGGTGCGATTCAGCCGCCGGAGAAACGCATTGGCGGGCTCAAGGGACATGAGTACATAACATCGTACGTCGGCTGGCGGCCCCGCGTGTAACAAGACATTGGCCGCCTGGTAAGAGCTGGGGCCAAGCACCACTTCACGAGACTTGCTGGACCCGGCCCAGTCCGCGTGCATCTGGCCGAGTGCCTTCTCTTCCAAAGGAGAGAGCGTTGATGCAATGATTTGATCGCCGGTAACCAGCGCGATTTGACTGCCCGATGCCAACGACAATTGCGCCGCGACACTCGAATCGATTTGATACCCAACGGCAATGATGCCGACCTGTCTCTGGTTGTTTCCGGCCCCCGCTAAGACGGTATGGAGAAAAACTCTGTAGAGCTGGCCATGCCCGTACCACCACGCAGAATCATCGCCTTGCTCGATGGACCGTTTGAGACTGGTTTCAGCAAGTCTGGCATCCCATCCCTGCTGGGACACATGGAAAGCGTAGATCTGTCCGTCCGGACCGGATAAAACGAAGAGTTGGCTGCCAGCCAGCTTCCAGAAAGGTTCCGAGGCGTCTTGAATCGTCAGTGCGTGTTGCGTTGCCAAGACCGCTATGAGGGGCGGCAGTTCCGACATCAACGCTGCGGTACGCGACAGTTCCAGGTCGCGCTGCTGTTGCACATTTTCAAAGGCGTGCAGCGAGGCGTCCGTGCTTTGTTGCACTCCATCCGCAATCTCCGCGCGCACAATGTGACGAACGATTACGAGCAACGATGCCAATAGAGCGCAGATGATGAGCAGGGTGCCAAAGAGAAGCTGGGTGCGCAATCGCAGTCGCGCCAAGAGTCTCCAGGCAGGCGGCATTACTTTTCGGAAGCGAGCCCCGTATCGGTAGGTGAGAATTTGTAGCCGGAGCCGTGCATGGTGAGAAAGTAGCGTGGATTGGCCGGGTCCGGCTCCAGTTTCTGCCGCAGACGCAGCACGTGATTATCCACAGTCCGAGTGGTCGGATAATTCTGGTAGCCCCACACTTCGTTCAGCAATTCTTCCCTGGAAATAACTCGCGAGGGGGAATTTGCGAAGTATTTCAGGAGCTTGTATTCCTGGGCGGTGAAGGTGAGGGATTTTGTGCCTCGCGTAGCCACCATGCTAGTAAAGTCTACCAACACTTCATCAAAGGCAAGTACATCGTGTTCGGGCCCGGGACTAGACGCCTCAGCAGGCTGTCCGCTCCGGCGCATCGCGCGTCGCACGCGCGCTAATAGTTCCTTAGGGCTGAACGGCTTGGTTACGTAGTCATCTGCGCCCAGTTCGAGCAACAGTACTTTGTCTTCCACCTCATTGTTAGCGCTCAACACAATCACCGGTACAGATGCGGCATGCGCCTTGAACGCGCGGCACACTTCTTTGCCAGGCATGAACGGAAGCTTCAGGTCCAGCACCACCACGGTGGGGCTGTGCTTGCGAAAACTTTCTAGGCCAGCGACGCCGTCCGAGGCAATCTGCACGGCAAACCCGTCAGACTCGAACAAGCGCTGCAAGGTTCGTTGCATCGGGCGGCTATCTTCGACTACCAGTACCGTATCCATGGACTCCTTTGGACCGAGCAGCACTCCGTCGAGCGGCTTCACCTTATAGGAGGACGCTAGGGCTATTATACCGCCACGCCCCACAGAACTGCGGTTTCTATGCTCTTGGACAGCATGGCCCGTCAAAATGGCTTGGTCATCCACTTAGACTCCTGCGGGCGTAAATTTATTCGCCTGACGTTGGAGACACTACATGTCCGCCAATACGCCTCGGCTGCTGCGGCAGGACAAAGATAAGGTACTACCCCCCGGCTTCTTGTCAGTGCGGTGTTCGGGGATTGTCAACAAATTGTAAAATCGCGATTTAAACGATTTACGAGGGGTGGGATTGATTACTTGCCGAAATCAACCGATTCGAATCACCGACGGTCGTAATCAGGATTAGGAGGCGGAACGTAATCGAGCCCATATTTGTTTTTGTGGGCCAGTGTAAAATTGGGCATCTCGACGAGATGTAACTGCCCCAGACTGCGGGAGGAGTCCGAAATGACTACCACCCGCGTAAACTCTTGTAATTGTTCGGGTGCGCTGCGCTCATACCACACGTGCATCTGATATCTTCCGTCCGGAACGTTGCGCATGGTCACGTTTCCGTTGCGGTCCGAGAGCGCAAAATACGGCGTATCGACGGACAACACCACTGCGCTCATTTCCGCATGGATGTTGCAGAATAGGAAGCTCACGCCGGGACGATCGAATTTGACACTGCGCTTGGTACCTGACTCATACAACCCCAGATCAAAACGCCGCCCGTCGTACAGCGAAAAAATATTGTGGAAAAAGGGATCCTGGTTCGGGAATTCCACCAGGGTGCCCAGCGGCACGATCAGAACATGGGGCTCGAAAGTCTTATTCCGTTGCAGCAATTGAGGCGGATTTGCCAACTTGCCGGATACTGGTACCGCAACTCCCGTGTGATCGAGAGGCACAAGCCAGATCGCTACATTGGAGATATCCGGGACTTTGCCCCCCGAGACTCTGGAGCCGTCTTTCCCGCCGCCTCGGGTGATCGAAACTTTCCCGGAGACCGCCTTTTCTTGCGCGCGGATTTGCGACCCGCCCAAGCACGTTGCCAACAGGATCAAGCTGCCAAGCGTCTTGAACAACAACTGACTCATCTTGTCGCCCACGTCAAAACGCATATCCTAAACTCATGATCAACTGGTTGGCGATGTATGCGTTGTTGTTCAATTTGTTCGTCTGCAGCCGTTTATATTCCATGGAGAAGAGCACATCCGACCGAGCGCGATAGATAAAATTAACAAATGGACTCTGGTTCCTGGAAATTGAGTAACCGTAATAAACTGCGCTGGCCGGGAATAGTTTCAGTTCTCTGGCAAAGGGCTGGTCCTGGCCGTAGGCGAAGTTTACTTCGAAATTGGGTTTCGGTTTGAACTTCAACTGCAGCCAGCCGCCAGTGGAATCCAAGCCATAAATTGCGGTCCCTGGATTATAGACGGGCCCGGAGAGCAGAATGCTTTGTCCGACTCCGCCGCCCAGTCCGCCCACCGCGCGTCCGCGATAAAATTCCGCACTAAAATCAAGGAGCTCACCGAGTGGTAGAGTTACATCCGTGACGCCGGCCCACCCATCAACTGCTCGGCCGAATCCCCAGTTCTGCCGTCCGTAATAACCGCCGATTCCAATATTCAAATCCCTTCCAAAAAAGCGGCGGCTGTAACCGACGTGCGCTGCGTAAGCCGGCTGCCCTGATTCTTCGCCAACGCTCGGATAACGATAGCTCTGTTGGGGAACATCGCCGGTTAGCGAATCCAGAATGCCCGCCTGAATGCGAAGTGCCGAGGTTTCTGACAGAGCGATGCGATGCTCAACGCGTACCTGGGGAGTCCAGCTCCACAGATTGCCGGTATAAGACAGCGCGGGAATTGCGATAGAAGAAAGGGTGGTGGGTGTCAGCGGTGCAAAGAAGATAGCGTCCTGTCCCGCAACTAGCGAAGTATTCGTCCAATCGAGTCGGACCGTACCGGTGCGCAGCCGTACGACGCCAAATGCCGCGCCATTCGGTGTGTTGGGGAAGCCCCCGGCAAAATCGAATTTCACGTTGGCGCTTGTTCGGGCCCCAGCAATATTTGGCCCGAAAGTCTCAATTCCGATTTGCGATTGGCGAACTGACCCCGAAAAAGATCCCGCTACTCCAGGCGCTTCAGGGGGCACCGCAATTTGAGGAATGTCGAGATTGTCCACCGAGCCGCGCGTGACCGCGGTATTGAGAAGTATGAGTCCAGACAGGCGCACGCGATATTTTGAACCGCTCTCTACTTTGGTCTGGCTTTGCTCAATGATTTTGTCGTTCATCAATTCCTGGTCGTCTTCCAATTTGGAGACTCGCTGTTGCAAATCGCCTTTTGCAGATTCGTCGGCTGACTGTACCTGCGGCGGCAAAATTGCCGAAGCCCCCGAGGAAGACGATGACAGGACTGATTCAGACGAGGCTTGCGACGTTGCCGGAGGTGCCACATTAAACGGAGGTGCGCTGCCAGTATTGGCCGCCAGCTGCGCTCTGGTTTGATTCAATTCGGCCCGCAACTGTTCGGCCTCTCGCAGCGCGTCCTGCTGCGCATTACGCAACTCGCTCATTTGCAAATTCAGAGTTTCAACCTGGGACTGCAGGTGATTCACCGATACCACCAGCGCTTTTATGTCGGCCGCCAACTCTGGCGATGCCTTAGGTGGAGCGGTTACGGCATTTTGACATCTGGCCAAAAGAGGCCAAAAGGCAAAGAGCGCGGCCATGGCGATGGCCTTGCAGTGAGGCTGGAAGTGGTTTGTTTGCATAGTGATCCTCTCAAACAACGATTGACCTCGTTGATGATCGCAACAAAATTTACAACCCCCGGAAGAGTGAGCAGCAGAAAGTGTTAATGCCGACTGCGCAAACTTCCGTACCTGCACTTCTAGTTTTGATATCAAAGCGGCCCAGCAGGTCCGTCATCTGGTCATCTGGTCATCTGGGTTTATTGGATGCCGAAACTCTAAAATTCGCCGCGCCCGTCGACCGAAACGGCGCAACACAAACATTACAAAAATTGGACAATCGCGTGACTCCGCCGTAGCACTCTTCGACTCAGATGCGAGTACGGTAATTCGTCGGCAACAAATTCCAAACAACAAAAAGAAAGGGACGATATGGAAAAAGAGAAAAGTCTTATGAGTCGTTCAGTGAATCGCAGGTCACTGCTGAAGACGGGAGCACTGGCAGGAGGCTCAGTCGCGCTCGGAGCCGGTCTAGCGGGCACGACCACCAGCGCGTTCGCCGAGGAGCGCGGAAGCCGTGTCACAAAAGGCGATATTGCTATTCTCACGTTTCTAAGCGCCCTCGAGCAGGTCGAAGCCGACCTGTGGATACAATACGCCGAACTTGGCGGAGCTACGAATCAAGGGCTGTCACCCATCGACGTCCCATTCAAATCCGGCCTTGCTCCTGCATACATCACCGGGCTACTAGTGTTAGATGGCGACATGCCCCAATATATTTCCGACAACACCGACGACGAAATCAGTCACCACAGATTTTTGAACAACTACCTGCAGTCCAAGGGCGCAAAACCGATAGATCTGAGCACTTTTGCCATTCTGCCGCCAAGCGCGGTATCCGGGGTACCGCAAAACGGTCGCCTTACCAACCTGAAACAATTGACCATCGATACCTCCTGGTGGACCCGTTACCGCAGCGCGACCAAGAACCCGGACCTCGGTGGAACCTTTGAGAACGCCGTTCCAGATCTCGCCAAGGGACAGCACCCGGCTATTCCTGTCAGCGACAGCGACCTCGTTTTGGATAGCATGGGGAAGATTTCCAACCACCTCCAAGCCATTGCCAATACTGCGGGTTTCCACTTTGCTTTCATCGAGCAAGGCGGCAGCAGCTTGTATCCCACTTTAGCCACGAAAGTCACAGACCTGGAAGTTTTGCGCGTGCTGCTCAGCATTGGCGGCAGCGAAATCATGCACTTCCAAACCTGGCAAGACAAAGCGGGCAACGCCTCCAACATCACCGACGGCAATCTGACTTTCCCCAATCTGAACATCGGGGTCGATCCGAATAATGGAGCGACGGGTGCTAATATTGCCGATTTGTTCCAGACCAACTTGATCATGCCTGAACCAACTGTGTTCCTCGATCCCAAGTTGGGGCCGGTATCTATCATCCGTCCCACAACCACGGCCCAAAGCGGAGCCGTGGCTGCTGTCGCCAGCTTTGTGGCTGATGGACTGTTCCTCGACCCCGCTACGGGCAAAAATACTGGAATAGTGTCTGTGCTTATGCGCTTGGCTGAAGACGCGGATGAGGCTCGGCGGCAGTCCTAAGTCAAAACAAAATAGAAGCGGCGCAGAAACGTCCGGGCACAGAACAAGTTTCGACCGCGGCAACATGCATCGGGAAAGGGCTGGGCTTCTCCACAACCGTGGAGCCCCGGCCCTTTTCCGCGTCAAGAATTGTGAATCAAGTTGTGGTAGCTACCCCGGCACGAATGAGCGTCAACATGACTTGGAAATCAAAATGGAGAGTGCGATACGTCAGCATCGCTGCTAAGTACTAATACGCCGAGCAAATGCTCCATTCGAACTGCAATATCTGTTCGAACCCGTGCGCATTCGAATGACCCACGTTCGAACGCAATCCGTTTCACGTTAAAACAAACTTTGTTTTTTGTTTTACATCTGGAGACTGCTTCGCCAGCAAATGCAATTGGCGGCGCTTCGACATACATCATTCGAACGCCGCCATCGTCGCTCCAGGTAAGACGCTCCAGGCATTTTCGTTTTGTCTA
>DASYJM010000362.1:0-6044 GCA_035996445.1 Candidatus Acidiferrum sp. | reverse complement strand
GCACCGAGCGAATCTCGCTCACAAAAGAGTGCGGATGGAAGGATGGCGACCGGGGCGGGCTTAGCTGAATGGGAACAGACTCACGGAAAGAAAAAAGCGAAGTGTGCCTTGACCTCGACCGGCCTTCTCATGGAAGGATTTAGCAAGCAAGCTGTCCCTCTTCGTTGACTTACCTTCTGGCGCAACCTACTATGTCCGCTTATGGCCGATATTCCATCCCTGATCGGTCAGACCTTTTCCCACTACCAAATTATTGAAAAGCTTGGCGGCGGAGGCATGGGTGTTGTCTATAAGGCAGAGGACACCCGCCTTCATCGGTTCGTCGCACTAAAATTCCTGCCCGATGATGTCGCGGGAGATCCTCAATCGTTAGCACGCTTTCGACGCGAAGCGCAGGCAGCCTCGGCGCTAAACCATCCCAATATCTGCACCATCCACGACATCGGTGAAGAAAATGGCAAAGCGTTCATCGCCATGGAATATCTTGACGGCTCAACTCTGAAGCACATTATCAACGGCAAGCCGGTAGAACTTGAAAAGCTGCTGGATATTTCTATCGAAATCGCCGATGCGCTGGACGCGGCGCACTCGAAAGGCATTGTCCACCGCGATATCAAACCCGCGAACATCTTTGTTACGGAACGCGGACACGCGAAGATTCTGGATTTCGGTTTGGCGAAACTGGCGTCCGAGCAAGAGGCTCGCTTCGAAGGCGCCCAAACGACCGTTGCTGACGACTCAAAACATCTGACAAGTCCGGGTACAACGGTAGGCACCGTCTCTTATATGTCCCCCGAACAGATTCGGGCTAAGGATTTGGACGCGCGTACCGATCTTTTTTCCTTCGGAGTGGTGTTGTATGAAGCCGTGACGGGCGTTATCCCCTTTCGCGGCGACAGTTCTGGCATGATCTTTGATGGAATCTTGAATCGCATCCCTACTCCGGCTGTGCGCCTGAATCCCAATCTGCCTCCAGAATTAGAACGCATCATTACGCGTGCACTCGAAAAAGATCGCACCCTGCGCTACCAGCATGCTGCTGATATAAGAGCGGAGTTGTTGCGCCTCAAGCGGGACACCGACACCTCTCGTAACATGACGAGTGTGGATGAGGGGGGCAGCGAAGGACTTGCGACTTCCGCAGGTTCGGCAAAAGCACTTGGCTCGAGTAAAAAAGCGCTTTCATCCCCGAATCAATCACCAGCTGCCAGGCGACCGCGCATCTTGCCAAGAATTCTGATTGCTGCCGCGGCTCTCATCCTTGTTTTAATTGCAGCCAGTTTATACTTGCGATCTCACACTTCCGCAAAACTTACTGAAAAGGACACCATTGTCCTCGCTGACTTCACGAATACCACCGGCGACCCGGTATTTGACGGCGCGCTAAGAGAAGGTCTCTCCGTCCAGCTCGAACAGTCTCCGTTCCTAAGTATCGTTTCCGAGGAGCGCATACAGCAAACGCTACGGATGATGGATCAATCGCCCGATGCTCGTCTGACACCGAAGATAGCTCGCGAAATTTGCCAACGCACTGGTAGTGCCGCGGTCCTTGAGGGCTCCGTCGCTCAGGTAGGCGCGCCATACCTGGTCACCTTGAAGGCCGTCAATTGCGCAGGTGGGCAAACGCTGGTCAGCACCGACGCTCTAGCGAGCGATAAGGACCATGTACTCAATGCACTTGGAAAGGTTTCGCTGGACATCCGCAACAAGCTTGGCGAATCGTTGGGTACCGTTGCGAAGTTCTCTGCGCCTGTCGAGCAGGCCACGACGGCATCACTTCTAGCCCTGCAAGCTTACAGCCAGGGCCACAAGTACATGGATAGGGCCGATAACATGGCTGCCGTTCCCTTCTTAGAGCGCGCTGTCAGTTTAGACCCGAGTTTCGCTATGGCATATGCTTCGCTCGGAACAGTTCATGTCAACTTATCTGACAGAATTCTGGCTCGAGAAGATATGGACAAGGCGTACGCTCTCCGAAACCGCGTAAGCGAGCGAGAAAAATTTTATATTGATTCCCATTACCATGACCTGGCCACTGGCAATCTTGTGAAGGCGCGAGAAACGTATGAACTTTGGCAGCAAACCTATCCTCGCGACCAAGTGCCACCGAATAACCTGGCGATCATCTACGCTAATTTAGGGCAATATGACAAATCGATTTCGGCAGGCACGGTGGCGAAGCAGGTTGACCCTTCCGGCTTCAGTTATGGCGTGCTGGTCGCCAGTTATATTCTGTCGAATCGCTTCGCGGAAGCCCAGTCGGTCGCCGACGAGGCAAGAAAGAAAAGCTTCGATTTTTCTGATCTCCAGATTCACCTTTACTTTCTGGCTTTCTTGCAGAACAACGCGACGGGTATGGCGCAGCAGGCGGCTTATGGCGCCGGTAAAATTGGTGTCGAAGACGTTCTACTAGCAGATGAGGCAGATACCGCTGCTTACGATGGCCATCTAAGCAAAGCGCGTGACCTTTCCCGGCGAGCCGTATTTTCAGCGGAGCACGCAGACCAAAAAGAACCAGCAGGTTTCTACGAAGCCGTAGCCGCCCTACGAGAGTCGCTATTCGGTAACGCAATCGAAGCGAAACAGCGAGTAGCTTCGGCCCTGCGTCTGTCATCCGGGCGGGATTCGCAATTCGCGGCTGCAATGTCGTCGGTTCGAGCTGGACAGATAGCGACCGCGCAGAAAATCGAGAAATACTTAGCCGAGCATTTTCCCGAAGACACGATAGTTCAGTCCAACAATCTGCCGGTAATACGTGCGCAACTGGCACTCGCACACCAGAGCCCCTCAGCTGCCATTGCTAATCTTGAACCGACAGCCCTGTATGAATTGGGAACGTTAAATAGCTATGTGCAGGTCAGCGGTCTTAGTTTGTATGCGGTTTATGTGCGGGGAGAAGCTTATTTAGCTGCGCACCGGGGCAGCGATGCGAGCGCCGAGTTTCAGAAAATTCTCGATCATCGCTCTATTGTGTTAAATGAGCCCATCGGTGCACTTGCGCACCTCGGTCTGGCTCGCGCCTACGCGTTGCAGGGCGACACTGCGAAGGCTCGAACGAAATATGAAGATTTTCTCACGCTATGGAAAGACGCTGACCCAGACATCCCTATCCTTATCGTGGCCAAGGCGGAGTACGCGAAGCTGCAGTAATCAACAAGCCTATAGATCGATCTTTGCATGGGATTGTCTGACATCATAGCGCCCGATTAGTTATCGGACAAACGCTTTTGCCGAGCCGAAGGTATGAGCTGCTCGTTACGCGGGCGGTAGATTTTCCTGTAAGCCCCGCTGAGCGGCCTCTGTCACTACAAATTCCTTCATTTTGGGTCCCATAAATCTCCAAGCCGCTTGGACACTCGGCTTTTTGTAAACCAAAGGTTCGATTATCGCAATACCCAGCAAATCTCTACTAACGTTTGGGTCTGGAGAATTGGCCATGTCCTCAAAGAAGGCGAACAGTCGTATTAGTAAGGCGTCTTCCTGAGTACTTCCAAGGAGCTCGAAGGTTAGTTTTTGGACGACATTTTCAAAAATGGGATACGCTTTCGGTGTTTCTTCCGGCGTTCCTTTTTCTAGGTCGTAGTAGGAACCGAAGGTATTCCAAATCCGCTCCAACAGCTCAGGGAACGCGGATAAGAGTGCTCCACGAACGCTGCCGAATGTTAGCGGCTCTTCGCTCATCACTGTATTTAGGAAAATAGCACAGCCAAAGTGCTAGATCCCGATAACCGCGTTTACCAGGAGCCAGCACGAATTGAGCAATGTACGAATACGCGCGGAGGGGTTCTAGATAGTTGTGCTAACTTTCAACAGAATAATTCGGAGTCGAGGTCCTCGATGCGCTTGAAAACGAGATGGCTGCTCGTGTCCCTAGGTGGCGCTCTGCTGATAGCTGCGGTTCTCCTCTTCGTTTCCATAAATACGCCCTTCCTCGGTGTCGGCGTAGACATGCCCGGTTCGGCAGTCACGGTCGGGAAAGTTGTGTTGTGGCCGGTAGCTGTCTGCCTCTACTTCGCTGGCCCCGGTCCAAATATCGGCCCCGCAGAGAAACATCTCCATGAATGGACACCTGTGCAAGATTTTGCAGTTGTGGCTGAAATCGGCCTTTCCTGGGCCTTCTATTCGAGCGCCGTCTTCGTATTGATTTGGCTTCAGCAGAAGCGACGCTTGGCGAAGACTGTCAACTCCTGATTTGTCGCGTTACCGGAGATGTGCCGGGGCGTGCGATTTCACTTGTACGATTTCGGCGTTATACGTCCAATGACAAAAACCGGCTTATCTTAATCGGGAATTGATTGTGGGGCCAGAGTGCTGAAGTCAAACGTCATGTCTACAATGGCGCGCTGTCGGTCACATTTCCATTCCGCAGTTTCGGGAGATGCACCAACCGGTAGAGATGATTTGTACTTGTTGTAGAAGTCTCGGATGAGATTCGGATTTACGATGCCATATTTCGGCAGCCGCGCCCTCAGAATCGTTTCTATTTTCGGGTCTAGGCCAATCACTCGAATGTTTCCCCAGCGGTATCTCTGACTTTCGGTTATTTCCATCGCAAGTGCAACGGTCTGATTGTCGTCGTCCAAAGCGAGCGATTCGTTGGTAGTAAGTTCGATGAATCCCTGCTCTGCGTAGGCAGCAACCACTGCGGCGACACCGGCATGGTATTTGTCGCGATTATATATTTCGCCATCCTTCAACGGAATTAGCTTCCGAAGAGTAATGGAGTCGAAAACTGGGGAGTCCGAGTTCCCCCCGGCGAAACGAATCTCGATCTTCTCTAGTCTTCTTTGCGGGCCTTCGTTGACGTGAACGGTCACTAGAACGTGGAGCAGCCCCGGTTCTCTGCGTAGCGGTTTCCATTCCTCTGAAACAGAAAAGCCTAAATATCCTTGATTCTCCCTGTCCGGCCAGCTCTCTTGCTCTGCAGTATTCACCATACTTCTCACGTCAGCTTCCCAGTCGGAGTTTTCTTCCCATTCGCGCTGCTTTAACGACGTCACTAACTGTTCCTGGACCGGCTTAGGCAAAAGGGTGCCCTCCAACTCCACGACGTCGATAGCCACCTTTAGATGTGCAATTGACGATTGTGTCTGGGCCATCGATGGCGTTCCGACCGCGAACATGAGACCGAACAAAGCGAATTGAAAGAAGCCCATGGCGTCGTAAATTAAAGCACAGTTGAGTCTGACACTGCCTGTGATCTTGTGATTCATTGCTGAATCCACTTGGCTGTGTAGTCGCGTTATCGGAAACTTGAAAATTCCACATTGACGGTTAGCACGTTTACCAGGTGGTTGGGCAAAGAACCTCGTAAATAGTTCGACGGGCTGTCTTCCTGGCGCTATCATCAGCACGATCATTTCGAGGCCATTCAGCGACACTAAGTTAATCCCAGGGGGAAGTGAGTGCACCATTTGCGGAGACTCTGGCTGCCACTGTTGGCAATCTCTTTCCTGACTCCTGCCCAAGGGACGGGGGTTGGGGAGGGAATGATCCAAGGTCTGGTTCTGGGTGAAGGAGGGCGGCCAGTTGGAGGCGCAAAGGTCCACGCCGAGTTGATAGGTGTCGCAATGGCCAAGAAAATCCGCTACGTCGAAACGGACGAGAACGGTTCCTTCTTAATCGACCAACTGGAATTCGGCACATATTATGTTGCCGCAAAGAATGAGGAGGAAGAATACGGGGACAGTGGTTTTTCGTTTTTCAATGACCAACCTGTCCCGACAGCTGAGATTTCCGCTCAGCACAGAATTGCGGATGTGGTCATAAATCTGGGGCCGAAAGCAGGAATACTGACGGGCACAATCAGCGACGCCGCCACGAGGAAACCCATTCCGGCCGGTTTCGATTTGGCACAGGTGAAAGATCGCACCAAGTGGATGGGTACGTCGGCAGCGCCAAATTTTCGGGTGTTGATTCCGTCCTCGAAAGAAATGGAGGTGAAAGTTTCTGCACCCGGTTATGAGGCTTGGGTTTACCCCGACCCCACTGTTCCATCTCAAGTTCTACGTCTGGACCCCGGTTCCGAAATGCATCTGGACATA
>DASYJM010000361.1:0-9685 GCA_035996445.1 Candidatus Acidiferrum sp. | reverse complement strand
TTGAGATTCGAAAAAAAAGGCATGAGCTGATCGAGCGGCTTCGGGTTAAGAGACAGAGTCCATAACCGTGGAAGATTGGCAAATCGAAGTGCTGGCGCAGGAGGTACTGGATGCGTACCGTCAGAACGAACCCCCGGTTGACTTGGAATTGTTGGCTAGGGAAGAGCGCATCGAGCTAATCGAGGGTGACTTCCCTGACGAGTTTCATGGGCAGATCGAATATATCAGAGAGTTCGGGAAGTTCGTCATATACTACCCGCGACTTGCGACCGCCCGCAGCCGCGGGCGCGTCCGTTTCAGCATCTGCCACGAATTCGGCCATTACTTCATCGAACAGCACAGGCGCATGCTCGTATCTGGCTTGACGCACCAGTCGGAGGGCTTTCGCACAAAGTCTCCTGTAGAACGGCAGGCAGACCGCTTCGCCAGCGCCTTGTTGTTTCCAAAACGAGCTGTCGAGCAGAGGATGGGAAAAGATGGAGTGCTAACCCTTGGGAGGATACTTGACCTTGCAAACCGTTGTGAAGGAAGCGCTCAAGCGGCAGCCTTTCGATACGTCACACTTGCGGAGGAACCGTGCATCGCCGTGGTAAGCCGAGGCCGCGACGTGCAGTACTCTTTCCATTCGGACGAAGCAAAAGCGCGGGGCTTTGGCTTTTTTGGCAACAAGCTCGTACCTCATGCCTGCCCCGCAGCCCGGACGCTTGGACAACCTCCGGGCGCGATCATCGAAGGGCCTGTTTCCAGTTTCGATTGGTTCTCTTCACGAAGACAGACCGCCGACATGTGGGAAGAGGCGGTGAGGTTAGGAAAGGGAGAAACCATACTCTCCATTCTCTCGTGGAGACACTATACAGCCTCCAGCGACGACGAAGGTTCGTGACGTGCGGATCGTCAACGCCAACGCTCGACCTGTTCCGACATCCCGCCGGAAAAGCGAAGTTGTGTGATCTTGCCGATGGAATCGGCGGCCCAATTATTGGTGGGACGCCGTTCGGAGCCGGGCGCAGCGATCCAGCAGAGCGTCGGCGGACGCAAGCATGTGGCCCCCGAAGCCAAGGCGAACAGCTCGGCGGTGACAATGCGACCTCGTCCCCTCCCAAGGCCGCGTGAAAGGAACCGGTCAGAATCAGAAGGAGCCGGTAGGAGTCAGCCATCACCAAAACTCTTCGACGACATCAAGGGGCGTGAGCGCTTGCAGGAGAAGGCTTGGCCGGTGCCACAAGAACTTCTGATCCTTGCAGTTCCACCCGATGGCTGATATCATCTCCAGCGGAAAATGAGTAGTGGAGAGCCCTTGGTGACCCCCAGAACAATGATGACTAACGCCCCTTTCGAAAAAAAACACCCAGCCGGCGAGCCCAATTCTGGCTCACGCTGGCATCGGTGGGAGCCTCACATCCACGCTCCAGGGACGCTATTCAACGATCAATTTGGCGGTCCCGAGAAATTCGACGACTATTTGAAAGAACTGGAGACGGCCAATCCTCCGATTCGCGCGCTCGGCGTCACCGACTATTATCTGACCGATTCATACGAGTGCATTCTCAATGCGAAAACGGCCGGGCGCTTACCAAATGTCCAGCTACTGTTCCCCAATATTGAAATGCGTCTTGATATAGGAACGATAGAAGGTCGCAGTGTAAATTTTCACCTGCTCGTTTGTCCAGATGACCCTGACCACCTTAAAGAGCTACGCCGCTTTCTCGAGCGCGTGACATTTCCGGCTTATAAGGACACTTTCAATTGCACCAAAGACGACCTCATTCGCTTGGGACAACGAGTCGACCCAAACACGTCCGGTGTTGCGGCTCTACGGCTGGGAGCGCAGCGATTCAAAGTAAACCTCAGCGAGTTCCGCAAAACTTACAACGAAAACGCTTGGGCGAAAGCCAACATTCTTATAGCCGCCGCTGGCAGTAAAGTAGATGGGACTTCCGGCGTTCGAGAACCCGCAGACGCTACGCTACGGGAAGAAATCGAAAGCCTTGCGCACATCATATTCGCCAGTAGCGTTGCGCAACGCGAGTTTTGGCTAGGAATGCGTTGCGCCAGTAAGGAAATGCTAGAAGAGCGTTTCGGAGGACTTAAACCGTGCATGCACGGGTGTGACGCCCACCGCCTTGATAGTGTTGCTCTTCCCGACGGGGACCGGTATTCATGGATCAAAGGCGCTTTAGAATTCGACGCATTACGGCAGGCAGTGATCGATCCCGCCGGCCGCTCTTACGTTGGACCCATGGTGCCGCTCGGTGCGTCGTCGTCGCAAGTAATATCGTCAATAACGATTGGGGGAGCTCCATGGGCGACAACCCCGGTAATCCCACTCAATCCAGGCCTTGTTGCCATTATTGGAGCTCGCGGGTCCGGAAAGACAGCGCTCGCCGATGTAATCGCACTTGCTTGCGACGCGACAGAATACCCGTTGAGCAAGGCCTCATTTCTTGACCGAGCGAAGCAGCTTTTAGCTGGATCGACGGTTTCAATCCGCTGGCAAAGTGGTGAAGAGGAAGTTCGCTTCTTGGACGTTGACGCCAACTTTTCTAATAACGAATTCCCACGAGCTCGATACTTATCCCAACAGTTCGTCAACGAGCTGTGCTCATCTGAGGGCATGACCGACAAGCTCCTGGCGGAGATTGAACGCGTGATATTTGAGGCTCATTCACCCTCGGAAAGCGATGGAGCCGCAGACTTCGACGAATTACAACAATTGCGCGCTATGCGGTTTCGCGAGGCGCGTCAACGCGAAGAAGCAACTTTAGAGTCGTTGTCGGAGGAGATCGGCACCGAGCTTGAAAAGCAAAATCAAATCGAACCGCTTAGGAAGCAGATTGAGGAGAAGGAGAAGCTCGTAAAGGGGTTCACCAACGACCGGTCGAAGCTTGTACTAAAAGGCAGTGAGCAGCGGGTTGAGCGCTTCAACGCGGTAGTTGCTGCGATCGAGAAGGTAAGGGCAAACGTTAGCTTCTTCACCAAGCAGGAACAGACTCTTCTTTCGCTTCAGGACGAAGTGGGAAACCACCGCCAATTTCAAGCCCCTGAAGGCCTCCGGCGTGCGCGGGAGAAGTACAAGGAGAGCCGAATAAAGCCGCAAGATTGGGATTCCTTCCTTCTCGACTACTCGGGAGACGTGGATGGCACCCTCGAAACCACTCTGGACGCCGCCAGAACCACCGCCAAAAACTGGCGAGGCACGCCACCACCAACGAACATCGATTTACAGATTGCCTACGTCCAAGACGATGCGGTGCTTGAGAAGCAGCCACTCGCGCTCTTGGAGGCAGAGCGCGCTAGGCTGGAAAAAGTGATGGGCGGCGACCAGCAGACAGCGGCGAGGTTCGCGTCGCTTTCCAAAACCATCTCCCAGGAAAACGCAGCGCTTGAGCGCCTACGCGAAAGACTGAAGGACGCCGAAGGAGCGCCGGTGAGAAGGAAAGAACGTCTAAAAGAGCGCGAGCAGGCATACTTGAAGGTGTTTGAGGCCATCGTCTCAGAGCAAACCGTCCTGCGGGAGCTGTACGAACCGCTGATGGAACATCTCGGAAAAGTGCCGGGAACATTGGAAAAACTTTCCTTCTCGGTCGTCCGAAAGGTCGACCTCGAATCCTGGGCGAGTGAGGGCGAGTTGCTCATTGATAAGAGGCTCAAAGGGCTTCTGAAGGGCCGCGGAACTCTTCGAGGGTTTGCCGAAAGCATGTTGAAAGGTGCTTGGATTGCAGGTAGTGCACAGACTGTCGCTGCCGCCATGTCGGTCTTTCGGGACAAGGTGACGGACGAATTCCTTGAACAGCTGAAGTCAGCCGATCCGGAAACCTTCAGACCTTGGTCCAAACGCTTCGCAAAATGGCTTTACGGAACAGACCACATCAAAATCGAATACAGTATCGATTACACCGGCGTTGACATCCGAAAGCTTTCCCCAGGCACCCGGGGGATTGTCTTGCTTCTCCTGTACCTTGCGTTGGATGCGGCGGACGAGCGGCCCCTCATCATCGACCAACCAGAAGAGAACCTCGATCCAAAATCGATTTTTGACGACCTTGTCGGGTTGTTCCTTGCAGCCAAAAACAAGCGCCAAGTGATCATGGTGACACACAACGCAAATCTCGTCGTTAACACTGATGCTGATCAAATCATCATCGCACAAGTCGGGACTGGCACGCAGGGATGCCTGCCCCCCATCAGCTACACTTCCGGAGGGCTCGAAACAAAAGCCATCCGTACGGCCGTTTGCGAGATTTTGGAAGGTGGAGATCGAGCTTTCAAGGAGCGGGCGCGCCGTCTCCGAGTACGTCTCGACCGGTAACCATCAGCGGCGGGGAGCCGAGTGTGTCGATCGCGAGACCACACGGATCCCGTGCCTCACAGAGCCATCACTGTCGTCTTCGCTTGCCTTACGTCGACCGACTCGCGCAGCCCACGAACTTCGTCTGCGGACATCGGCCTGGCCCGCCTCATCGGAAGTTCCATTCATTGGAAGGACGCCATCAATGCTCTGATGTCCTCCACCCTCCAGGCCGTCGTGTTCTGGCCCAGCTTTACTCCCTTCGGGAACCGGCCGGCCTTGACCCCGGCCCACCAGGTCGACTTGCCCACAGGTATCACCCTGAGAATCTCGGGCAACCGCAGGAATCCGCTCGGCGGGAATGTGAAATCTTCTTTCATGCTCAAATCTCCATTTTTCGTTGAGGCATGATGCCTCGTATGGAGTATTATATGACTCGCAATCGCATATGTTAAATTAGCGGGTGAAGAATTATCTCAGGCTTTTCCGATGGTTGCAGCGTATGTTCAAAATACTTGCATTCCGGCGCGCTCAAGATAATCGCCCCACCATTGCATCATTTTGCGACGCTCGGGAAGGTATTGCGCACGGTTGTACGCCGCGCGCACCTTGTCGCGCGGCATGTGGGCGAGCTGCCGCTCAATTACGTCGGGCGCGAAACCTTGTTCATTGAGAATCGTTGAGGCCGTGGAACGGAATCCGTGCCCGACCAACTGCCCCTTGTAACCCATGTCGTGCAACGCTTTGTTGACTGTGTTTTCCGACATTATCGGATTCTTCTGTCTTCCCTGTGATGGAAGCAGGTACTGTGAGTAGCCCGAAACTTCCTTGAGCTGCCGCAAAATCTCCTTTGCCTGCGACGATAAGGGGACGATGTGTAGTTGCCGCATTTTCGTTGTTTCGGCGCGCATTCTCCACTCTGGCGTGTGCGTATCGACGTCCACCCATTCGATTGCCGAAGCTCTCCTTGGCGAACGAAGGTGAGGAGAAGGAGTTTGATAGCGAGCCGGGTCATAACAGAGGCTTTCGCCTCCTCCAACTTGGAGAGAAACTCGGGCAGTTGATTGGCGCCGATCGTCGGATAGTTCTTCTCCTTGTGCGCTTTCAGCGCTCCCTGAAGATCGAAAACGGGATTGTAGGCCGTTCGCTTCGTAAGGACGGCGAGCTGGAACACCCCGCGGCAGATTTGCAGCAGGCGATGCGCGGTCTCTGTCTTGCGCTCCTTTTCCAGCTTGCGCAGCACATCCAGGACATCACGGGCCGAGATTTCGCTGATTGGCCGACTACCCAAGGCGGGTACTAAATGCAGATCGATCCTCCGCCGCGTTCTCGCCGCGTGATCGTCGCACCATCTATCCCGATTGGTGTCCTGCCACTCTTCTACGATCGCGCCAAATGTGTTGGAGGCCCGGTATCGGGCTTCCTGCCGTTTGGCCTTGCGCTCCAACGATGGGTCCGTTCCTGACTGCTTCAGTTTTCGTGCCGTCAAACACTTCTCCCGCGCTTCCTTGAGGCTGACCTCGTCGTAAATGCCGAGGGCAAGCGTTTTCTCCCTTAAAAGACCCTTTTCACCAGGAACGCGATATTTGAATTCCCAAGTCTTGGTGCCATTGGGCCTGATACGAAGGAGTAAGCCGCCGCCATCATAGAGTTTTCTCACCTTACTGCCAGGCTTCGCGTTCCGAACTTCTCTCTCTGTCAATCTCATCTATCCTCTCAATGACATGTTTTGACACCCCCACTGATACCCCCACGAGAGTAAAGATTCAAGTAGTTTCGGCAAGCCTCGCCAAGACGCGTTTTGGCACCAACGCACTGTTTTATATGAAAAACATTGGACTGGGCAAGATTACCCAAACTTAGTAAATGGTGCCCAGTGCCGGAATCGAACCCTTAGTATAAGATGTTGTATCAAATGGTGTTTTGATTTGACTCATCCAATGAAACCCCCATTCGAACCCCCACAAATGACTTCTTTTACTTCTGGCATGGTAGGTGGGGCGACCACGAACGATAGCTCGCGCCTCAAAGACGTAATCACTTTTGAAGATCAGCCTTCGGACTCAACGAGGCAGCCTTTCGCTGCGCCTCATGTTCCCGAAGTCTTGCCAAGCATTCTGGCTGGGATAACTCTTCGCGCTGGGTTTGAATTGCCTCGGCGACATTTATCCCAGCGGTCTCTCTATCCCATTTGCTAGCACGTTCGAGCATTTTGGGTTGAACAAGATTGTCATCGATCTTCTTGTCGATCAATGCTCGATCTTCCCCCGTCAGACTCGAATATCGAGTGCCTTGCTTGATGGGGGCCTGGGTTGAGGAAAGAAATCCCCCCGGAATGCGGCGCATGACCTGTGCGCCGATTTCTCGTATTGTTTGAAGAATAGCCGCATCATCGGTTTGAATCTCTCCTGTCACTTGCATCCTCCATGTTGAACTAGTGCTCTGGATAATAGCACAGCTTTGTTACAGTTTTATGACGCCGAAAGCTCTACTTGCCGGAACCGTCCTTTGCCTTAACTCCTTCGATTAGTTTTCCAATGTCGCTCAACCATTTCTCGTGCTCCGGCTCCAATCCATGTGACTCTAGCAATTCCCGCAATTTCCTGACAGCTTTCCCATAAAATTCAAGAGCTTCAGCCCGTCCCGCAGGAGTCTCCTTATTTCCGCAGGAGCCGATACAGTAATATGCAAAAGCGAGATCTGTTTGAATCGAATAATCCCGCTGATTGCTCGCAGCCAAAGGTTCCAGCCAGCCGCGATACCGTTCAAAATATACATGCGCCTCCACCTTCCTTTTATCCTCCCACAGCACTTTCCCTATGTTTCTGTCTTCTTGCGCAAGTTCAAACTGCCAATCCACCTCATCAGGTGTCTTCTCCAGCAGTTTTTGAGCGGCAGCTCGACCTGCTTCGAAGGCTCGTAACGCTTCCGCGTACTGGTGCTGTGCTTCCAGCACAAAACCCAGACGATTGTAGCTGGCTATCACACTCTTTTGTCTCGTCTTATCGCTTTGTGCCCTTGCGGCGATCCACTCGGCGTTCGCAATATTGTCGCGAAATGTTTTTGCCGCCGCTGTCAAATCCTTGTCTTGTTCTTCGACTCCGCCAATTGCATTTAGACTCACCCAAATTTGCCTGCGGAAAATCAGATTGTCACCATCTTTGGCAGCAAGTTTCCGTGCGACTTCGAGACCCTTCTGATAATCTTCGAGAGCTCCCACCATATCGTCGCCAGCAAGCAATACATCTCCAAGGTTCTGATAAGCTTCCCAAAGAAGCTTCTGGCATTTAACATTGGACGCGTCTTTGGCCACCAACGATTTGCAGAAGCTCAAGCCACGCTCATAATTCTCCCGCGCGACAACAAAATGATTCTGAGCCTCTTCCGCATTTCCCAGATTTTGGGAAAGCAATGCAACGCCCCATAGCCATTCTGTATTCGCAGCATCGCGGTCGGCGAGCCTTTGAAAAATGGATAAGGCTTCCTTGTAATTTTCAATCGCCGCCGGAAATGACTCTAATTCAGCGAGCATCTTCCCCGCTTTATTCAGACACACACCCAAAATACGTTGCCATTCGGTGTTTGCAGGATTCCTCCCAAGCAAGCGTCTTGCTATCTCTAGGCCGCGTTTATGCAGTTTTAGCGCTCCCTTATAGTCGTGCTGAGCACTAAGAAGGTCGCCTTTGTCGACGCTGAAACTTGCGAGGTCCTGTAGGAATACCGCATTATTAGGATTGGATGTGACGAGTGCCTCAACATGGGCAATGCACAGGTCGAAACTGCGTTGAGCCGCATCGAAATCGCTCGTCGCCAATTGCACCTGCCCAACCCCATCAAGAGACATTGCGAGATTTCGTACGTCCTCATCACTTCCTCCGCTTTTGTCTACAAGCACCTGATCGATTGTCGCTGCGTGTTGATAGGTGGCCAGCGATTCGACATCTTCGCCTTTGTCTTTCTGCACAGCGCCGATTTGTCGTAAGCACTGCGAGAGATTTCGCTGATTACCCAAGTTGCTCGGTTGCATTTGCACCAGGCCGCGTAATGTTGGCATCGCCTCTTGAAGAGACTGTAGACTTTCATCGAGGTGGCCGCTCTTCAAAGAAAGTTCCCCTTGTCTTACTAATGCAACTGCCTTCTCCCGATCCGCGGCAAGAGCTGCATCAGTACCGAGTGGCCCGGGATGTTGCTGGGCGTAATTGCGGATTCGAGTGTTAACGGCTTTCATCAAATCAAGCCGCCCGACCTCCCCAAGAGTGGCAGAGAGATCGTATTGCATGTAGCGAATAAGTTCGTCGGCTGCATCTTTTGCCGAAACCGCACGAGACTCCGAAGCCAAGGCATTTTGCTTCTGCATCTCAGCGCTGTATGTCTGGCGTATTGCAAAAACAGACGCCACGACCGCGACAGCGGCTATGGATCCAAACACCAACGCTAATTTGCGAAATCTTTCGGCTCTGTACGCAGCGTCTCGTTCCCGGAGCAGCCTGAGCGGAACTCCTAGTATTCCAGCAATCAGCTTGAGGCGAGCCAATTCGAGCTGCGCGCCGTATTCCTTCACCAGCCGATTCTCATCCGATGGAACATTGCTGCGCGTTTTAAGCGCTTTCCTATAGTAAGCAACACTTGTGTAGCCTTTTTGGGGTCTGTATTGGGGACGAACATCTGCCCCAAGGGGAATACTGGCGGCGTTCGAATCCTCTTCACGGTGCTCAGAACCAAGTCTCGTGTTCTCTGAAGCGTCAGTCCGTATCGCCTCTGGAAAACATTCAAGTTCGGGATCTATACCTAAAGCGGCTTTAGCGCGAACATTGGCGTTGGGCTCGCCGTCGATGATTAGCGGGAAAATGCGATGGGCGCGCCCTAGTTGTTTGAAGTAGCGAATTTCTTCGGCGACAAATCGTGATTGTCTTGCACCAGGACTGCAGATAACAATCATACTATCGCTTCTCGTGAGTGCTTCGCGAATTCTGTCTGGAAGGTTCGCATCAGCGGCGAGTTCCGCTTCGTCACGGAACACCGGATAAAGGGTTGCAGGGATGTTCCCGCCCTGAGTATTATCTTTGCCGATAAGCGCTTTTGGAACGTTATAACTTTCTAGGGTCACCATAACCCATTCAGCCCAACGCTGCCCTTCATCGGCGTTATCAGCGCGTCTGTAACTGACAAAGGTAGAATACCGCGGAGCCGCGTCGTTGTGTTGAAAGCTTTTCATGGGGTTTCTGCCGTGCACAGATTCTCCAGCCTGGGTGACCATTTCAAGTGAAATTCGTTGCTCAAATGCTTTATGTGCCTCGTGGGAAGCGAGGCAGGCGAAATGAAACTTCTATTTGGGACTATCGGGGAGATGTTAGCGCATCGTCGTTCTTCATTTCCAGCTTAGGAGTGTGTATGGAG
>DASYJM010000360.1:0-95032 GCA_035996445.1 Candidatus Acidiferrum sp. | reverse complement strand
GCACCGAGCGAATCTCGCTCACAAAAGAGTGCGGATGGAAGGATGGCGACCGGGGCGGGCTTAGCTGAATGGGAACAGACTCACGGAAAGAAAAAAGCGAAGTGTGCCTTGACCTCGACCGGCCTTCTCATGGAAGGATTTGAAAATCTAAAGCTTGCACCAAGCTTGCACCATTTGGGCAACAGACCCTACGAACTTACAACAACTTACAACAGGTGGAGGGTGGCGAGATTATTAAAAAGCCCAGTAAATATGATATTGTGCTGTTTTGGCCTCACCCTCTCAAGGCCGAAATCCGGGTTCGAATCCCGGTATCGCTGCCATAGCCTTGCCAAAACCTGCTGAAACGACGGATTATGATTGGGTAAAAGCAGGTGTAAAAACGAGCGCGTTTTCCAAACGAGCGCGATCTCATAACCCAGCCGGCAACTAACTAGCAGTTAGGAGATCATTTTGAATACCTACAACGTCACACTGAAATATGAAGATCGAAAAGCAGGTCCGGAAGGCCGCACTATCAAGATCGATGCGTCCAGTATCGGAGGTGCGATTGGAAAGGCCACTCGCGAATTCGTGAAAAGCTTGGATCGAAAGCAACGCTTCGATATGAATAAGGGATTGAAAATCGAGGCTGTTCGAGTCACCACGGACAAGTCTGAAACTCCTACAGAACCCCTGCCGAACACACCGTAAACCGCTATCCGGGGCGACCGACACCCAGCGCGTCCGCCACGCGATTGATATAGTTAAACCACGACGCGATCAGCGTGATTTGCAGAATTCCGCGATCGTCAAAGCCTGCTGCGCGAAGGGCTAGGTGGTCCGCCGGGCTGCATTCCGTGGCGTCTTTCGTCAACTTCACCACGTAATCGATCATCACGCGATCCTGCTCGCTGATGGGCGCGCTGTTGTAATCCCGTTTCAGCGCCTCAACCATTTCTTCGTTCAGTGTTACGCGACGCAGAAACTCTGCGTGTGACTCGATTCAATAGTGGCAGCGGTTGGTGACCGACACCATGGTGGCGATCATTTCGTGTTGGTGGCGCGTCAGTGGTAAATCGGGAGACATCAGAGCGCCAAACGTGCTGAAGGCATGGAAAAGAGCGTCGGGCAGCAGCGTATGCGAAGCCACGATGCCGGCCGCTTCACCCCCGCCGTCAACCACCGCAACGGGCGTGGCGTATTCAATAGGGTAAAGTTTCCGCTGGGATTCCATCGCGTGCTTCACGCGCTGGTCTTCGTCCATTCGAACAGTCTTGATCCAGGTCATACGCGCTCCAACGGGAATCAGCGATTTCGCTCACGCCTCAACATATAAAAAAATCGGCCGGATGGCTTCGATCATCCGGCCGCGATGCATTTGGGGGTGCCTCCGGGCCAGCCAAGTGCCGACCGGGAAGCGGGGTGTCCTGTAAGAACGTTATAAGACGACCGCGAATTGTTGACAATAATGCAAAAAGACTAGGGTAGAAATGAGTTTTGGCATTACATCTGTTGGAAAAACTGGCCTTAACCAATGGAGGGCCAGCTCAAGGTGCGGCTTTTATGCCTTTGGATTCGGTGCATTCGTAGCGCCCCGCGGCAAGATCCTTGAATTCTTCGTTCCTGCCACTGGGCCAATCGATGGTAACCCGATCGATTTTGTCGTGTTTGCCGATACCAAAAGTGACCGGCAACTCCGACTGAGAAAGATAGCTGGAGCCACCGTGCACCAGGCGCGATTGAGCCTGCCCATTGCAAAAAACACGAACACAAGCGCCGATGGCATCGCGATTCGACTTCGTGCCGATCAGGCGAAAACGGATGCTTCGATTGCCCGACGATTGGTCATTGCGAAACAGATACGCGGGCCCGTTGTTGGTGGTCATCAGAATGTCGAGATCGCCGTCGCCGTCAAAATCCCCGTAGGCCAGCCCACGTCCCACTTTCGATTTTTCGAATCCACCGCCAACTTCGGCAGCGACGTCTCGAAATTTCCCATTACCGCCATTGAGAAAGAGATGCGGAGGCTGCGCATAACCGACGTTGCCGCGAATGTTGCGCACCGTTTCGTCAATGTGGCCGTTAGCGACTGCGAGATCGAGGGAGCCGTCGAGATTTACATCGAGGAAAGCGCAGCCGAAGCCCAGGGTGCTTTTAGATGGGCCGCCAATGCCGCTTACTTGTGAGACGTCATCGTAGGCAGTCGCCGAGACTGCGCGATACAAACCAATCATTTCATTATCAAAATTTGTGATGGCCACGCCGGGCCGCCCGGAATTGTCGAAATCGCCAGTGTCCACGCCCATCCCGGCGCGGGCCTTGCCTTCGGTGCTGAAGGCCAGCCCGGCTTCCACGGCAAGATCTTTGAATTTTCCGTTGCGCAAATTGCGGTACAGCTTATTTGGCTGGGTATCGTTGGCTACCAGCAGGTCGGGCCAGCCGTCCTGGTCGTAATCAAACATGGCCACGCCGAGAGATTTTGAGCTGCTGTCAAAGACTCCACTCGTGGCGGTGACATCTTCGAATGTGCCGTCTCCACGATTGTGAAAGAGCCAGCAGGTGTTGCCACGATAGGCTTCCGGAGTGCAATACGATTTATGAGTGCCGTCGAGACTGCAAAAAACATCGTGCTCCGGCGACCAGCGGACGTAGTTGCATACAAATAAATCCAGCAATCCATCACGGTCGTAATCGATCCACAAGGCGGAGGTACTGAAGCCCTGGTGGCTCAGAAGCCCGGCCGGGCGCGTCACGTCGGTGAATTTGCCATCGCCATTGTTGTGGAAAAGATAACTCTGTCCGACACAACTTATAAAAATGTCCGGGAAGCCATCGTTGTTGTAATCGCCGATGGCCACTCCCATCCCATACATTTCGAGTTCCAGGCCGGCGGCGCGAGTAACGTTAGTGAAAGATCCGTTGCGATTGTTGCGGTACAAACGCAAAGTCGATTTCTGCCGCTTGTGGCCCGGCCAATCCATGCCATTGACCAGCAAAATGTCTTGCCACCCGTCGTTGTCGTAGTCCAGAAATGCGCAACCGGAGCCCAGTGTTTCGGGCAGAAATTTCCCCCCGAAGGCTCCGCTATTATGCTGAAACTGTATCCCTGCCGCGCTGGTGACATCGGCGAAGCTGAACCCCAGCGGCGCGGACGGCGCGCCAAAAAGATTACGCGGCGCGAACGCCGTGTTGAGGGCCAAGCCGCCAGCTGCACCAACAAACTGCCGGCGCTTCATGTAAGCCCACACATTATGTAAGCCCGATCATCATGGAAGAGTGACCAGGCCGTTGCGAATGGCGTACACCACCAATTCGGCGGTCTTGTGTATGCCCAGCGCGTCCATGATATTGGCGCGGTGCACGGCCACGGTGTTGGAACTGAGACCCAAATCGACGGCAATTTCCTTATTAGATTTTCCCGCCACGATGTGTTGCAGAATTTCCAGCTCGCGGGCAGTCAGGCCGGAACCGCGCTCGCCCTTAAGCGCGGCCGGTTTGGAAACCTGCGGATCCAGGACAGCTTTGCCCAGCGCGACAGTTTTCACCGCACGCACTAGATCGAGTTCCATCGCATTTTTTAAAACATATCCACGAGCGCCGGCGTCGAGCGCCTGGCGCACTAGGGTTTCTTCGGAGTGCATGCTCAACATCAAGATTTCCACGGCGGGGAATTCCTTGCGAATGCGCCGCGTCGCCTCAATGCCATTGAATTCCGGAAGCGCGCAGTCCATGACGATTACCTGCGGGCGTAATTCGAGCGCCAGTCGAACGGCTTCGGGACCATCGCTCGCTTCCGCAACGACGGAGATTTCCGCATCGTCTTCCAACATACGCCGGAAACCGCGGCGCACCAGAGCATGATCGTCGACCAGCAGAACCGTAATTTTACGCGGCATGAGTTTGTAATTTGTCCTGGGGAATTTTTACACGAACCAATGTCCCCCCCTGAGCAGGGCGCGAGATCTCCAAGGTGCCACCAATCAATTCGGCACGCTCGCGCATGCCCACCAGACCGATGCCCCGGGGAGTATCTCCATTTGGCGTGTTCGGGCTGACGAATCCTTTACCGTGGTCTTCCACTTCCAACTCAAGAGCATGGGGCAGAAATTTAAGGCGAATCCATGCCTCGGTAGCACCAGCGTGGCGGCTAACGTTGTTAAGCGCTTCCTGGATGATGCGAAAGAGATGAACACCAGCGCCGGTGTCTACCGGAAATGGCTGGCCGGATTTTTCATAGTGCAAACGAATCCCCGTTTGTCGCTCCACCGTAGGAATATACCAGTCCAGGGTGCTCTCGAGCCCCGCTTCTTCAAGCAAAACGGGATGCAACGCCTGTGAAAGGCTCCTAATATTATTCAGCGTGGATTGCGCAATTTCCCGTACTTCCTGAAGATCCGCGCGAAGCGGCGAACCTTCGGGCGCCTGATTTCCGGCGCGTCCAAGCATCGCGCCAATGGCGGTCAGGACTTGTCCAAACTCGTCGTGCAGTTCTCGAGAGATGTGGCGCAGTGTGGATTCCTGCGTTGAGATTAATTTTTGAGCGAGATCGCTGCGCTGCTCAGAAAGTTCGGCCAGTCGCGCGAAAATCTGCCGGTTGGAGCGAATGAGGTAAAGGCTGGTGAGCACGATGGCAATCAGCGTAGCGGCTAGAAAAAGGTAAAGTTGCCGTTGCACGCTGTCGTAAATGTGCGCGATGCGTGCAGCGGCTTGCTCCTCGCCTTCGTTATTTTCAACCAGCAAGCGGGATACCGCGGTACTTAAAGCCTGCTGGCGGGGCTGAAGCGTCAGCCGGATTTGCTCGCGTGCTTCGGCGTCTTTGGAAGCACTGGCTAATGCGAACATCCGATTCACGGCGTCCCAAAATTGCGCCAGCGACTGATCCAAATAGTGAAGCTGTTCTGGAGTGCGATTCGCGTCCGCAAATTTTTCTTCGAGTTTCAGTGCCGTATCCAGATCAGCATGAATGCGATCGAACTGTGCGGCCCACGCGGTGAGGGGATAAGGCTCGGCAGCGTCAAGCATGTCGCGCATGGCCAGTGCAATGGAATTCAAATCATTCTGAATGCGAAGAAGCTGCAAGGAATCTTTGCGATTACGGTCGATTATGTCACTCTGCAGCCGGCGCAAGCCCGAGAGCTGCACGGTAATGTAGGACGCGTAAGCCAGCACCGCGGCCAGCGTGATGATCAAGCCGAAAAGCAAGCCGGTGGTTGGCGAGCGTTGTGAGGAGATCTTCTGCGCGGGCTGCACCGAGAAAGAATACCTCAGGCGGCGATGCGGCGGCGCAATACGGCGACCAGAACAGTCATAACGACGCAGCCGACAAGGGGAACCAGTAAGCCCACACGCAGACTGTTGGCCCGTTGCGAAACAAATCCTACCATCCACGGCAGCGTCGCGCCCCCCAGTGCTGCCAGCGAAAACATCACTCCGCCCAATCGACGAGCCCGTTCGCCATACCATTTGGAAAGCCATGAAATAAAAATGGGATAAACGCTGGAGAGACCAAATCCGGCCAGCACCACCCCCAGAATTACCTGCGAGCGCCCGGCCGCGAGGAGCAGGCAGGTTGTTCCCAGCGCCGACAGCGCCAAGCCAGTAATCACCAGCCAGCTTTCTTTGGCTCTCGTGAGAATCAACGCGGAGATGCCGCGGCCGGATAATAGCCCGACCCAGAAAAACATCGGCATGACTGCCGAAGCATTTCCCGTGCCCACTCGATGGGCCTGCTCGGCGGCCCATCCGGAGATGCCGTTCTCGGTGCCGATGTATAAAAAAAAGAGCAGCGCTAGCGCAACGGGAACATGGATGGGATGCGCCGGGGTGATTTTTTCTTTTGCGGTCGCGCCACTTGGAGACTCCCGAGACAGACTTTCAAACTTCATGCTCACAAAGAAAATGCTCAGAAGCAGCGCGCTGGCGGCCATAGAAAGCAAAACTGCGTGGTAGTGATTAGCTCTAAGTCCGGCCAACAGCAGAACTGGACAAGCGATGGCGCCGACCCCCCAAGCCATATTTATTAAATTTAGTGCCGTAGCGCGTCGCGCCCCGGAAATTTCCGCGATACAGAGATTTGTGGCCGGAATGACTATCCCGAAACCGAAGCCGTACAAGGCGGTCGCCAACAACGTAACGTACTGGCTGGCGCTATTCAGCCCGGTAACTCCCACGGCCATGAGAAAGAAACCCAGTACCAGTGCGTCCCGATAGCCGCGCATCGCGAGAATTGCGCTGGAGAGCAATACCCCCAGCAGCGACCCCAGGAATTGCGTGGTAAAAAATAAGCCCGCCTGCGTATCGTCAAGAGCCCAGCGCGCGATGAAAGTGGGAAGGCTGGGTCCGAGGATGGTAGCGACCATGCCGCTGACTACGAAGCCCGCGAATAGCGCTGCGTGCACAAACTTGAGATTGCGACTTTCGTTGGCAGTGGAGGCCGGCAACATGCGCGTTGTCATTTTGCGCGAGGTAAAGGCCGCAGGCAATGAGACAGTAGTTCTTGGCTAGCCGTGACACGGATTGAGATTTACTGAATAAAAATTTGTCTTAAGATGAAAAGTAATGATTGATGTCGGTTTGATCGGATTTGGCTTAGCGGGCCGCGCGTTTCACGCTCAGGTAATTCGCGCGACGCCCGGATTGCGCCTGGCTGCGATTATGCAACGCCACGGTAATGAAGCGGCGGAAAAGTATCCTGACGTGCGGGTGGTGCGCAGCGTCGAGGAACTTTTGACTATTCGCGACATTCGACTGGTGGTCATCGCCACCCCTAATGAGACACATGCACCGATTGCCCGGCAATGCCTGGAGGCCGGACGCGACGTAGTGGTGGATAAACCATTCGCGACCACACTAAAAGAAGCCGCAGGACTCGTTGAGCTGGCGCGAAAATGCGAGCGTTTGATTACCGTTTATCAAAACCGCAGGTACGACGGAGATTTTCAAGCTATACGCCAGATTGTTTCAAACGGCACCTTAGGGCGAATCGTTCGCTTCGAAACAAATTATGATCGGTTTCGGCCTGATCTGAAGCCTGGAGCGTGGCGCGAACGTGTCGGCCCAGGTAGTGGGATTTTGTTCGACCTGGGGCCTCACTTGATCGATCATGCGCTGGTGCTATTCGGGCTGCCTGAAGCGGTCACCGCGGATGTGCGGCTGGAACGCCCAGTCGCGGTGGTCGATGACGCCTTCGACGTAATGCTCCACTATCCCGCTGGTATGCGCGCAGCGCTGCGTTCAACGATGCTGGCGGTCGCGCCGCGGCCAAGATTTGTATTGCATGGCACGCGCGGATCATTGTTCAAGCAGACTTTCGATCCCCAAGAAATAAATTTGCGCCGTGCCTATATTCCCGAAAATGGTCCATGGGGTGTTGAGCCTCAGGAGGATTGGGGCGTCCTCACCATTATGGAGAACGACGCAGTTACGAAGCGCAGCGTGCCTTCTTCCACCTGCGATTACCGCGATTACTACGCTAATGTGCGAGACGCGATTCTGGGCCGCGCGACGATGGCGGTAACTCCCGAATACGCCTTGGGCGTCATGCGCGTGTTGGAGATGGCCCAGGAAAGCAGCAGGACGCGTTGCACGATAGCTTGGTAGAGTTGCGTATAATCTTTGGAGTACGGCTGCAGGAGCGCTGAGTTGTCCAAGATAGAGTTAGCACCGTCGATATTGTCCGCGAATTTCGCGCAGCTTGCCGCGGATGCCAAAGCGGCGTTGGACGCCGGCGGCACATTGCTGCACGTCGACGTGATGGACGGCCATTTTGTGCCGAACATTACCATCGGTCCACCGGTGGTGAAGTCGCTGCGCAAGGCCATTCCAGATGTAATCTTCGATTGTCACTTGATGATTGAAAATCCCGATGAATTAATTCCAGCGTTCGCGGAAGCAGGCGCGACCTGGATCTCGGTACACCAGGAAGCTTGCGTGCACCTCAACCGTACGCTGCATCTCATCGACACCCACGGCTGCCAACCAGGAGTGGTGATCAATCCAGCCACCCCGGTGTCCATGCTCGATGAAGTGTTGGAAATCGTGCACCACGTCTTGGTGATGTCGGTGAATCCGGGATTCGGCGGGCAGAAATTCATCCGCGGCGCGCTCCGCAAGATAGAGGCGCTTGCCAACACGCGGGCAAAGCGCGGGCTGAATTTCAGAATCGAAGTTGACGGCGGGATCGCAATGGACACGGTTGCGGAAGTGGTGCGCGCGGGAGCCGAACTGCTGGTAGCGGGGAATGCCGTTTTTGGAAGCGGGAACATCGGCGAAAATGTTCGAAATCTTCTGCAGGCCGCCAAGGGCGCGACACTCACGCGGGCTTAGGGGTAGAACGGTACTCCCCAGTCACAAAAAATTACGCGAAATTAACTAGCAGCCCGTTTTTGCAATACCAATTTTTCCATCGCTTCGGCAAAACCTTCTTCTTCATTTGAGGCCGTAACGTAAGTCGCGGCTTTCTGGACCTCGGGGCTGGCATTTCCCATGGCAATACTGATGCCGCTTTTGCGAAACATCAGCACGTCGTTGGGCATATCGCCGATGGTGGCGATTTGGTCCACAGGCGTCTGCAAAAGATCGGACATGGCCAGCACCACCTCGCCTTTATTGGCTTTGGGATGCGTCACGTCCAGGTAGTACGGTTGCGAGCGTGCTGCCGAGGCTCGATTACTGAGGGCTTCCTGCGTGTCTTTTTCGCAGCGTTGCACGGCCTCAAGGTCGTCGCTAACGCCCACAACTTTCGCTGCGTTTTCCAAATGGTCGTCAAAACTGGGAACTACAACTGGCGCAAATTTTACCGTCCACTGTTCGCGCGCCACGTGCGGCGCGTTCGCATCGCGCACATACCAGTCGCGCCCGGTGTAAATCCAGACATCCAGTTTGTGGTCGAGAATTATTTTAATGACTTTTTCAACGATGGCGCGTGGCAGAAAATTTTCGCGCACGATGGTGGTCAGATCGGGCTTGGTAATAACGCCGCCATTAAAAGCGGCGAGCGGCTCATCGATTTTCAGCGGATCGATCAACATGGCCATGCCGCGCGGTGGACGGCCACTGGTCACCGCGAACTTAATGCCTGCGGCACGCAACGCCATAACAGCTTGAATGGCGCGCGTCGTTAGGATTTTTTCTTGCGTGACCAGCGTGCCATCGACATCAGCGATAACCAGGCGTATTGGTTTTTGAGGATTTGTGGATGTCATGCGGTCCTCGCGAACGTTACTGCTCCTGATAATTCCATAGCAAGCCGCCATCAACAAAAACTGTAGTACCAGTCATATAGCTGGATTCGTCGGAGGCCAGAAAAACCGCGACGGAGGCTACATCGCTCGGCTCCCCAAGGCGCTTGAGTGGAATATTTTCCAGCAAAGCCTTCAGCTTTTGCGGGTCATTCAACAGCGCCTTGTTGATAGGCGTTTCGATCGCCCCGGGCGCGATGGAATTTATGGTTATGCCGAGCGGCGCGAGCTCAATGGAAAGGTCGCGCGTCAACATTTTGACGCCACCTTTGCTGGCGCAATAGGTGGCGAAATGAGGAAAGGGCAGCTCTTCGTGAACGGAACTGAGGTTAATGATTTTGCCGCCAGCCTTGGCCTGCATCTGATGTTTGACGAATGCCTGCGAGATAAAGAACAGCCCTTTTAGATTTACGTTCAAAACAAAATCGTAATCGGCTTCAGTAACTTCCCAGAATTCAGCGCGCTTCTCTACCCCAGCATTGTTGATGAGCACATCGATTTTGCCAAGCTGCTGCGTCGTTTCCGCCACAAAGCGCTGGCCGTCGGCAATTTTGGAGACATCCGCCTGAATAGCAACGGCTTTAGCCCCGTTCGCGCGAAGGCCCTCAACGATTTTTTCAGTTCCAGCCTTGTCCGACAGGTAGCAGATGGAAACAGCTGCGCCTTCCTGCACAAAACGCTGCGCAATCCCCAGTCCAATACCTCGATTACCTCCGGTGATGGCTGCGACCTTGCCTTGCAGGCGATTCGACATTTCACCTCCCGGTCATTTACGCGATATGGGGAAAGCACTACTTATAAGACGTGCCGCGGGATAATTGCTCCGACGTCCCGAAACGTTTGATGATCCGCGGTCACCGAACGATCAATTATTTTTCAATGAACGATACGTGCCAGCGCCAGTTGCCTACGCGACGGTGATTTCCGGGCTCAGATAGACGTCCTGGATGGCGTTCAACAATTGCACGCCTTCTTTCATCGGACGTTGGAACGCTTTGCGGCCGGAGATGAGCCCGGTGCCGCCGGCGCGCTTATTGATTACCGCGGTGGTCACCGCTTCTTCGAAATCGTTGGCGCCCGACGCGCCGCCACTGTTGATCAGTCCAGAGCGGCCCATGAAGCAATTGGCCACCTGATAGCGGCAGAGATCGATGGGATGATCGCTGGTCAGTTCCGTGTAAATGCGCTTATCAAATTTTCCGTAACTGGAATCGCCCATATTCAGCGCAGCGTAGCCGCCATTATTTTCCGGAAGCTTCTGCTTGATGATGTCGGCCTGAATGGTTACGCCCAGATGGTTGGCCTGGCCGGTTAGATCCGCGGAGAGGTGATAATCCTTATCTTTTTTAAAGGCATTGTTGCGCAGATAGCACCACAACACTGTAGCCATGCCTAGTTCATGCGCGGTTGCGAAGGCCTGGCTGACCTCCACGATCTGCCGGCCGCTTTGTTCCGAGCCAAAATAAATGGTGGCACCCACTGCCGCGGCGCCCATGTCGTGGGCTTCCTTCACCGTGCCAAATAAAATCTGGTCCGCTTTATTCGGATACGTAAGCAACTCGTTGTGGTTCATTTTTACGATGAACGGAATTTTGTGAGCATATTTTCGGGCGACTACGCCGAGTACGCCGAAAGTAGAGGCGACCGCGTTGCACTCGCCTTCCATGGCCAGCTTGACGATATTCTCCGCGTCGAAATAATCAGGATTTTTCGCGAAGCTGGCGCCCGCGGAATGTTCGATGCCCTGGTCGACCGGCAGAATGGACAGATAGCCAGTGTTAGCCAGCCGCCCGCGACCATATATTCGCTGCAAATTCGTGAGTACGCGGATATTGCGATCCGAAATAGTCCAGATGCGATCGATAAAATCAGGACCCGGCAAATGCAAACGATCTTTTGAAATTTTCGGGGAATTGAAGCCCAAGAGAAATTCTGCCTTGGATCCCAAATAGGTTTCGATCTTTCCGGTGCTTGTACTGGTGGCCATAATCGTTCTCCTGTTTATTGTCGAATGGCGTTAGAAAGCATACTGCCTGCGGCTTCGTCGACCAGCCACAGTAATTTTCCGTTAGTCGGTTGCAGCAATTGCGCGGGCAACTGTTCGGGCTCGTAGGGGCCTTCGAGCACCGCCTTCAGAGCCGGCGCTTTGTCTTTTCCGGCGACCATGAAAAGAATCATGCCAGCGTTGTTGGCCGTGGGCGCGGTCATGGTGATGCGGTCGGTAGCGAGTTTGCCAACCCAGTTGCGAACTACGGCGCGACCCTCAGGATGCAGAGCTTTCGTTCCTGGAAAGAGCGAAAGGGTGTGGCCTTCGTCGCCCATGCCTGCTAAAACCAGGTCGAAGCGCGGCAGCTCCTCGTCTTTCAGATGGAACTGCGTATGCAACCCTTGTTCGTACTCCTGGGCGGCCTTTTCGGCGTCGGGATACTCGCCCTTCATGCGATGAATCTGCTCAGGTTTTAGCGGTGCCTTGCTGAACATGGTTTCCGAAGCCATTTTGAAATTGCTCTGCGGATCATCTGGCCCGACGTGGCGTTCGTCGCCGAAGAATATTTGCATCTTATCCCAGGGAACCTTGGCGCGAAGTTCAGGATCCGTAGCCAGCAGAGAGTAAAGTAATTTCGGAGTAGAACCGCCGGACAACGCTACTGAGAAAGATCCATGCTGTTGAACCGTGGATTGCGCCATCTTTACAAACTCTTCAGCAGCGCGCCTCGCAATGGCAGCGTTGTCCTTCAGCATATAAACCTCGCGTTGTTGCGCGGCGGCCGGCATCAAGCGATTCCTACCCGGTCAACTGCGTTAGCACGATCGATCGAACGGTTGAGCCGGCTGAGTCCTTCGTCGTCGCCGTTGTGCCATTCCCGGCCATCGCGCTGCAGCAATTCCTGAGCTTCGCGAGGCCCCCAGGATCCCGCGGGGTAGTTGGGGAAATCGCGCGGGGGCAAAGCGTGCCACACATCCAAGATGGGTTGAATGACGCTCCAGCCAGCTTCCACCATGTCGGCACGTTGGAAAAGGGTGGCGTCACCAACCATGCAGTCGCGCAACAGCCGCTCGTATCCGGTGGTATGTTCCGACCCGAAATAAGTGGCGTAATCGAAATCCATGTTTACAAGGCCAAGCTTCATTATGGACCCCGGAACTTTGGCGCCGAAGCTAAGAGAGATGCCCTCGTCAGGTTGGATGTGAACGACCAGACGATTTGTTTCAAGATTACGCACGCTGGTGTTGCGAAATAGGACAAAGGGCGTGCGCCGGAATTGGATCACGACTTCAGTTACACGGCGCGCCAAGCGCTTGCCGGTCCGCAAATAAAACGGAACGCCGGCCCAACGCCAATTATCGATGTGCAGTTTCAGGGCCACGAATGTTTCGGTGTTCGAATCGCGCGCCACGTCCGGCTCGCTGCGATAGCCGACGACACGCTGGCCATCGACGGTGCCCTCGCCATATTGACCGCGAACCATGCAGGTAAGAACTTCCTCTGGACCGAACGGCTGGATCGCGTGAAGAACTTCGGCCTGTTTGTTGCGAACTTCGTCGGCGTCGAAGGAAATGGGCGGCTCCATGGCTGTCATGGTGAGCAACTGAAATAAATGATTGGGAACCATGTCGCGAAGCGCGCCCGCAGTTTCGTAAAATCCACCCCGATGTTCTACGCCAACCGTTTCCGCGGCGGTGATTTGCACGTGGTCAACGTAATTGCGATTCCATAAAGGTTCGATAATGTTATTGGAGAAACGGAAGACCATCAGATTCTGGACGGTCTCTTTTCCGAGGTAATGATCGATGCGATAAATCTGATTTTCGGTAAGTACCTGCTTGAGGTCCTGGTTCAGTTGTTTCGCGGATTCCAGATCATGGCCAAAAGGTTTCTCGACAATGACGCGAGCCCAGTGTCCATTTTCTTCTTTTGTGAGCCCCGCTTCCCCTAGCCGCTTGACGATGGGTGAGAAAAATCTAGGCGCAACTGCGAGATAGAAAAACTTATTACCGACAGTACTGTGTTTTTTATCGGCATCCTCGATTTGTTCCTTGAGGCGCTGGTACGCCTGCGCATCATTAAAATCTCCTTTTACGTAGTAGATGCGTTCGGTAAACCAATGCCAGAGTTTCTGATCGATCGGTGCACTTGAATATTTGGGAATTTCGTCCGTCAACATTTTGCGAAATGTCTCGGTGGTGTAGTCGTTGGCGGCAAAACCGACGATCGCGAATTGTTTGGAGAGCAGCCCGTCGCTCGCCAGATTGCACAGCGCGGGAATTAATTTTCGCTTGGTCAAGTCGCCGCTTGCGCCAAAAATCACCATAACGCAGGGCGCTCCTACGGGGTTGGGATCCAGATGATTCAAGCTCATGAGCGAGGCCCTGCCTTTTGGCGTGCGATGTTGCTAAGACTTCAAAACTATTACGCTGACTTTTTCTCAACGTGCCCGCCGAACTGGTATCGCATGGCGGACAAAACTTTTCCGGCGAATTCATCTTCACCCTGCGACGAAAATCGTTGATACAACGCCGCACTAAGCACCGGAGCGGGGGTGGTGGACTCAATTGCGGCGATGATCGTCCAGCGACCCTCGCCAGAGTCGGAGACGCGTCCCGAAAAACCGTCGAGGTTGGGTTTTTCCAAAAGTGAAATGGCGGTCAGATCGAGCAGCCACGAAGCCACCACACTGCCGCGCCTCCATAACTCAGTTATGTCCGCAAGATTGAAGTCATATCGGTAGTGGCCAGGATCACGCAATGGCGCGGTCTCCGCGTCCGTCTCGCGATGTGATTTACCGACGTTAGCGTGCTTCAAAATATTGAGGCCTTCAGCGTATGCAGCCATCAATCCGTACTCGATTCCATTGTGAACCATTTTTACAAAATGGCCGGCGCCCGACGGCCCGCAATGCAGATAGCCTTCTTCGGCGGTCCCGGGGGCTTTTTCGCGGCCAGGAGTGCGATCCATGTTCCCGCGGCCAGGCGCCAGCGTTTTGAAAATGGGATCAAGATGTTTCACAACGTCGTTTTCGCCGCCAATCATCTGACAATAGCCGCGCTCCAGTCCCCAGACCCCGCCACTCGTGCCGACATCAACATAGTGCAAACCTTTTGCGGCTAGTTCTTTTGCGCGACGAATGTCGTCGATGTAGTAGGAGTTTCCGCCATCGATGAGGATGTCGCCTTTGTCGAGTTTTGCAACGAGATCGTTAAGCGTGGCGTCCACTACTCCAGCGGGAACCATCAGCCAGATCGCGCGAGGCTTCTCGAGTTTTTTTACAAATTCGTCGAGGGAATTGCTGCCGATCGCGCCGTCGCTGGCGAGTTTCTTTACCGTGTCGGGAGTCCGATCGTAAACCACGCACTGGTGACCGCCCTTCACCAGCCGGCGCACCATGTTGGCGCCCATTCTTCCGAGCCCGATCATGCCAAGCTGCATCTTCTCGCCCTCCGCGATTTTTACCTGAAGTTGTGCAAAGTAAACCGTTCAACTAGGCGGTGGCCTGCTTCACCGCTTTGGTCAATGTAGCCAGACCTGCGGCCACGTCTTTGCCGAGATGCACTCGCAAAGCACGCCGGCCGTGCTCCGCCAGCACTGCGAAATCGCCACGTGCTTGCGCGGCCTTCACGACGCTGAAAGTATATTTTTGCCCTGGTACAGGAAGATCGATAGCGTCATCGCAGGTGATCTGCAGAAAAACGCCACTGTTCGGGCCGCCCTTGTAAGCCTGTCCCGTGGAATGCAGGAAGCGTGGACCAAATCCGAGCACCGTGGCGACTTTTTTCCGGTCGCGAACGGGAAGGCGTATGGCCTGCAAGGCTTTCTCATTGGCTTCATTCATGGTGATGTAGGCGAGCACGGCAAAGTAATCACCCGCGCGCAGCCTGCCGAGATGCGCTTTCAAGACTTCCGCGAGCCGCGGCTTTCCCTTGAGAACTTCGACATTTTTTTCGTCGGCATACAGCTTGACGCCGTCACCATCAAAGAACGGACTTTCGTCTGGCAACTTGCCGGTTTTTTCGTACTCGCTGGTTAATTTCTTCGTTTCGATCTTGCTGGCTTCCACATCTGGCTGATTGAAAGCGTTGATGCCGATGATGGAACCTGCAACAGCGGTGGCAATTTCCCAGCGGAAGAATTCCTGCCCAAGGTTGTAAATATTATCGACCGCGATGCGCACCACCGGATGCCCGGCGGCTTCAAGGGCAGCAATGGCGGTGTCCTGCGATTTATCTGGCGCCGTTTCCAATCGCAGGTAGGCGAAGACGCGATCGTTGCCATAAGTGTCGGAATTTGCGAGAGGCTCGCGGTCCACGGGGATAATGCCTTTGCCCACTTTGCCCGTGGATTCAGCAAGTAGTTGCTCCAGCCAGGCCCCCAGATCGTAAATTCCAGGCGAGGCAACGATGGTTACCTTGTCCCGGCCATGATTAGCCGCCACGCCGAGAATCATTCCCAGCAGCGCGCCCGGGTTGGAATCCGCGGGGACAGCCGCGCCGCAAACTTTCACCATCTCCGCGGTGTTATTTAGAAATTTCGCGACATCGATCCCCATAATGGCTGCGGGAACCATGCCAAAATTTGAGAGCGCAGAATAGCGCCCGCCGATGCCCGGAACGCCCATGAAGACTTTGCGGAATTTATCACGCTCCGCCACTTCCTGCAGTTTCGAGCCGGGATCTGTAATTGCGATGAAGCGCTTGCCAACTTCGGCCTCGCCGACTTTTTCTTTCACGCGCTCGAAGAAATATTGCTTGTAAATGTTGGGCTCAAGGGTGCTGCCGGATTTGCTGGAAACGATACATACCGTGCTGGAGAGATCGACTTTGCTTTCAATGGCTTTGATCTGCGCGGGATCGGTGGAATCCAGAACGTGTAACTCCGGGTAGCCCTCGATTTTCCCGAAGGTCATGCGCAACACTTCCGGGCACAAACTGGAGCCCCCCATGCCCAGAAGAAGCGCATGCTTGAATCCCACCTGTTTTACGTCCGCGGCAATTTCCTGAAAGGTGGAAAGATGCGCGAGTTGCTCCTCGGTGATCCCCAGCCAGTCTAGCCACTTGTTTTCATCAGTGCCGGTCCACAGAGAGGCGTCGCGCTGCCAAAGGCGGCGTACCTTTTCGTTCTTTTTCCAATCGTCTCGCGCGGCGGCAAACGGCCCGGAAAGAGAACCCGGCAGTTTGTAGGTCTGCCGATTTAGACTCACGCGCGCACGCCAGCGGACTTGCCGGTGGCCTCCAGAAGCTCCTTAAATGCGTCTGCAAAAAGTTTTATTCCGTCGACCAGCAGCTTATCGGTAATTTCCTTCATGGAGATGCCGGCCGTTTGGAGATCGGACATGGTCTTGAAAGCCTGGTCAACATTTTCCGTCAGGCTAGGTCGCACTCTGCCGTGGTCTCGAAACGCTTCGAAAGTTGCCGGAGGAATGGTGTCAACTGTGTCGGCGCCGATCAATTCCTCCACGTAGATGACATCCCTGTAGGCTTTGTTTTTTGTGCTCGTGCTGGCCCACAAGAGCCGCTGCGTCTGTCCTCCCTTGGCTTTCAGAGCGTTCCATCGCGGTCCGCTAAAAATCTCCTGATACTTCTCATAGGTGACTTTGGCGTTGGCGATGGCCACTTTTCCTTTTAGGCTGTTCAGCAAAGCATTTTGATTGGGATCGGTAGCGGACTTTAATTTTTCGTCGATCAGGCTGTCAGCCAAAGTATCGATGCGGCTCACAAAGAAGCTCGCTACGCTGGCGATGTGCGCGATATCCTGGTTCTTGGCGGCTCGGGCTTCCAGCGCGGCAATAAATACTTCTGCAACCTGTTCGTAAGCGGATTGCGCGAACAGCAGCGTGATGTTGATATTGATACCGTCTTCCAGCAGCTGCCGAATCGCCGGGATGCATTCTTTTGTGCCCGGCACTTTGATCATGACATTGGGGCGATTCACCATCTTCCACAAACGCCGCGCTTCCTGTAGTGTTTTATCTCCTTCGAGCGCCAACTCCGGTGAAACTTCCAGGCTGACATAGCCATCGCGACGGCGGGTTTCGTCGTACACCGGGCGGAAAATATCAGCGGCATCCTGAACGTCGCGCACCGCGATTTTTTCGTAAAGCTGTGTGGCGTTCAGCTTCTTGCCCTCGGGAGCATCTAGAATGTCGGAGTAAAAATTGCTGCTGGAAATGGCTTTCGCGAAAATCGAGGGGTTGGACGTCATGCCCATGAGCCCGTCGTCCTGTATCAGCCTTTTCAGCTCACCGCTGGTGATCAAATCTCTGCGGATATAGTCCATCCACGGCGATTGGCCGTAATCGTGAAGTCTCTTCAGGGGATTCTTGCCACTCTTGCTAACTTCCGTATCGCTAGTTTTCACTGAGGTGGTCATCTTCAATTCTCCTTCTGACTTCGATTCTTATTGTACGCCTGCGGCACATCACGCGCCTTTAGGGTACTTATCTCGCCGAACTGCTCACAGCAAACTTTGATTCCAAAGCTTTCACTTTGGCTAAACGCCGGACATGTCGATCTTCATTGGTAAACTTGGCGGCGAGGAAGGCCTTCACCAGCTCCTCGGCGAGCTTAACCCCGATGATGCGGGAGCCGAGAACCAATACGTTCATGTCGTCGTGCTCGACGCCCTGATGCGCGGAGTAGGTGTCGTGGCATACCGCCGCGCGAATGCCTGTCAATTTATTGGTCGCTACGCTTGCCCCTACACCGCTGCCGCAGATCAGCACACCCCGTTCAGCTTTGCGGTCGAGTATGGCCTTGCCTACGGCCTCCGCGAAGTCCGGATAATCGGAAGGATTTTCATTGAACGCCCCGACGTCCAGCACTTCCTGGTTCAGGGATCGCAGCAGGTCACCCATGGCTACTTTTAACTGGAAACCTGCGTGGTCAGAACCAATGACAATTTTCATTGCCTCTCACTTTCCAATTACTTCCTTCACTGCCGCCACGACCTTATCGGGTTGGAAACCAAATTTCTTTTGCAACTCTTTCAAAGGCGCGGAGGCCCCAAACGTATGCATGCCGATGATTTTTCCTTTTGATCCGACGTAACGATCCCAGCCCAGAATGGACGCTTGTTCCACCGAGACCCGCGCGGTCACCTCAGGCGGCAGCACGCTGTCGCGATATTCGCGCGATTGATGCTCAAAAATATCCCACGACGGCATGCTTACCACCCGCACCTTTACCCCTTGGCTTGTGAGCGTTTCATAAGCGGCCAGACACAAGGAAACTTCGCTTCCGGTAGCCATGAGTAGCGCTTCCGGCTTGCCGCCTTGCGCCTCAGCGATGATGTACGCGCCTTTGGCAACGCCGGACGCCGCTGCGTATTTGGTGCGATCGATGGTGGGCAACGCCTGTCGAGTCAGAACCAGAACCACAGGCTCTTTCTTTAACTGCATGATCACTTTCCATGCTTCGATCACTTCGTTGGCATCCGCAGGGCGAAGCAGCACCAACCCCGGCACTGCCCGCAGCGCAATCAAGTGTTCGATAGGCTGATGCGTGGGGCCGTCTTCGCCTACGCCAATGGAATCGTGCGTGAAGATATAGATCACCGGGACTTCCATGATGGCGCTGAGACGAATCGCCGGCTTGCAGTAATCGGTGAAAATAAAAAACGTCGAGGCAAACGTTCGAATCTTGCACAGCACCATTCCATTGGAGATAGCCGCCATGGCGTGCTCGCGAATACCAAAATGCATGTTTCGGCCGCCACGCGTGGCAGCTTCGAATTCTCCGGCGCCCTCAAACGTCAAACGCGTTTTTGTGGAGGGATAGAGATCGGCTGCCCCGCCCATAAGCCACGGCACATTTTTAGCGATCACATTAAGGACTTTGCCGGAAGAATCGCGCGTGGCTAAGCCTTTGGCGTCCGCCGGAAAAGTCGGCATGTCCTGATCCCAACCATCCGGCAAAGCGTGGTGCAGTATTTTGTTCAAAGCTTCGGCTAGGGCGGAGAATTCGGTCCTGTAGGATTCGAATTGCTTCATCCAGGCGTTGCGCAATTCGGCGCCACGCTTGCCGATGCCTTTTTTAAATTGATCGTAGACCCCATCGGGTACCAGAAATTTTGCGTCCGGCGGCCAGCCGTAGAATTTCTTGGCAAGCGCCACTTCTTCCTCACCCAGCGCTTCGCCGTGGGCTTCTTTGGTGTCCTGCCGGTGGGGGGCGCCCCAGCCAATGTGGCTGTCGACGATAATCAGTGTTGGTTTATCGGCAGTGTTGCGGAAAACGTCCAGGGCCTTTTCAAGGGCCACGGTGTCATTGGCGTCGGTGACATGTTCCACGTGCCAGCCATAACCTTTGAAACGTGTCGCTACATCTTCACTGAACGCCAGGCTGGTATCGCCCTCGATGGTGATGTGATTGTTGTCGTAAAGCCAGCAAAGGTTAGATAACTTATGATGGCCGGCCAGCGATGCCGCCTCACCAGAAATTCCCTCCATCATGTCGCCGTCGCCGCAGATGGCGTACACGTCGTAATTAAATAATTCGAATCGCGGCTTATTGAAATACGAAGCCAGCCACCATCGCGCCATGGCCATGCCCACGCTGTTGGCCACGCCTTGTCCCAGTGGCCCGGTGGTAGTTTCGACTCCACTGGTCATCCGGTATTCAGGGTGGCCGGGAGTTTTGCTGTCGATCTGGCGGAATTTTTTGAGGTCGTCGATGGTGAGCGCCATCGAGTCTAGAACTTTATCGTTGGGATCGACGGCCCTGACCTGCGCAAGATGTATCAACGAATACAAAAGCATCGAAGCGTGCCCGTTTGAAAGTACAAACCGGTCGCGATTCGCCCATATCGGATCGTTGGGGTCATAGCGCAAATATTTTTGCCACAGCGTGTAAGCCACCGGCGCGAGCGCCATCGGTGTGCCGGGGTGACCGGAATTGGCGGCCTGCACCGCGTCCATCGATAAAGTGCGGATGGTATTGATACTTAGTAGATCGAGATTAGACTCGCTCACCCCAGCTCCCGTGGCAGACAATTAAGGCCCCCATTCTCCGCGCACGCATTGGATGCGCCGACTCAAGATTTGAATGCGGGAATTCTACGACAAAATGGAGTTACAGACGGGTAACAAATTATTTTTGATGCAGACACGCGGCGGTCAGCCTTAAGACTTTACGCCGCGATCACCCGTAGAGGGCGGGCATGGACCGTTAATGGAATTGTTGAGCCTGCGTTAATGAGCGGTGACGGCCGAAGCCGTCACATCCTGGGTGGACTCCTGGATCGTCAACATGTCGGTACGGGTTTTATCCCACTCGCGAAGCATCAGGCCGCTGGCGGTGAAGAAGCGGCGAATTTTTACGGAATCCCACCGCAGAACTTCCTCCAGCACCGGAACCAGTACGCTCATGGTGTTATCGCTCAACACCGTGCGCTGCGCGATTCTCGTGATGAATTTCGCTTCTGACACCGCAATGGTCAGACCATCATGCTGATTGACGTGCATCATGACTGGTAAGTCGGAGCTGCCGTCGCCCATATAGATGATGTTGTCGTGGCTGATCCCCAGTGAGGCGCGAATCTCTTCCAACACTGTAATTTTGCCCCAACCAGCCGTTGCGCGAATGATGGATTCCACTTCGCCGGTTTCTTCGTTGTAACGAAAACGTGTGCCGTAGATGTGATCCGCGGGAACGATGCCCTCTAGCGCGGACTGAATAATTTCCTGTGGCGCGGCTGAGATCACGTTGAAGTGAAAATTGTAACCGTCCGCCAGGGTGTCGAGCGCGCGAGCAAACAGCGCGACGTTGTGCTTCAAGCGAATTCGCTTGCCGGTCTCGATAAGGTGCGAGCGCCGCACGTGCCGGAACTCCGGGTCGTGCAAGATCAGGTAGCTAAGTTCAGCACCCTGCTGCACCAGGTTCATGTGCGATAGGCCGGACACCTTGTCATGGAATCCGTGAAAACCGATCAGTTCGCTCAGCACCACACCTGAGTCGTTGAAGCTAAGGGTTTGGTCGAAATCACTCGCCAAAAGATACTGTTTCTGCATGTTCTGGTACTCCTTCTTACTGGGAAAAACCGCTGCCTAAGCCAACCGGCTTCAGCGCCTAGCATTTCAAGGATATCGTTATTTCAAGTGCTACCGTCACGAATAATACTGATAGGTGCTATGCGTAAAAAGATTGAACGCAGCGTGAACATTCTGTTAGATGCAGCGGAATGGTAAATGGCACAAAGCAAGGGAGATGAACCACTCTGGGACAGTTTCCCAGGGCAAGCTCAGCTATTCGTTCTAGATACTGGTGAGCAAAAATAAAGCGAAACAATGCCACTGCCGAACGGCAGAGCGTTTCCCTCACATTTTAGGCAGGAGAAAATCGTGTAAGCGCGTTATCCAGAGGGGGGCAGATCCCGTCTCACCGTGAGACTTAAGGTTGTTCCCCACTACGTGATCCTCCACGGTATAGGGTCTCCCAGTGCCCCCGTGAAGGTACAACAAACGGGTTTCTGCGCTGTTTAAAGGGCGGGCACCCCGTCGGCCGAATACCGCCAACTGGTTGCCGGATTCATCCACCGCGCGGTCACGATCAATGCCTTTTGAAATAGCCAGCGTCGGACCCCGGGTGTGCGCCGTCGCAATCAGCTTTGGCGTGGGCCGAGGACTGAACCCGGAAAAATGCGCAGGGTCGTCCCACGGGGAAACAATTTCAAGGACCCGCAGGCCATTTTTGCCGTCAGCTAAGAAAGCGAATGCACTGGCCGCCACCATTCCGATTTTCACATCGTTGACATCATTGAGCTGGCCGCCGGCAGTAAACATTTGATCCAGCTTCGGAGCCTCTGGCTTTTCCACATCCACAATCGCCAATCCCTCTTTGCCCGCTGCAATATAAGCATAGGTGCGAGCAACATAAATATTTCGCGCATCGGCCAGTGGCACGAACGCATTTGCAACCGCCTGCGGTTGGGCCAAGTCCGTCACATCCAAAACTTTCAGCCCCTGGCGATCCACCACGAACGCATAACGAAATTGAATCGCAATCGCTGCGGGTCCATCAAGAAATGGCGCGCCGATCGTCGCCGTAACACGTGGCGCCAATGGATTGTTAAGGTCCACAACCACCAAATTCTTGTCCGTAACGATATAAGCGAAGGTGCCTGCAATAGTGATCCGTCGCGCTCCGGTGAGAATGCCTCCAGGATTGAAGGCCAACGCGCGCTTGAGAAAATTATTTGCGGGGTTGCCATCAAGAAGCGTGCCAACCCCGGGATTCTTCGCGTGCAGATCAGCATTGCCGACGACGATCAAGCCTTCTTCTTTATCGGCAACGTACAGAAACCCGTACAACAAATGAATAGGTTGCTCCTCGTTTTCCGGGAGCCGCTGCCGCAGCGGGTCGATCGCCAGCGTGGACGGGGACGCAACAGCTACCGCGTTTTTCGTAGGCACATAGAAACGCTGGCCGATGGGCGACACCGGAGACGTCACCACCCGTTCGGAAAACCCGTTGTTATCGATATTGGCGATGTCGTAGATCCTCAACCCGCCCGGTCCGTTGGCGGTATACGCGTATTCCCCCCGCGCCTGAATATCCAGGATATTTCCGCCGTGCTCCGCGGTCGCTAAGAGTTCGCGATGCCGCGCAACAAATTTTTTATAATTTTCGGGATACGCGATACGTTGTAAATCGCTGCCATAGATGGCTTCCGGCTCATCATGCTCGGCGACGGCAATGGCTTCGAGGCCGCCCTTTCCCGTTGCCACATAAATATAACGCCCCATGAAATTCATGAAGTTTGTGCCCTGCAGCAGAAGCTGGGCCATCCACGCATTGTTGTCGTTGGCTGTGGAAACATGGCAGTCGCTGCATTGCTTGGTTTCCTTGCCGCGTACCGTGTGGGGAGCAAACGTGCTGTATGCTTGGCCCGAAAATCCTTCCGCGGAAATCGTTTGTTGCGTGTAGTACAGCCACTCGCGGTTCGCGTTCTGCGAACTTACCAGCACCGCGCAACTGGAGCGCGCCGGAGCGATGCGATGGCCCGTGACCGTCCCGTCGACACCCAACATATAAATGTCATCGCGCAGCACCTGGAAGTTGTAGGAGGTGTAATTGCGCGTGAGCAACCCTTCATTGTGCAGCATGGGCCGGCGCGCATTGGCGGTCATTTGCAAATGGCAGCCAAAACAGGTCGGCGTCCAGGATGTATGGCACGCGTAGCAGGTCATGCTGCTGTTGCCATGGGCCAGGTGTGTGTCGTCCTCCGGCATGCTCGAATCGACCACGCCATCTGTATTCATCAGCTTGGCGCGAAAAGATTTCTCGTTGAAGTGCACATTGCCGGGAGTTACGGTGTCGGCGGTTTGCACGATTTCCCATTCTTTGTGCTCGTCAGACATGGAGCGCTGAATGAGCGCCGCGCCGCGCCACTCGAAACGGCGTAGTCCCCAAGGCGTGCGCAGCGTATCCAAATGACGGCCACGATCTGGAACCCGCACACCGTTAATGGTGGAAAATGTTTCAGGCGCGGCGGGCCCGGAAGTAACCAGCGTAGCCTTTTGTCGAATGGTGCCGTGACAGTCGATGCAGTCGATTTCTACTGCGGCGCGCGGTTCCCCGTAAATTTTCCCGTTGCCGTGATTGTCCTGAGCAAAATGGCAATCGTTGCACTGCATCCCTCTTTCCAGATGAATGTCCGCGAGATGCACGGCTTTTGAAAATCGCTCAGGATCTTCAAAAGCAATGGGATTACCATCCTTGTCCAGCCAATTGCCTTTGCGGTCGTGATTGAATACCGCGCGAAACACCCAGCCATGGCCGTGAAAGTCGGCAAACTGCGTCGTCTGCAGTTTGGAATTAAATTCCACGCTGCCAACCTGCTCCAAAAATTTGTCGTCGTTCCACAGGCCCCGCGCTGCGGCACCTTCGGGATTGCGCACGAGCGCCTGGTAGCGTTGTTCTTCGCTGGGATGGCGCTGTTGCAGCGGATACATTTTGTCGCCATCGATTTCGTTGTCCCACCACGTCAAGCCGAAATACGTTGTAACCATGTTCGTGCCCGGATGAATATGGCAAATCATGCACTGGCTCGACGGAATGGAGCGGGTGAATGCATGCCTGATGGGATGACCACGTTCAGTTTTGGAAATGGTCGCGTCCACGGACGCGCTCAGTCCGGAATGTCCAAATTTCGCATAACGACCAGAGTGCGCCGCGTCACGATCATTGGCGTAGATTACGTGGCAAGCCGAGCAACCGCTCGAGCGATAATCGCCAGGATGATCATTGGTTCCCGGAAGTGACATCACCGGATCGAGAAGGCGCGTTTTTTGCAAGCCGAGAAAAACCGGATCGGTTCGCAGCTCTGTCCCAAATCCGCGATCGCTCAGTTTGTTTTCGGGCTTGCCCGGATTTTCTTCCGCGATCGGATTGCCAATCTCACTTTTCTTGTGGCCGCCCCGTTCAAACACCCGCAGCACATTGCCCGGTTGCGAAGTTTCCCAGCGATAAAGAGGATCAAGCTCCGGAAGCACGCCTTTCGCCCGAGTTTCTTCCGGCGTTGGCGCAGGAGAAGTTTTTATCGATTCGGGCCTGCCGTCTCGATCGTAACTTTCGCCAAAGCGAGTATTTTTAGCTGGGTAGCCGCCATTGTTGTAGAGAGCAGCGCCCCACAGCATCCCAGAATGCGTCATCATGCTGGTGGAGACCGCGCGAGTCTCGCTAGCGTGGCAGCCGCCGGATCCGCAGGTTTCCGGCGCCACGCGCAGATCGCCGGGATTCACAAATTTTATATACTCGTAGGACTCATTCAGCCACGCGGTGAAAACGCGTTCGGGTACAGCCGTGCCCTTTTTAAATATGGAATTTTTCGGATGCACATGAGCTTTTTCTTTTACCGCATTGTATTCAGGAGAATTGCTCGCAACTCCAACGGCTACGCTCGCGAAAGAATCACCACCATGGCAATCGATGCATGCGAGTTGCACGGTTTTTGTCGGGTGCATGGTTGGTTCGTCGGTAGCGGTATGGCAGGAAACGCAACCCGCCGATTTGCGTTGCGCTTCTTCCAGAGATTGCCCCCGCAGGTCCAGGGGCGGCAAAGAGGAATTGGTCGACGAATCCTGCTGCGAAGCGGAAGCCGTTTCGGTTCGTACGGCCATCCACAAAAGAACCGCCGCTATCGATATACAAAGCAATAACAGAAAATTCGCGCGACCATATTGCGGCACGCGGCGTTTGATTATTGCGAAGCTGCGAGCGCCGGAAATGAAAAGCCTTCTCAAAATGTAAATTTCACCGATCCGAACAACGAAAACAGCGTTCTACCCGTATAAATATCCTTGAATCCCTGCCCCGGCTGCAGTGCGGCCGCGCCGCCAGTGAGAACAATATTTTCGCTAAGTGGCGGTCGGTATTCGACGCCAAGTCCTAAATCCGTGCCGATGGTGTGACGGATTGGCGATTGAAAGAGCAGAAACTCCAGCGCCTCCGTGCGTTCGAATCGCAAAAAATTAAGATTCGCAAAACCCTTCAGCTTTGGCGTGATATCAAAATCCGCGCCGGCATTGATAAGAAAAATACCCGGATTTACGAAGTTAGCCTGGCCTTCCTCCGGGCTCGCGCGCACAGCCGGAATCAGGCTGCCGGGCGACTTGATTAACACATCTGAACCGGTGAGACGAATGCCTTCGCGATTCCAAAAACTAAACAATCCGCCGGCAAAGTTTGGAAGGTCTTCAATGGAATCGAAGCCACGAGCACGGCCGTCACGCGGGTTGGCGTCCCCCGAGGTGTAAAAAGTGGAAACGCGATAGCGAATCCAATCGCGGTCGTAAGACAGTTCCACCGCAGCCATTTGCGCGTTAACCGTAACGCGTCGCCCGGCAATGGGATTAAAAGTGTCTTCGCCCAGAGCTTGATAGAACGCGTGCGTCAAATTCACGCGCCCGATGTGACCGCTACCGAGCCAGCCAAGATACCCAACGCGAATGCCGTGGAGAATCGGCCCCACCCCTTGGTTGATAACGCTTCCGATGGGCGCAGGTCGCACCAGAAAACCGTTGTCATCGTAATGAAGACGCGGATCATCTTTGTTGAACGCGCCAATAAATTCCGCGGTGTAGCCCGGGAAAAAGAAGTCCTGGAGGTAAACATTTCCGAGCACAACTTGTTGATGGCGCCGCTCGAAAACGGTATTCAATCCGCTATTGGTGTTTTTCTCCAGCAGATTGAAATACGCCGCGTTGTATTCGATACGGTCGCTGTGTAGATTCCCGAAAATCCTAAGGCCGGGCTGTTCATCGACAAAAAGAAACCCGCGGAAATCAGTATTGAATTGCTGAATCCCGGCGCGCGCAGACACGAAATCATAATTGGAACTCAGGTCCGCCAGTTTTATTTCCACGAACGCTTCCTGTAGTCCCACGTGCGTATCAAAGCGATTCGTGCCTGCCCGCACGTCCGGGCTGATGATCCCCCGTTCCCGCACTGCCAGATCATTCAAACTGATTTCTGGAGTGATTCGAATGCGCCAGTCGATAGGCTTGAACGAGGTATCGCCGCGAAAAAGATCGAACGTGAAGCGAAACGTCTGGTCGAAAAAAGCCTGCTCGCCTTTGCCAAAAAATGCGCTGCTGCCAGGACGCTCGGAGCTTTCGTTGCTGGGCGACGGCACGCGCCGGCCGTCAAAAAAAGACTCAGCAGTCGCAGTGATACTCAGAAAAGTTTGTTGACCGAGCAAACTGGGCCAAATGGGCTCGTCACCCTTATAACGATTGCGATTGAAAGGGTCGTACCAGCGCGAGCGGGTATAAATATATTCGCCGCCTTGCGGATAGCGTCGATAGTCCGGCTGCGAAAGCGCCCACCGGTTAGGAACAGCGTTATAAACATCCGCAACCGGCGGCAGATAATCCGGCGCGAGCTCCTGAATGTAAGCGGGATCGGAATCGAGGCGATGGCGGAGCTCGCGATAGGTGCTCGCTGTTGCCGTCGGATTGGACGTAGGCGCGGGCCCTAATTCGGGAAGCCGCGGAAGTCGCGAAGCACTCTCTGCTGTGCCCGTCTCTGCCAGCAAAATTTCGAGCGTAACAACTTCATTTGGACCCAGCGCGAGATCTCGCAGAACAAAGCTCTCAGCTCCGCCGGCCTCCACGTTTAGCTCATAACGTCCCGGCGGCAACGGAAAAATGCGGAATAGTCCTTCGCCGTTCGCGGTGGAAGTGTAACGTTGTCCCGTTTGCAAATTGCGCAGTATCAGTTGCGCCCCGGGAACTGGTCTGCCGGTGGCTGCGGCCGCTTTGGAGCGCACCACGCCGTCCACCGCCGCGGTGCTGGACGCTTGCTGGCGCGGAATGCGCATCACGGGGCCTTGTTCGCGCGAAGGTGTTGCCTGTCCCGTAGCATCCGGTTGAGGAAGCTGCGCAAGCGCGACGCCCGCCCACCCAGCGGCCGGAACCACGAGAAAAAAAATCACGGCCCAACCACTGAGGAGTGCGACGGACACAGTCCGCCGAAAAGACATCGCGCTTTTGTCTTGCTGAAAGTAAGCCAAGGCCACGGGAACGGCATCTAGATAACAGCAACCGGCAGCACGGGGCAACAGTTTTCAGGAATGTCGTCAAGCCCTGCCCCACCAGCGCATTACGGGGATAGGCGCGCGCCGTCATCACTTGGCGGCAGCGGGCCGCCGAACTCGTTGATCGCAGCGAAAAAGGGTGGTTGAATAGGACATCCCCCAAGGCCAATGCATAAACTGAGAGAACCCGTGCCCGCACGCCGTGCCCACCAAAGGCGCCGGAACGTGCTTATGGTGAGCATTGCCGCAGCCGTAATCCTAGTGGTGGTGCTCTCGATTTTCCTGGTTGGCTGCGGCGGCGGCAGCCAAACTACGCCCCAAACTGCGGCCAATACTCCCGCCTCCACATCGACAACTGTCACCCTGTCTGCTAGTGACGTAGACGGCATCGTTCACGCCGCGGCAGCCGCTACTTCGCCAACCACCGCCGTAATTGCCGTGGTGGACCGCGCGGGAAATGTATTGGCCGTCTATCGCAAGCCCGATGCGCCACTGACCGTCGCCGGGAATTTTGGTATCCAGACCAGCACCAATGACATAGCCATAGGGTTGGCGCGCACTGGCGCGTTTTTCAGTAATGACCAGGCGCCTCTTCCGAGCCGCACGGTGCGGTTCATCAGCGGCGTCCATTTCCCACCTGGAGTTTCGAATGCTTCAAACGCCGATTTATACGGAATAGAAAACACCAATCGCGGCTGCAAACTCTCGGCGGAACTGGAGACGAGAGGCATTTTGCCCGCGACTGCGCTTGGCGGCGGCCCGGGCCCGGGAATCGTTACCGGCAAAACGGATGTGCTGGACAGCAACCCGAACGCCGTGAACCCCGGCGGACTGCCGATTTACAAGGGTGCGATTTTAGTTGGTGGAATTGGCGTGACGGCGGTTGCCCCGGACGTGGCGGAATTCACGGCCTTCTCGGGCGCCTTGGCCCCCGGTGTTTCACCAGTACCGAATCCGCTTCCGGCTCCCGGTGAAGTATTTCTTGGCGGCGTGGCGCTCCCAGCGATTAATCAGACGACTCGCCCGGCATCAGTCGGCACCGGCACGTTCGCGGGCAGTTATGTCATCAGCCCCCAGGCAGGTCAAGCCGCTCCTGAAGGAGATCTTGTTGGCCCGCATCCTAGCGTAAATCCGGCTCCCGCAAGCGGTGGTCTGACCCAGGTTGAAGCTACACAGATTCTCGATGCCGCCGAAAACACCGCCAATCAAACGCGCGCATCCATTCGTCTTCCCTTGGGATCGCGCGCGCGCATGGTGATTGCGATATCCGATCTTGACGGAAACATCATCGCGCTGCGCCGCATGCCAGACGCCACCGTTTTTAGCATCGATGTGGCCGCCACCAAGGCGCGCAACATGGTGTACTTCAATGGCAGCCAGCGCAGCGATGCGGACTTGAACCAAGTGCCGATCGGCACCGCGGTGACCAACCGTACCATCAGCTTCGGCGCGCAGCCGTTTTTCCCGCCCGGTATTGACGATTCGAATGCCGGTCCATTCTTCCCCTTGTTTATGAATGACGTTGTCAATCCATGTTCGCAAGGTCTCGACGGTGGCCTGTCGAGCGGCAATAACAGCGGGATCGTATTTTTTCCCGGCAGCACCGGCCTGTATCGCAATGGCACCCTAATTGGCGGGTTGGGCGTCAGCGGTGATGGCGTCGACCAAGACGATTATGTGACTTCTGGCGGAGCAGCGGAATTTCAAGCCCCAGCGAATATACGCACCGACCAGATTTTCATACGCGGCGTGCGATTGCCATATTTTAAATTTCCACGTAATCCCACAAATTGAACCTTCCTATTTAGAACGTTCGCCGTTCTCTCGATCTGAATTGAGAATTTCTAGCGACTGGCGGCCTCCCGCGCGCTTGCAGATTTTGATTCGGCGAGCAAGCGTCACTTTGACGGAATTCGCTCACGATGTTCAGCGCAAGCGGCGGAGATCGAAGTCCGCGGTAACGGGTTGGCCCTCGGGTGGGTCCACCGTGATGCTCGCTGAATCAGCTGAAAAAGCTTCTGCGGGAAATTCAAATGTGAGCGTCGCGCCAATGAGAATGCAAGGTCCGTATTCGCCACAACTATATTTTGGGCGCCCGTGATAGACGGAGTTAAATAGTGCCTGGTCGCCATTAGAAATTTGCACCTGGAAGTCTCTCCAGAAATCATCCGGTCGCAGGATCAGAGTTGACACGGAACCCGAGCGCGAATTCGTCTGGGCCGGGGCGATAAACTGGCCGTAGGATTCCGTCAGCTGAATTTCGACGATAATTTTAACGATTTCTTTTCCTGCCCGGCGATGATCCAGTTCAGCCTGTTGAGCGCTGTAATTTCCAATGTAATTATTGGACAGTTGTGCGGCACTCACGAATGGAGTAACGAACATTACGGAAGAAACGTATGGTCCGGTTTTCGGCGCAGGGAACCGCTCCGTGGATTTTTCCACCAACCCCTCAAACGAACCATCGTGACGCTGGCCCAGGAAATAGGCCTCGCGTACGGACTCGTCGGACAACGGTGACTGAAACGCAAAAATAGGCGCTGCTAGCATTACGAGTGCTGCGATGATGGCAACCCCGGACCGCGCGACTGAATGCATAGAGCGTCCTTTATCTATTAGACGTCGAGTGCGATGGTAGGGTTTCGAACCATGGGTGGTGACACTTTGTGTTACCGGAATTGCGGCGTTTGCTGCACAGGGCGTTTCATATTCTGGCGCAGTATTACTTATTGCACGAAGGGCAATAAAAGTGGCTTAAAAGGAGAGAAGCAGCTAAGGCGTTGAGCCTTAGCTGCCTCCCGGGGTGTGTCCTCGAAGTGGTATTGATAGGTTAGATGTACTGCGCCGTAAAAGGTTTCATCGCCACCTAAATTTTTCTTGTTAACTTTTGTTAATACGGAATCGGCTAATAAAACAAATACTTACGCCATCGTTCATCACGATGACCGATTAATCGCATCAATTGTCTTGATGTATGCAGCGTGAACGGCCGCGGTTTGCGCGCTAATTTTATTCCTGCCTCTTCTGGCGTCCGGTCGCCTTTGCTGTTATTGCACCGGTAGCAGCACGCCACCAGATTTTCCCACGATGATCGACCACCTCTCGAGCGCGGCACTACATGATCCAGCGTCAATTCCGAGCTGGGGAAAATCCGCCCGCAAAACTGGCAGGTATTGCGATCGCGCAATAAAATATTTTTTCGCGAAAGCGCTCGGCTCTGCTGCGGTATATGCCGGTAAGCCAGCAAGCGAATCACGGAGGGCACCCGGTGTGAATGCGCCGCGGAGTGCACTTCCGCGTTATGCAGTTCTTCGGCTTGCGCCACGCCTTTCAGCATCAGCACCATCGCGCGCCGTACCGCTGTTACATTGATGGGCTCGTACGTGGCGTTCAGCACCAGCACAGGCTCCTGCATCAACGCCATGCGGCGGGCCGTTATTGGAGATGGGAATCTACTGCCGGCGGGACCCTCGGAGCCGGGCACAGCCGCTCCGCTTGCATCGGGGGTATGGCGCCCCCGGGAATCGACCACGCTTGGCCGCCGTGCGCTCATCGCGCTTTCCTCGGGTACGATCCTACTGGAGACGTTCGGCGGCGTTCTTTAAAACCGCGCGGGCCACTGTCAACCCGATCACCGATCTGGCACCTGCCTCGCGCAAAGTCTTCGCACACGAGTCTAGCGTCGCTCCAGAAGTCATTACATCATCTACCAGTAAGACGCGTAAATTGTCAACCTGGCTGCCCGGACGTGTGGCAAAAGCGCCACGCACGGATTCCCAGCGTTCTTCATAACTTAGCAATTGCTTGTCGGGACTTGGTCGGACTCTGGTGGATAACAGCCGCAGTCGTTTGGCCAGCGGTCTGGCGATGAGCAGCGTCTGGTTGTCGCCCCGTTCGCGCTCCCGTTGGTGGTGCAGCCGCACCGGCACCACTACATCCGCTTGAAAAGCGGCGCCGCCATCCATTACAACTTCCGCCATCCATCGCGCCGTCGTAAACCGCCCAGCTTCTTACCCGGTTGAAAGCATAACCGTCCCAGTCTTCGTTGACACACCTGGAGAAAATCAACGTTGCAGCCGCAGATATCGCGATCCTTTCAACAGGCCTCCGTCAAAACGAGCCTGGACAATCTTTGCAGATGGGAATCCGCGTGGGTTCGGGAAGCAGTTGCTCGCAAATGCGGCAACCGGCAGGGAACACCACGCTGAGCAACGCCGCGCGTACAATTGCTCGAGCCATCCGCCCGCAACGCCTCGCGTGGCAAGCGAATTGCCGCGCGGCACTCCCCAGCTTTCATGGGTGAAGTTTAACTGCTCCGCCCGAAAAAGTAATTATTATTTAGTTATCTAACTAGACATGCATCGAGCTAGACTGGTATAGAGGCTTAAAGCAGGCCCTGCTCCATCTTTTCCTGGCAGCTGATGCAGTGTTTAGCCCACGGCACCGCCTCCAGCCGCTTCTGCTGCATCTCATCCTGGCAGTTCGCGCATACACCGTACTCATCCACTTGGATGCGCTTCAACGCCGCATCAATCATGTTGAGGATGGTGCGATCCGTGTTGGTCATCCCAAAGAGAAATTCCTTGGTGTATGAGTTTGCCGCCTTGTCCGCCAGATCAACAGTTTGATCATCATCTGCCGTGCGGCCCTCTTCCTGCGTGCGCGCGATAGTCTTCATCAGTTCTTCGCGACGCGTAGACAGCTTTTTCTTAAAGTACTCTAATCGTTTCTTGTCCATATTAGTCCCACCCTCACAGTGAGTTATTGAGGGCATCTAAAAACTCGATAGTGTAGGCCGACTTACTAGCAGTGTCAATAGAACAGCGGTGCGGGATCACCGTATTGCGCAACGGAAAATTCTGTAAGCGCCCCAGCTCTGTCGAACTTGTTCTCGAACTTCGAAGCCTGGCCTAACCGAGCATCAGCCTTCGATGCTCGTGAGTGTCATTTGGTTACTCGCCAAACAATTTATTGACCAAACGCCGGTTCGGCCGCTCAGTAACAAACCGTATGTACGGTCAGGAGCGTTTATGGCATTTCTTCGAAGGATCTGCGCTGCTTGGGAGGTCACCATGATTAAAAAAGTAGAAGGCGGTTATAAGGTTCTTTCCGAGAAGGGCAAGAAAAACCTCGGTGGCCCGTACAAGACAAAAAAGGAAGCCGAGAAAAGATTGCAGCAGGTGGAATACTTCAAGCACAAAAAAGGCTAACGCTTCAAGGTTACCATCGAAGCGTTCCCGTGAAACACACCGTGTCGCGGATAGAGGAAGTTCGAATTGTACTTAAAGCGCTTTCGGATGAGCCGCCAATGCTTCGCGGAACGCTGCCAGATTGGATTTATCCACCACAGCCGTCCCCGTGTCCACAAACGTTGGTATCGGGGCCGCCGGGGCGGTGTTCCATTCCTTGAATTCATGCACGGCGTTGTGATGTAAATCGTCCAGGAACTTCAGTCCGTAATAACTCATCACGTAGGGCTTTTGTGCAATCGTTGCCGCGATAGCTCCTTGTTGCACGAAGTCCAGCGTCTCGGGATCCTTGTCAAACGCCACTATCGGAATTTTCGCCGTCTGATCGAGCCGGTGTAGCGCTTCCGCTGCGCCCGGTCCTCCCGAAGCTTCCAGGCAAATAATGCCATCGATTTTTTCTTTCGCGTTTTTCGCACCGAGTAGCGCCGAAATTTGATCATTCGCGATACGTGGGTCCCCTTTGTCGTCAATCGTCTGGGTCACTTTGATGCTTGGGAATTTTTTCAATGCCTCGTTGACTCCCCGCACCCGTTCGTCGAGGTTATCTTGTCCCGGGATGGAAACGATCACCACGTTTCCCTTGCCCTTCAGCAGATCGCCCATGCGCTTCCCGCTTTCCATCCCAGCACGAAGATTGTCGGTCCCGATAAACGTTACTCGCTTGGAATTAGGAGCGTCGGAATCGATGCAGATCACCGGAATGGCCTGCCCAATGGCTCCATCGATGGCCTCCCTGAACATCTCCTTACGCGAAGCGGACAGTAAAATGCCCGAGGGTTTCTCACTCACGGCTTTTTGAAATGCCGCCAGCTCCTCCTCCGGTGAAAACTTCTCCGGCCCGCTGAACTCCACCTTGACGCCCAGCCATTTTCCGGCATCTTGGAAGCCCGCTTCCGCCTCCTGCCAGTACGGCAGATGCGCATTGGTGGTTACGAATACGTAGCGCTCTTCTTTCTGGTGATACGATTCCGTTCCGCAGGATGCCAGCCCGATCCCCATCGCCAAAATCGCGCCTGAAAAAATCCCCAAGCGAAGTCGGTTCATGACAACTCTCCTTTAATCGGACAAAAAATATGTCCAATGATGGGAATTGCGACCAGCACAAAACCACGCAAGAAATATCGCCCAACGAATGCCAGAGCCTATCACAAACTCGGTCTGCGGGCGTGAATTGCACGCCGGTCCGAGCGCCTCGCGTCCTGCCATTATTCTTGCTATTAACTCATTCCGTTATCTTTTGGCCACCAGTACTCAGGTACGCTTGTTCCCCAAAATTCTATGCCTCATAATCGCAAGTACTTTATTTTGTGCACACCTCGAAACCTGCCGCGCTCCGTTTCCAAAGTGACGCGCCAGTTCGGGCGTTGTGCGTATTTGGTACGGCCGTGCCCGAGCCAAGGCAATCACTGCGTGTAAGGAAGCGTTCAGAAACTTGATACCCCAGAATTTAGTCGTGCTCGCCCTGCTCGCGGCTACCGCTCTGGTAGCCGGGTTTTTCGCCTATATTTACACCATAAAACGGCAGTCCTACCTCCTGATCTGGACCATTGGTTGGGCCTGCTATTCATTGCATTATCTCGCTCCGTTCCTTTCGCGCTGGATCCCTGAAGGGCCCCTTGAAACCTCGCTGACTCGTTGGATTTATGCTCTGGTTTCCATCTGGTTTTTCCTCGGCGCGCAGTTGTATGCCCAGCGTAAGCCCTGGATTCTCGCGGCCAGTATCTGCGCTGCGGTCCTGGGCCTGTGGACCGTCGGCAACGCTCTACATTTTTTCTCCATTTCCGTTGTGATTCCGTCCGCATGTCTTTTCCTGGCCGTGGCCTTCATTTTTTGGCAGGAAACCCGCCGCCATGAGACCCTCGCCGACCATTTGCTGGCTATTTCTTTTGTCTGCTGGGCCGTTCTGAGGCTGTCGCTCTTTTTATTTTTCTCGCACACCGGGCAAAGCCAACAGACCGCGTTGATGTCCATCGCCGCCGTGCCTTCCGCGTTCGTCGCCATGCTCATGGTCATGGCTTTGTATGAAGAAGAGAAACGCCGCATCGAGCGCAACATGCTGGCGCTTTCCAATCTCAATTTAGCCACCTCGAGTTTCGTCGGCGGAGAAATCCAGCGCATGCTTTCTCAAGCTCTTGACCGCGTCCTCGGTGTCGTGCGCCTTCCTTCCGGTGCGCTTTTTCTTCATCACGGCGACCCACAGGGCCCGACATCCGTCGTCGCCGTAGGTCTGAACGACGCCTTCAGCCGCGCTGTTCAGGAAGAGGGCTTGGACGACTATCTCGTAGGTTTGGTCGCTCGCCTCGGAGGACTGCTAGGTTTTCGCGATTTGCGCGATGATTCGCTCTCCGCGCTCGACAAGGAACCATCCATTCGCCGCTTCCGTGAAATTGCTCTAGCTCAGGGATTGCGCAGCGTTGTCGCTATCAGCTTGCAGGCCAAGGAAAGCGCTTTTGGCGTTCTTCTACTCGGTACTTCGGATAGCCGCAAATTCACGGCTGCCGAGCTTCGACTGCTTCTCGCCCTCGGCCATCAGATTGGCATGGCCGTCGAAAACAGCTATTTGATTCAACAAACTTCCCGGCGCTCCGAAGAGCTTCATGTCCTCAACGAGATTGGCCGTGCTCTTAGCTCTACGCTTAACAAGGAAGATCTGCTGCGCAAAGTTTGGGAAGAATTACGTCGCTTGTTTGATGCCGAGAATTTTTACATTGCGTCGCTCGAGTCCAACAGCGATGAAATGACCTTCGATCTGGAAATGATCGACGGTGCGCGTATGCCCAGGCGCACCCGTCCTTCCGGCAATCACATCACCGAGTACATTATCCGCACCCGTCAGCCCGTCTTGATTCGTGAAAACTACGTCGAGGAAGTCAAAAAACTGGGCGTCGATCCCATCCGCACGCGCGGCTGTTTCTGCGGCGTTCCGCTGGTGGCCTACGACCGTGCCATTGGCGCCATGGCCGTCTTCTCAGACAACGAGCGCGCCTTCGATGAAGGTCATCTCGAACTATTACGTGTTCTCGCCAGCGAAGCCAGCATCGCCATCGAAAACGCGCGCCTGTTCAACGAGGAGCGTACCAAGGCGCGCCACCTTTCCCTGCTCAATATAATTTCTCGAAATGCTATCGCCACTCTTAATCCTGATGAAATGCTCGCCAAAATCGCCGAGCAACTTGAGGATGGACTGACCTACGATCACATCGGCATCGGCGTCCTCGAGTACTCCACGCGTGAAATCGTCATTCAGGCCGAAGCCGGCAAGCGTCGCGGAGGTTTAGGTCAACGCATACCACTGGGCTCAGGCCTCATCGGACATGTTGCCCGCAATGGCGAGATGGCTTTCTATCGCGGCGCGAATGTCGCCGACGCCGCACTTAAGCCACTACTGCCGGACACTGCGACGGCCGTGGCCCTGCCCATCTTTTATGCCGAGCACCTGCACGGAATACTTTTCATCGAGTCCTCAGCCAACATCGAATTTTCCGAGGAAGAAATTCTGCTCATTCGCACCCTCGCCGACCTCATCGCCGGCGCTCTGCACAATGCCGAGTCCTTCCAGAAGGCCCGCGAACAGGCCATCACTGACGGCCTCACGGGCGTCAAGACGCACCGTTTCTTCATGGAAGCTCTCAACGCGGAGTGGAAGCGCTCGACTCGCGCCGCTCGCGCATTTGCCCTCGTCCTCATGGACCTGGATCGCTTCAAATTCGTCAACGATTTTTACGGCCATCTCGAGGGCGATCTTGTTTTGCAACGCGTCGGACACATCCTTGAAACCAATTGCCGCCGCTCCGATGTGGTGGCCCGTTACGGCGGAGATGAATTCGTCATCCTCATGCCGGAAACCAATATGGAGCACGCACGCCAACTTTCATCCAAGCTCCGTAGCTGTGTAGCCGCCGATTCCTTATTGCGCGAAAAAAATATCAGCGCCAGTTTTGGCATCGCTTGCTATCCGTTGCACGGCTCTTCCCCCCAGGAACTTATTCAGGTGGCCGATGCCTCCATGTATCTCTCCAAGCATCAGGGTGGCAATACTGTCTCGACGGCTGATCACTTCGATCCCAACGAAGCGAAAAAATGGAAGCGCGACGTTCTGGAGGCCTATCTCGGAGTCACACTCAAGCGCCTGTTCTCCACTGGCCCTGAAGCTTTCGAGGAAATTTATTTGCGCCTGAAGCAATTTACGGAATCGCTGGCTGCCACGGGAACTGTAAGTGATACGCCCGCGGTGCTCGAAGGGCCACAGGCCCTGCCGCAAGCCGTACTCGACACGGTAACGTCTTTGGCCTTCGCTATCGATGCTAAAGACCATTACACGCAAGGCCATTCGCAAAAAGTTTCCGCCTACGCTGCGCTGATAGCCGAATCCATGTCCATGACCGATGCCGAAGTCGACGAAATTCGTCTCGGCGCGGTGCTCCATGACATCGGCAAGGTGGGCATCCCAGAAACAATTCTGAATAAAGGTGGCGCCTTGAATCCCGAAGAGTGGGAAACCATGAAATCCCACGTAAGATTCGGCGCCAAGATTCTCGAGCCCCTCACCGCACTCGCGCGCATCCGCGAGATGGTTCTCCATCATCACGAATTTTTTGATGGCTCAGGCTATCCCGACGCTTTGGCTGGCCAGGAAATTCCCCTGGGCGCCCGTATCATCGCCGTAGCTGACGCCTATGACACCATCACCAGCGACCGCGTCTACAAAAAGGGCCGCCCCTCTTCAGACGCTCTCAAGGAACTGGAACGCTGCGCTGATGCTCAGTTCGACGCCAGCATTGTGGAAGTCTTTGTGCGCACCATGCGCCAATTGCCCAATCCGATCATTGAAGCCGCAGCCGTAGCTCCCACACCGCACTCTTAATCAGCGCGGTGCTAGCGCTTCTCGAGCACTACATCTTTGATAGGCACATCCCAGTGCCCATCTAAAATCGCAAAGCGCCGCTGCTCCTCTTTCTTATAACTTTCCTGATCCGGATAAAGCTGCCGCAGCAGCGCCTCGGTGTCAAAATTGTCATTCGCCACAGCCGCGCTCTTAAACACTATGGTCACCCGGTAATCCCAACGCCCATCTTCGGTACTGTGCAGCCGCGGCGCAGCCATGGTCACGCGCAATATGCGTCCCATCTCAATCTCTTTCTTCAGCACCGGGTAATGATTTTTCTTGAACAGCGTAAGGAATTCCTCCGCATGTCCCCATTTGGCCTTGTAATAATATTCCACCACGTACAACTCGTCCTTTGTCTCTGCCGTCGTGCCACTCTGCGGCGGGCCTGCGTAGGCTCGTGGGCTGGGCCACAGCGCGGCCGCAAAAAGTACCGGCAAAATCCAAAATTTCCTTGCAGCTCTCATGATCGACTCTCCCCCGTGTGGCTAATTCCTGGCTAATTCCAATTCCAAATAGCGCCCGCATGGTACCTCTTCATTCCTTTTACGTCGATGATTCGCATCCTCTGGACTGGCCACCGATTTTTATGCCGTTGCCAAAAGTAGCCCGGCAGTTCAAACTCAAACACCACTTAGGGGAATGCCTCCCTCGGTGATTTGCCCACCCCCGCCCGGGGCCACAGTTTTCAGCTTCGATACCACAATTGTTATAGCGCTGATTTCTGTGGATAATGAGTTTTACGCAGCACCAGTCTCTGTTACCGCTAACGATTGATTTCAAATTGTGAGGCTCAAAACGCCGTTATGGCTCGTGCGTCAAAACGCCCCAAAAGCGCTACTGCGTCTCGCACCTTCCCGCAGTTAAAAAAGGCCCCCAGTGGTATTGCTGGCTTCGATGAAATCACCGGCGGAGGCCTTCCCGCTGGACGCCCGACCATTGTCTGCGGCGGCCCGGGTTGCGGGAAAACCATGTTTGCCATGGAATTCCTTATTCGCGGAGCCACGGAATTCGGCGAGCCAGGCGTTTTGATGACTTTTGAAGAGACCGGTGAAGAGATGAGCCGCAACGTGGAGTCGCTGGGATTTAACCTGCCATCGCTGGTCGCTCAAAAGAAATTATTCCTCGATTACGTGCGCATCGAGCCCAGCGAAATTCAGGAAACCGGCGAGTACGATCTGGAAGGTTTGTTTGTGCGCCTGCAGCATGCCGTGGAGTCGGTGGGCGCCAAACGCATCGTCCTCGATACTGTGGAAGCGATCTTCTCCGGTTTTGCCAACGTGGGCATGTTGCGCGCCGAAATTCGCCGTTTGTTTCGCTGGCTAAAAGACCGTGGCCTCACCACGGTGATCACCGCCGAACGTGGCGAAGGAACCCTCACACGCCATGGCCTGGAAGAATATGTCTCCGACTGCGTAGTTTCCCTGGATCATCGCGTTAACGATCAGATTTCCACGCGCCGTATGCGCATTGTGAAATATCGCGGCTCCTCTCACGGTACTGACGAATATCCCTTCCTGATCGACAAAAAGGGCTTTTCCGTATTGCCCCTGTCTTCCATTGGCCTGGAACACAAAGTCTCCAAAGACCGTTTTTCTTCCGGCGTAAAAGATCTTGACGCAATGCTGGAAGGCCAGGGCTTCTACAAAGGCTCCTCAATCCTGGTATCAGGAACTTCTGGCTCCGGTAAGTCCACGCTGGCCGCTCATTTCGCCCATGAAACCTGCCGCAGTGGCAAACGCGCTTTGTATATCGCATTCGAAGAGTCCTGTGCGCAGGTCACGCGCAATATGCGTTCCGTGGGAATCAATCTCGATCAATACATCAAAAAAGGTCTGCTGCAGTTCCGCGCCTGGCGTCCTACGCAACATGGCCTGGAAACGCATTTACTGCGCATCCACGATCTGGTCGACGAGTTTAATCCTCAAGTGGTTATCGTCGATCCCATCACCAATCTCATCAGCGCTAATGCCAATGAAGTCCACGCCATGCTTATGCGCCTGCTCGACTTTTTAAAAGACCGCCAGATCACCGCCATGTTCACCACCCTCACCGCCAACCGCGGCGCAGAGGAACAAACCGAAGTGGGTATTTCCTCCCTCACCGATACCTGGATCCTTTTGCGCGACCTGGAGCTGAACGGCGAACGCAATCGCTGCCTTTATGTTTTAAAATCGCGTGGCATGGCGCATTCCAATCAGATTCGCGAATTTGTCCTAAGTCGCACCGGAGTCCATTTGCTCCCCGCGTACGTCGGATCTGGGGCCGTTTACACTGGTTCCGCGCGTCTGGCGCAGGAAGCTCGTGAGAAAGCCGAGGTTGTGCGCGAGCGGCAGCAATTGGAGGAGAAGCGCAAGGAATTTTCCGCCAGGCGTACTGTTCTGGAATCGCAGATCGCCGCGTTGCGCGATGAATTGTCTTCCGGCGACGCCGAATTTGCTCGCCAGACCCGGCGACGGAATGAACGCCAGCAAAGGGTGGCCCTCGATCGGCAGGAAATGGGCAAGAAGCGTGGCGTGACTCCGGCCAATGAGGGCGTAAACTCATGAGGAGCCCAAAGGTGAAAGCAGCTCCCAAGGCTCCGGCAACCGGTGGCACTGCAAATGCCACCCTCGAGTTGCGCCTGTACGTCGCCGGTCAAACACCAAAATCCTTGATCGCCTTGAGGAATTTGAAGAAAATTTGTGAGGAGCATCTGCAAGGCCGTTACCGGCTCCACGTCATCGACTTGGTAAAAACCCCCCAGCTCGCTCAGGACGACCAGATACTCGCCATTCCTACCTTGGTACGCAACCTTCCTCAGCCCATTCGCAAAATTATCGGCGACCTCTCTGACACCCAGCGTGTCCTCGTGGGCCTCGATGTTCGCCCGGAGACAAAATAGTCCAGGCGCCATGACACCCAAAGTAAAAGACGGCTCAAAAATTAAGCGAAAAAGATCAGCCGCATCCACCGCACAAAAGCGAACCGCTTCCGCTGTGCAAAAGCGAACCGCAAAACGCTCTGCCGCCCGGTACGCTCTGCGTTTATATATCACCGGCCAAACCCCCCGCTCCCTGCAGTCCGTTGAAAATCTTCGCGCGCTATGCGACAAATACATTCCCAACCAGTTTGATCTCGAAGTCGTGGATATCTACCAGCAGCCGGCCATGGCTGCGGCAGGCCAGATCATCGCCGCGCCAACTCTCATCAAGTCCATGCCTTTGCCATTGCGCCGGCTGGTCGGCGATTTTTCAGATCAAAATCGCGTAATTCTTGGCCTGGATATCAAGGTGAATGAGGAGTAGGGAAGTGCGTAAGCGGAAAAAACAGCCGGTCCGTTCCGCGCAGGTATCCGATCTGCACGCTCGCATCGCGGAACTCGAAGAAACGCTTCGCGCTATCCGCATGGGCGAGGTCGACGCGGTGCTGGTCGCTGGCCCTCACGGCGATCAAGTTTTTACTCTGCAAGGTGCTGAACACCCCTACCGCTTAATGGTTGAAACCATCGACGAAGGTGCCGCAACTCTCGCCGACGACGGCACGGTGCTCTATGCCAATCGCAGTTTTGCCCAAATTTTTGACATTCCTCTCGAAAAGTTCATCGGCGCCCCGCTGAATGATTTTGTATTCGGCGAAGACCGTGAACTGTTGGCAGTTCTCATCGCCAATGCCAATTTGAATATCGTACGCGGCGAAATTCGTCTCGATAGCCACAGACAGCGTCCGCGCACTATTCGTTTAACTCTAAGCCCGGTTCGGGAACAGGGCGGTCACACCATTTGTGTGGTCGCTACCGAACTCACGGAGTTGATTGAAACTAACGAAGCCTTGCGCGTCAGCGAACTTTCGCTCCGGCAACTTTCCGCGCGCCTCTTGAAACTTCAGGACGAAGAGCGTCGCCGCATCGCCCGCGATCTGCATGACACCACTGGTCAAAAAATTGCCGTTCTCTCCATGACCCTCGATCGCCTCGCCAAACTCGTCGACACCAGGAAAGTCGATGTCAAGGACGCCTTGACGGAATCTCGCGATGTGGTCGACAAAATTGGCGAGGAAATTCGCACCCTCTCCTATCTCTTACATCCGCCGCTCCTTGATGAATGCGGCCTCGCTTCCGCGGTGCTCTGGTACGCCGAAGGTTTTAAAAAACGCAGTGGTATTCATCTATCCGTATCGATAGACGAGGAGCTGGTTAGGCTCACCAGCGATGCCGAGACCGCACTGTTTCGTGTGTTGCAGGAAAGCCTCACCAACGTGCACAGGTACTCCGGCAGCCCCAGCGCGGAAATACACATTTTTCAATCAGCCCGTAAAGTGCATCTCGAAATTGTCGATCACGGAAAAGGCGTAAAGCACGGAACTGAGCGTGCTTCCTTTGCCGGCACGCCCACTCTCGGCGTCGGTATCCCTGGCATGCGCGAACGCATCCGCCAGTTGGGCGGCCAGTTGGACGTGGAATTTAGCAATGAAGGTGCGCGCGTGCACGCTTCACTGCCCGTGGAAGCTTCAGCGGAAGAATCCGGCGCGCAATCTGCAGGCGAACTTTTTCGCGATAAGGAACATTTTCAAGCCAATCCCCGCCAGCGTTCGGATGTTCGTAAACGCATTCTCATCGCCGACGATCACGAGGTCATGCGTCGCGGCGTGCGCGGCCTCGTCGAAAGTCAGGAGGAATGGTCGGTTTGCGGTGAAGCCATTGAAGGAAACGAGGCCATCAGCAAGACTAGGGAATTGCGCCCCGATCTCTTGATTCTGGACGTTAGCATGCCCGGGATGAGCGGCATCGAGGCCGCTTTGCAAATCCTGAAGGATGAACCCAATACAAGAATTCTCTTTTTCACCATGCATGATTCTCCGCAAATGATGCGCGAGCTTTCCAATGTAGGTGCCTGGGGCTACGTCGCCAAAGCCCGCGCGGGCAATGACCTCGTTGACGCCGTGCGCATTATTCTTGACGGCAAAAAATTCTTCCCGCGCATCGCCTCTGCATCCTGAAATCGGTAACTCACCCGGGCGGTCTGTACATCTCCCTATTCAGCATTGGCGTTCGTGAAATGACACACACATCTTCTAAGAGATTGTTAAATAAGAATTGTTAATGATGTTAAGAGCGAATTTATTTTTGGTAGTTTTTTCCTACAAACTTCCCCCGATTGCACCGCTGTCTTTGTGGACCAACCATAACCGTAGAGCGAGTCTTGCGTTGTAGGTTGCTGCCTGCACGCATGAAACTGCTCCAATCTAAACAAGTCGAGGAACATCATGACTGATAAACAATTAAACGGACTGCGCGTGGCTATCCTGGCCACCGACGGATTCGAAGAAGCCGAATTGCTGGAACCCCGCAAAGCTCTGGACGCTACAGGCGCAAAGACCACCGTGATCGCTCCCAAGAGCGGCAAGATCCAGGGTATGAAGCACGATGAGAAATCAGAAAAAGTTGCCGTGGACGCTACCTTCGATAACGCTAACCCCGCCGATTTCGACGCCGTGCTGCTCCCCGGCGGAGCCCTGAATGCCGACGCGCTTCGCGTGGTGCGACCCGCACAGCAATTCGTGCAGGAATTCAACAACGCCCACAAGCCCATCGCCTTTATCTGCCACGCTTCCTGGTTGCTGGTTTCTGCCGGCTTGACCAAAGGCCGTACCGTGACCAGCTATCACACTATTCAGGACGACTTGCGCAACGCCGGCGCAAAGTGGGTGGACAAGGAAGCGGTGCGTGACAGCAATTGGGTCAGCAGCCGCCAGCCCACGGATATTCCCGCGTTCAATCGTGAAATGATCTCGCTGTTCAGCGAACCCAAAGCTAAGGTGCGCGCCGCATCTTAAAATTCAGTCACTAAAAACCCCGGGGTTTCATTAGCCCCGGGGGTTTTCTTTTTCTGCTTCCAGTGGAGCCGCGCGTTTTCTGCGCGCCCTCCTTGTAACTCCGCTACGCTATCGCATAAAATCCATATTCTTCTGACCGGGTCATTCTTGAAGGAGTTTCATGTCTCATCGCATCGCCGCGAAAATTACGGGTGTGGCAGGTTGCGTTCCTCCCAAAATCCTCACCAACGCCGACTTGGAAAAAATGGTAGCCACCAACGATGAGTGGATTCGCACGCGTACCGGCATTCGCGAACGCCATATCGCCGAAAAGGGCACGCCCACGTCGCATCTCGCCGTTCAAGCCGCCCAAACCCTTCTCGCGCAGACCAAAACAGATCCCACCGAAATCGATTTGATCGTCCTCGCCACCGTTACTCCGGACATGATGTTTCCCGCCACCGCCTGTCTTGTTCAGGACAAACTCGGCGCCACGAAGGCCTGGGGCTTTGACCTCTCGGCCGCCTGCGCAGGATTCGCCTACGCGCTTACCGTAGGTTCGCAATTTGCGGCCGGCGCGCACAAGAAAGTTCTCGTCATTGGTAGCGACACCATGAGTTCCATCATCGATTACAAGGATCGCGGCACGGCCATTCTCTTCGGCGACGGTGCTGGCGCGGTTTTACTTGAGCCCGCTGGCGACAACGAAGGAATTCTGGACTTCTCTCACGACGTGGACGGTTCCGGGGGCAATTTTCTGTACATGCCCGGCGGCGGCTCGTTAAATCCCCCCACCCACGACACCGTGGATAAAAACATGCACGTCGTGCACCAGGAAGGTTCGCAGGTTTTCAAGTACGCGGTACGGCGCATGGCCGAGCTGGCCGTGAATCTGCTCGAACGCAATGGTTTCAAGAGTGAGGACCTCGCCTTGGTCGTCCCTCATCAAGCCAACCTGCGCATCATCCGCGCCATGCAGGAGCGCCTGGGCGTCGACGATTCGAAGGTGATGGTCAATATCGATCGCTACGGCAACACTACCGCAGGCACCATCCCCCTGGGCCTGCGCGACGCGGTAGCCGAGGGCCGCCTGAAGAAAGGCGACCTCGTCCTCCTTGTCGCGGTCGGCGCGGGGTACACCACTGGCGGCATCCTGATGCGCTGGGCTTATTAAAAAATTAGTTAACTGAAATTTCTCTTCGAAGTGGTTGTCTGGTGGAGGCCCTGGATTCGCTGAACGAATCGGAAAAGTATTGGCTGGTCAGAAGGAAACGCGCGTAGCTCTTAATGGATCTGGAGATTTTTTCTAATCGGGTATCCCCAGACGACATATTTACGTCTGGGATTTTGTGGCTCTACCGAGCGCGCGTTAGCAGGATCGCAGCGCCGCAGCTAACTCCATGTTAGCTTGCAACCGTTGATCAATCTGGACCGCAACATATCGCGCGCAAATTGCGCCTTCCCGTTCTATCCACTGCGCGACCGCCGGAATGCGCACACCGACCAACGTATTTGCCGCGCGGGTCAACCCATAATAAAACCGCACCAAGCCGAGGCCCGCTCCACGCGGAGTCAAGTCCGGCGTCAGGGCATGCAGCCCGGCAAACTGCACGAAGTCAGCCGCTTGTAGCGGCCGGTTCTCTGCGGATATTGCTGCGAGCACGGATTCAGAAACTGGTTGCGAGGCGACACTGGCTAGAACAGCGCGCCAGTAATACATCCCAAATTGGGCTATGGCGACAGTCGACATGGCAAAGAGCATCGCGGCGAACATGCTTTTTTCCTCACCCGTATTCTCGCGTTCCCCACTGATTCGCCCTATAGCTCACCAGTACCAAGCTAATAGGACTTGCGACTTAACTATATGAAAGTATTGTAGTTGGGTTAAAGCCAAAATCTCGATCTGTTGCACATTGCCCGGGGACGGTCCTTTGAACTATGCTCCCCGCGCAACTCCCCAGGGAATACATGCTCAATACTCGTCACCGCCAAACTGGAACGAAGTTCGCCGCTCTACTGCTACTTACTTTTGTCGCTGTAACGCCAGCCGCCAGATCCGCGAACGAACCCTCCGACCGCCAGGCTGATGACAGCGCCATTCGCGCCGTTCTCAACGCCCAACAAGAAGCATGGAACCGCGGCGACATCGACGCATTTCTGACCGGCTACTGGCATTCCCCCGATCTCACTTTTTCCGGGAGCAACGGCATTTCCCGAGGCTGGGACGCCGTGCGGGCGCGCTACAAGAAGAATTACCCGGGTCGCAGTTCTATGGGCACGCTCGATTTTTCCAACTTGGAATTTCGCTTCCTAGGTCCCGATGCTGCCCTGGTGCTAGGCCACTGGCATCTAAAACGCGAAAAGGACGAACTCGGCGGAGTCTTCTCTTTGGTTTGGCAACGTTTCCCCGAAGGCTGGCGCATTATCCATGATCACACCAGTGTCTCGCCACCGAACACAAATCCAAAATGAGTCTTAAATTTTCGTTCTGAGAATTTGATCCGTGCGCGCGATCAAGCGATTTGGCGCATTACAACAATTCCAAAATATCTTCATACCGTTTAAACGGCGGTATCAAATAAGCACCCGCCACTTCCGTCCGCGCCCACTCCATCATTTTTCGCGCCACTTCAAACCCGCAATCTCGCGCCGCCGCGCCCGCCACTTCCATGGACTTCAACACCGCAGGCGGAATCACAATTCCGGGCACCTCATTGTTCAATCGCAGCGCCTGCTTGTAGCTATTAAGCGGCCACACTCCGATCAGCACGGGAATCGCCGGCTCGCCCCCCAATTTTTTCAAAAATGCATGCCAGTGGGCTGGATCAAACAATGGCTGTGTCATCGCGAAGTGCGCGCCCGCTTCTACTTTCGCGTGGAATCTTTCAATCTCGCCGTCCAGATCGTCCGCCACGGGATTCAACGCCACCCCGATCGCGAAATTTGTCGCCCCGCCTAATGTTTTCCCCGCCCAGTCCGTCCCCTGATTTAGCCGGTGCAAAACTTTCACCAGCCCCACGGAATCAACTTCGTACACTCCACTCGTTTCCGGATAGTCGCCCACCGATGGCGGATCACCGGTAATGGCCAGCACGTTGCGCACGCCGCCAACCGTCCACGCCCCCAGCAGCATCGCCTGTAATCCAATAATGTTGAAATCCCGAGTGGTTAGGTGCGGCACCGTCTCCACGCCGCGAGCCTCCAATGCCCCAGATACGATCAGCGCATCCATCCCCACGCGCGCCATCGCTCCACTATTTATGTCAATGGCATCCACGCGGCCCGAAGCCATGATTTTTTCCACTTGCTCGTAAACGCGATCGAGCGAAATTCCTTTTGGCGGATCGATTTCCACGCACACCGTGAATTCCTTGTTCTGCAGCTTCCGCCAGAATTTGCTCTCCGGGTCGCGTTCCGTCAGCGCTGCAGGTCGCGCCGCATATTCTACGTGTGCAACCGTCGCGGCTTTAACCGGGCGCAGCGATTTTACGGCGTCAGCCATGGCATGAATGTGTGCCGGTGTAGTGCCGCAGCATCCGCCCAGAATGCGCACGCCCATCGCCGCGGCTTCACGCGCAAACAACGCAAAATATTCGGGAGAAGATTTGGGATAAACAATGCGGTCGCCTTCACGCTTGGGGAACCCCGCGTTAGGCATGCCACTCACGCGCAAATCCGCGACTCCCGCCAGTTCCTGCAAAATCGGCAGCAAAGCCTGCGGGCCCAACGTGCAATTAGCCCCCACCACCTGCACGTTTTTCTGTTTGATCTGCTCGGCGGCGGCCGCAGGACGCAAATCCCCGTATGTCGTGCCCTCTTCCGAGTACGTCAGTTGCGCAATGATAGGCAACCCTGAAAATGACCGTATCGCATCGACGGCGATCAGCAACTCTTCGATATAAGTAAAAGTTTCCAAAATGTAGAGATCGACGCCACGCTCTTCCAGCGCCAGCGCCTGCTCGTAAAAAATTTCTTTGATCTCCTCCGGCTCGGGATGCCGCGACTGCACTCCCAGCCCTAGCGGTCCCATGGACCCCGCCACCAAAACTTCACTGCTCGCCGCATCCCGCGCTTCGCGAGCGATTTTTACGCCCCGGCTGTTCAGCCGCTGTACTTCATCGCCAAGTCCCAGCGGCGCTAGTTTGAAACGGTTGGCACCGAATGTGTTTGTCTCGATGATTTGCGCGCCCGCTTGAATGTACGACTGGTGCACGCGAAAAACCGCTTCCGGCTCCGTGCTATTCAGTTCATCAAAACAGCGCTGCGCCCCCACGGTTTCATACAGCAGCGAACCCATCGCTCCATCGGCAATGAGAATTGCGTTCTTCAACCGTTCATTGAATTCCTGAATCTTCAATTAGCTTTTCCAGTGTCTTGAATTTTAGGAAGCGAAAGACGCCATCAACGCTTTTGTTCCATCAGGCTGGCGACCGTGCTCATTAAATCGTACTTCGTGAGGATTTCAAACCGCGCGTTGCCCATCTCTACGAACACCGCCGGATTTTCGTGGCTCAAAATATGCGTGATACGTTCCACCGGCGCGCTCCCCGGTATCTGCGGCAGCGGCTTGCTCATCATTTCACGCACCACCAGCTTGCGCAAATCCTTGCCTTGCAGCGCCAGGTTCAAAATTTGATCCTCATAAATCGTGCCGATGGGCAAGTTTTCCTCAAACACCGGGATCTGCGAAATATCCTGCTCCTGCATGGTCTTCAGCGCATGAAACACCGTCTGATATGGGCGAGCGATAATCAGCTCGCGCGCTTTGTGCGTCGCATGCTTGGCGTGTACTACTTCCGCCGCCGTAATGGCCACCGCCGCGTCCACGTATCCGCGCTCGCGCATCCATTCATCGTTATAAACCTTGCTCAAGTAGCGCATGCCCGTATCCGGCAACAGCGCTACCACAAAAGCCTCTGGGCCCAAATCCTTTGCCAGCCGCAGCGTTGCGGAAATGCACCCGCCGCCCGACCCGCCGGTAAATAACCCCTCCATCTTCACCAGCCGCCGCGCCACCACAAAGCATTCCTCGTCGCTCACCTGCAGCACATCGTCCAAAATCTTTAAATTCATGGTGCTGGGGAAAAAATCCTCGCCAATTCCTTCCACCACATACGTCTTGGCGCGGATCGTTTCACCGCGCTTCACAAAATCGTAATAAAGCGACCCAATCGGATCGACGCCGATAATCTTGATATCCGGGTTTTTCTCTTTCAAGTAACGGCCCACCCCGCTAACCGTTCCGCCCGTACCTATCCCGCAAACAAAATGCGTAACTTTGCCTGCGCTGTCTTCCCAGATTTCCGGCCCGGTGGTCAGATAATGCGCTTCCGGATTCATGGGGTTGTCGTACTGGTTCGGATAATAGGAATTGGGAATCTCGCGCGCCAATTTCTTCGCCACCGAATAGTAGCTGCGCGGATCGTCCGGCTCGACCGCCGTGGGGCACACAATTACTTCCGCGCCCAGGGCCTTCAGCAAATCCACTTTTTCCTTGGATTGCTTATCCGTAATGGTAAAAACCATTTTGTAATTGCGCACCGCGGCCACCAGTGCCAACCCCATCCCGGTATTTCCAGAGGTGCCCTCAATAATGGTGCCGCCGGGCTTCAACAAGCCTTTTTTTTCCGCGTCATCGATCATGGTGATGGCGATGCGGTCTTTCACCGACCCGCCCGGGTTGATGTAGTCCGCCTTCACGTAAAGCTGCGGTTTTAGCCCCTGATTGATGCGGTTCAGGCGCACCAGCGGCGTGTGCCCGATGGCTTCCAAGATGTTGTTACACTTCATCGCGTCCTCGGGCCCCCGCGAGCCCGCAACTCGCGCTCTATTGCGTGCATGATTTATTCAGTTTAGCACGCGTCCACACCAGGCATCGCAACCAGCCGGAGCTTGTTAATCGTTAAAACAACCGCGCAAGCAACCTACAGCGGAAACGGAGCAACGTAGTAGTTATCGTAACGAATTGCATTCTGGCGAATCACATTGTAAAGGATCGCGTTTCTTATCATCCTTAACCTACTTGGGTATCCTGATGACCTCACGCCCCTCACTACTGAAAAACGGCAAGAAGCGAACCGAAGGAGAAACAAACGTGTCACGTCAAAATATTTCCAGCGGCGCCCCCTGGGAGCCCATCGTCGGCTATTCCCGCGCCGTTCGTGTCGGCAACATAATCTCCGTCTCGGGCACTACCGCCACCGGACCCGACGGCAACATCGTGGGCGTCGGCGATGTTTACATCCAGACCCTGCAAACCATAAAAAATATCGAAGCCGCCTTGCTCAAAGCCGGCGCCACTCTTAATGACGTGGTGCGCACCCGGCTCTATGTCGTCGACATCGCTGATTGGGAAAAAATCGGCCGCGCCCACGGCGAAATTTTTGCCGCCATCCGCCCGGCAACTAGCATGCTGCAGGTCAGCAAGCTCATCTCTCCGGACATGCTCATCGAAATCGAAGCCGACGCCGTCCTCTCCTGAACTTACCGCGCACGCTATTTCTCCCGATTGTCGGATTGCAAGCTATGGAACTGCTGCCAAAACGAAACCGCACCCTCCGGTTTCAAGGGTGCGGTTTTTCTTCCGGTCTATTTTTTTCCTTCTACCACCGCGCGCGCACGCGATACTTCAGCACCGAAGTCCCATCCTTCTGGACCGGCACATGAAACTGCGCCGCAAATGCCGCCGTCTTCGTAGCCTTGTACGTTGATGACAGCATCTCCCAATCCCCGCCAATTGGCTCATTCACTTCCACCACTATCGGCGAATCTTTGTGGTTGCGCAGCGTAATCTCAAATTCCATCTCCCAGGTATGATTATCGATACGCTTGTAATCCGTCTGCTTCCGCTCCGACACGATGTCAAACGCATTCCCGATATGCACGGTCACAGTTTCATCTTTGGGAGTGTGATCGATGCGGTCTTCGCCAATGAACAACACCCCGCCTTTCGAATCTTTCTGGTACACACGCACGTTCCCCGCTGGCATCGGCATACCCAGTCCGGCTTTCTGCTCGTTTTTGAATTTGTAATACACCAGCACCGCATCCTTCAGCGGCGAGCCCGGGTTCTGCGCATTGTGGTAATAAAAATTCTGCCCGTTCACGATAAAGATTTTTTCGGTCGGCACATTCGTCCCTTGCAGCAAACTGATCTGCTTGGTCTCTTTGTCTTCGATGGAAGTCCGCCGTCCCAGCGTGTAAAGATGATATTCGCTGAAGTTTTCCTGCTGGAATTGCGGCGCCGCGGCCATAGACTTGGTCATAACGTCCCCTCGCATTTCCATCGCTCTATTCGCTTGCGGCAAGCGATTCAATTCTCCAGCCACCAATTGCAGCCGTGCATTGTGAAATGCCGTGCCACTGGTATTCCCGAGCGTCACCCAGCCATCCAAATCCGCCGCCTTATCCTCGCGTCCCACGGTCAAAATGTAATCCGCATTCCACGAAAGATTACCCGCCAGGTAAGACGCCTCGATCTGCTGCTTCCGCCCGCCCGAATTTTCCAGTGACATCAGCAGCGTGGGCCGTTCGAAAAGATTTGCAGGCACTTCTGGGAACCGGTAACCCTCCGCATAAACTCCGGTAACGATGTCATTCCCGATCTTCCACACCGGCCCGTTGTTATCCGCCAGCAACGTAGCTTTCACGTCTTCATGCTTGAGCTCGCCATTCTCGCGAGACGTGCGCACCAGCGTCACTTCCTTGCCCACGTATTTGTTCAGCAGTTTCGCCGGCTCCAGCAAATCGTATTCATAATTCTGTTCGATCACGGTCAGCTTGTCCGGCTCTGTCAACGACCGGAAATGCACCGTGGCCGGATTCACAGTAGCTGCAATGTCCGCAAACTTCAGGTTGAACATCCCGTTGGGCAGCGTCAGCTGTCTTACATCCCGCACCAGGGCGATATTCGAGTTATAAACTGTGACGTTCAGATCGGTCTGATCGCCGAGGGTGGTCGACTGCGCATTCTTCTCGCGGCTTGCCTCTGTTTCCTGATTCGCGCCCCCATCACCACGATGCCCCTTGGCATAAATCCCGGTACCCACAGCTGAACCAGCCAATACGGTCATCGTCGCGGCGATCAATTTCCCTTGAAATTTACGGCGCTGGGCTTTCATCGTGTCACCTCGTTTGGAATTGTGGTACTCCCTTAGAACGCCGCCACCAAAATTTCTTGCAGCCCATGGTGAACGTGCCTGCCAGACCGTTTTGTATGTCGCGGCCTTTTAGCCGCGACATAAATGAGCCACTAAACGCCGGGCTTTAGCCTTTGAAGGCCTGTGCCGCCTATTTGTTGGTGCGAAACCATGTGACCCCTCCATCGTTCGTAGCAAATCTGACCGGGATGACGGCGGTCCCGTCATACACAATCGCATGCATCGCATCCAGGCCTTCAATCCCGCTAGTCTCTCCCACGTTGAGCGAAGCCACCCTGCTCCAATGACTACCGCCATCGGTCGTCTTCAAAATCGTCCCGCCGCGTCCAATAATCCAGCACACCGTATTGCTCGGCGCGGATCCCGCGATTGGGTCTATATTCACTCCACTATTTTGTGGCAACCAGGTGAGGCCAGCATCGGATGATCGTTCAATTCCTCCCCCAGATAGCAGTCGCCATCGCACCCTTCCTTTGGGCGCCAGAATGATCTTCGCGTTTTCAAAGACGCCCTTCTTCAACGAAGGCGCCAGTTCGAGCTTGTCCATTGCTACAACTTGCTGCGCAATATCCCCGTTCGAACTACTCTCGGCTGTCTTAGTAGCATTAGCGTCCTGTTTCACAATCTTCTTTGCCGCCTCGCCGTCTACCGCAGATTCCGCCCGTGCATCGCCCGAAGTTTTCGGCGCCGCGGTAGGCGGACCTGTCGACGCTACGGCATCCTTGGGTTCGCTCGACGGACGCGACTCCGGCACGGCCGGTGTAGCAGCCTGCAAAGTCTCATCCCCGGATTCCCGCGACACTTGCGGGGCATTCGCGCCGGAAGTTCTGGTGCCGGCTCCAAGGTCTACGCGACTCGCAATTGAATCCGATATCGAATGCTTGGGTGCACTCAGGGCGCCAGGTTTTTCAGGTGGTTGCTTAAATCTGCCGTTGTCTTTCCGCGGCTCGTTCAAGCGGTTGGTATTCGTGTTGCGTTCAGGTGGAGGCGCAGCTGGTAACGGCCGAGGCGACGCCAGTTGTTCGTTCCTGAGCTCCTCCTGCGCTACTTGCAGGTGGTCAAAACGACCTGGCGCTTGGACTTTGCTGTCACGCACCGCAATCCAAATCAGCAGCCCCGCCGCAATCGCTCCCGCAGGAGCAGCCCATCGTAAAGCCCTGAAACCGCGCCCCCCCGAAATATCCTTCGGCGCCTTCAACGACGGTTTAGGCTGCGCCGCGACCGCCATGCTTGGCTTTTGTGGCGCACCATAATCCAGCGCGCCGGTGGGCAGAACCGGCTCACGCATTTGCAACTCCTTTTCTGCCTCAACCTCCAACGGAATTTCGTCCGTCGCTTCTAAATGCAAGAGAATCTGCTGACAACGCGAACACCCAGCGATGTGTTCCGTCGTGACATTCATTTCCTCGCTCATCAGCAAACCCTCGTGAAACGCCGCAAGAGTCTCGGCATCCGGACATGTAGCTGTCCCGCTCGTCTCATCGCCGACGTCAGCACCTGCGTCTGCTTCATTTCGCGCGCCGGCAGCGTTGCGCCGCAAATGTCGCTCTAACGCCTGCTCAAATTTCCGTTCGTGTTCCTCGCGACCCATGCTTACCCATCCTTAGAACGAGTCCACGCCGTTTTTCTTGCATCAACGCAAACCCCAATGACAACAATGACTACTTACCTCAAGTTCCTCGCCTCGGCCCGCGAACTTCTTTGCCGCCAGTCTCAACTCTTCCCGTCGCGCTTCGCGGAAACAATTTGTTCAAATCTATCGGCGCATCTTCCGCACCATACTCAAAGCACAGTGCCATCTCCGCCTCGCTCAACCCACCGGTCCTGCCATCGCCATTCACCGCGTCCGATCCTCCGCGCAATATTTCCTCTACTGCCCGCCGCACATTGCCCCGCACTTTTTCGAGATGACGCGAAACGCTCGATTCGTGTTCCCCCAGTAGTCGTCCAATCTCCGCTAATTTTTTACCCTCGGCGTAATACATGCGTAAGGTCTCAGAATCGCGAGCATCCAAATTTTGTAACGCCGTTTGCAGTGCCTTCGTAAACGTCAGCAAATATCTTGCCCGATGCGGATCGGCTACCTGCAACACCCTCGCCGCAACCGGCAGCTTTGCGTTATCCACTCCCTCCTCCTCCTCCAGCGCCTCAAATTTCCGCCCCGCGCGAATCTTGTCCACGTGCCGTTGCGCCAACACTGCACGCAACCACGTCTTCAAGCTGCTTCGTCCATGAAAATAACGCAGCAGCGAGCCACGCTTCTCAGCACTCAACCCGTAGAGCTCGGCGAATAGCGAATCGGCCAACTCCTCCGCCTGCGGCGCCCTGGCACTACTCTTAAGCATTGCCCCCGCGCAGGCGCGTAGGTAGCCCCGGTAAATTCCGACAAACTGGTCCCAAGCCTCGGCCACACCATCCGCGCAAGCGCAAGCAAGGCCCAGATCTTTAAGGCGGAGCGCGCCTACGTAGGCATGCAAATCTTCGGCACTGGCCTGTTGGCCCCGAAACCTCGCCTCCGCACAACGCGCCAACTCGTCAGTAAACCGTTCTCTGGAAATTCCCCATTCTTCGATGCTTGCCAGAACACACCATTGCGCCAGCACCGCAGGGTCGCTTCGCAAGGTTCTAGCGACTTCGCCCCCCCTTCGGGCGCCCTCTGCAGAATTCTTTTTCGCCTGCATGTCCATAAGATTCAATCTGATTCAGCTGTCTCGCGAGAATATCCCCATCGCCGGAAAATCGATACACAATTGCGAGGCACCCCTAATCCAGTTTGCTGTATCCTATAACTGTGTTGCGCCCCCTGCCCCCGCAACCGAACCGCTGAAGGCGGGTTAGAACACGGTGCGTCACACAGCGCTTAGTGAGATGTGAATAGCAATAGCGACTTGGTGACTCTGGTACCAAAGTCCTATTCGATCTCTCCCGGCCCGCTACGTACTGTGATACTTCTAGGAAGAGAGCTCTCTTTTCTAGGGGCTGCGGGCGTTGTGCCCTCTAATTCTTAGCCCAAGGCGGCAACTTTTTAGGCGGGCATACGGATGACGACAATGATTTCAGATCGACCAACAAAGACGAGCATGGGAGTTGGTTTCGCCGCCAACCGACCGCGTTCTACGGCGAATCAAGAAGCCTGGCGCCGCGCTATTGGCACCAAACCGGTTGCCGCTCGGCTGGAAGTTCTTCCCGAGGGGAAGCCGCGCTGGAATCGCATTGGCGTAAGCGCGATCATTCAAATCGTGCTGATCGGCTTTGTGCTTCTCGTACCGCTGTTGTACCCCGAAAGAATCAAAACCGTTTTGCACATGGACATCGTGCAGTTGGCGCAGCCCGTGATCGAAATTCCGGTCGCGCCGCCGCCACCGCCGCCCAAAGTTAGGCCTCGGCCCACTCCGCCTGCTCCAAAACCGGAAGTGGTCGAGCCCATTAAGCTGAACCCTCAGCAGCCACACATTTTCGTCACGCAAAAAGTAATTCAGCCCAAGATCGAAAAGGTTGAGACCAAAGCGCCAGAACTGAATCCCGTTCTTCAAGCAGCCAACATCAACACCGACACCAATCAACCCAAGCGCCCGCGGGACGAAGTAAAACTGAACAATTTGAATACCGGCAGTGCGGCACCCGCTACCGTGGTTGCACCTGTGAACAAAGTGCAGACCGGCGGGTTCGGCGATCCCAATGGCGTACCCGGCAATGGCGATCCGAAAAAATCCACCAACATCAATCGCCTGGGTTCACCCGCGCTTCCTGGCGGTCCCGGCTACGGCAACGGCACGGGCGGCGATAAAGGCATCAAAGGTACAGTGGCCAGCACCGGGTTCGGAAACGGTGTCGCCAATCCTCCGCAGGGTGGCGGCAAAAAAGGCTCCGTGCAATCCACCGGTTTCGGTGATCAATCCGTCGTCGCGGAAGCTCCTAAAAAGAAAGCCGACGTGGCCAGCGGCACCGGCTCCGTTACCATTCTGGACAAGCCTCGTCCTGAGTACACCGCGGAAGGGCGTAGTCTGAAACTAGAAGGTGACGTTGTTCTGGATTTGGTGTTCCTCGCCAACGGCACAGTGCATGTTAACCGCGTCATCAGCGGTCTAGGCCACGGTTTGGATGAAGCCGCTATTCGCGCGGCGCAACAAATTAAATTCAAGCCTGCGAAGCAAGACAATCAGCCCGTCGATTTTCCGGCGCGCGTGCGAATTGAATTCCACATGGCTTCCTGAGGGAGAGAAGAAAATGTGCAAGTTAGTATCCGCCATCCGGCGATCAGTTCTGTCCATCCTCGTCTTTAGCGCCTTGGCAATAGCCGTTTCCGCTGCGCCCGCGGCGACGCCCGTTCCTCCCCAAGCGACCGCTAAGACCATGGACGAAGTTATTGACCGCGTCATCACCAATGAAAATCGCTTGAACAACCAGATTTCCAAGTATCAACCGCTAGTGGAAACCTACATCCAAAATCTCAAGCCAGACAAGGACCTCGGGTTCACACCTGCCGGAGATAAATATTTCCTCGGCCGCGCCCAGTTCACCAAGGGCGTCGAGCTGATCTCTTTGTCCGATACCGGCGGCAAAGGCAAAAAAATCTTCACCGGCATCGGGAATTTTTTCTCTTTCGCCATGCAGTACCTTCCCGACGGCTTCCTGCAGATGATTTTCATCGACACCAATGGTTTCGACAAACAGCATTATAAATTCGACTATGTGCGCCGCGAATTTCTCGGCGAAGTGCGCTGTCTGGTGTTCGACGTTACTCCTCGAGAAAAAGCTGGCAAGGGCCGCTTCCTCGGACGTATCTGGGTTGAGGATCAGGATTACCACGTAGTGCGTTTCAACGGCGCTTACGGCGGCGGCGGACACTCCAGCTGGTATTTTCACTTTGATAGCTGGCGTAGCAACGTGCAGCCAAATCTTTGGCTGCCCTCCTTCGTTTACAGCGAAGAACGCGAGCTGCATTACGCTCTAGCTAAGAAGCTCGATTTCAAAGCGCAGACCCGCTTGTGGGGTTACAACCTCGGCCATACGGCGCAGGAGCAGGAGCTAACCAAGATCCTGGTCGAAACTCCCGTGCAGGATGAAACCAAGAACGCCAACGACCTTACCCCCGTGCAGGCTCAACGTTCCTGGGACCGCCAGGCGGAAGACAACGTCATCGACCGCTTGCAGCGCATCGGCCTCGTTGCTCCCAAGGGCGAAGTCGACAAGGTTTGCGAAACCGTCGTCAACAACCTGGAAGTCACCAATAATCTGGACATCGATCCCGACGTTCGCTGCCGGGTCATGATGACCTCCACCCTCGAATCCTTCACTGTGGGCCACACCATTGTGCTTAGCCGTGGCTTGATCGACGTGCTGCCCGATGAGGCCAGTCTCGCCACAATGATTGCTCACGAGCTTAGTCATATCGTCCTAGGCCACCGTCTCGATTCGTCTTACGCTTTCTTTGACCAATTGTTAGGTGTGCAGGATAAAGACACCTTCCGTCATTTCGGATTTGCGCGCACGCCTGAAGAAGAAACCGCAGCCAGCGCCAAGGCCGCCCAGTTGCTTGCCAAGTCTCCGTACAACAATCAATTGACCAGCGCGAAACTTTTTATTGCGGCCCTTGATTCACGGCAAAAAGAAATCCCCAATCTCATTAGCCCGCACCTCGGAAATCGCGTGCTCATTGCCGACTTGAGAGTCGCAGCGCCGGCTACTACCGACAAGAAAACTCAGACGATTACCGCGCTGCCTATCGGCGGCCGCGTTAAGCTTGATCCTTGGAACGACCGCCTTGAGCTGTTAAAGAGCAAGCCGATCGGCAACGTCGCCGAACGCGAAAAGATGCCCTTCGAGGTCACTCCCTTCATGCCCTATCTGACGCGTTTCGGCAGCGAAGCCGCCAAGCCTGTAGCCGCAAGCGCCAACGCGCCCGGGGACCCCGCATCCAGCGTCAATGCGGCCACGTCGCCCAACAGCGACCAACCCGCGGCCGCCCCCAAGCCCAACTAGAGTGAGGGTCGGTATCGCCCGTCGTTGATTGGTGCTTCGTAACCCAATCCCCAGGTGTTGTTTTGCACCTGGGACTTTTGTATTTAGAGCCCCGTGAATCTTGTTCCTATGCGCAAAAGTCCTCCACTCGACACGATCACTAGAGCGGCCAGAGTCCTCGACAAACACATAATTATTCTTGTAGCGGACGCAAGGGCCAAGCGAGCATAGCCGCGCGTTGCCTGCTGTGTTGATTCGCAAAGAAAAACTTGGACCAACCTGTGTCCGAATCACCCCGCTAATCGGTAAACACCACCCCCACTGCGCTGTGCCCCTTTTCCGTTCCGGCATCAATTCGCACCACGTAACCCCTCAACCGCATGGTCTGCAATCCGTCCGGCCCGGGCGTTTCCATCGTCACCTGTAACTCCGACTGCAACCGCGGCAAATGCTGTAGCGCAATCAGCGCGCCCTGTAGCGACAGTTCGTGCACCACCGTGTCCTCCTCAAACGGTTTGCCGCCTTCCGTCACGCCGCAAATGCGCGCCCGAAACTGCGCTTCTCGCCGCAACGCTGTGCGCGTTCCTGGCATATGCGCCTGTACCCGGTCACCTGCTGCTCCAAGCGTAATTACCATGCCCTCGCTGGCTGCAAACACCGAATCAAATTCTTCGCGTGCTTCCCGCAAAATCGTATCCACTGCGCGGTCTGCGGAATCCGGGTCATGGTGGAAAAGCACTAATGTCGTCGCGCCTGCTTGCCGCGCCACTTGCACGCCTTCCTTCCACGACGAGTGCCCCCAGCCCTTCTTCGTGGTCGCCAATTGCTCTGGCGTGAATTGCGCGTCATTGATAAAAATGTCCGCCCCGGCAGCTAATTCCCTGAGACTTTTTTCCAGCTTGACGTCCCCCGGCTCGTTGTCCGTGGCGTACACCACCGTTCCCGCCGAAGTCTCGATGCGGAAACCCAGGCAGCCCTGCGGATGATTCAGCCAGCGCGCCGTCACCTTGTTTTTCCCGATGCGAAAGCTGTCGCCTCCATCCACTTCCTGAAATTTGCGTTTGGCATTCATCGCCGACATATTCACCGGAAAATACGGCAGCGCCATCTGCGTCTCAAACACTTGCTTCAAACTGTCCCGTCCCAGGTATTTCGAGCGGAAACTGTAAAAGTGAAAGTGATTTTTTTCGTCATACAGCGGCGCAAAAAACGGAATCCCCTGGATGTGATCCCAGTGATAATGCGTTACCAGGATGTGTGTCTCCGGCGCCGTATCCCCGTTGGGCGCATCCCAGCGGCTGCCCAGCATCCGCAGTCCAGTCCCGCAATCCAGAATGATTTGTAGCCCGTCCGGAGTTATCAGCTCGAGACAAGGCGTGTTCCCGCCATAGCGCCATGTGCCTGGGTCCACCGTTGGCGTCGATCCTCGCACACCCCAAAAACTCAGCTTTGCTACGGGCTCACTCATTGTTTAAACCGCATAGCGCTCGCGAACACCGCTATAGTCTCGCTAGCAACTCCGCACAAGAACTACGTTAAACATTCAGGTATTCTCGCGGACTGCTGTCATCGTGGCAGTCGCTGGCCAGACCGTCAATCAATTCACGCAACGCGGGTGTCAAACTGCCCACTAAGCCGCTCTACAGCTTGCGCCTCAACCCATGCCGTGCATAGTTAACTCTTCACTCATCCGCATGGCAGCCCCTCTACTGCGCTTAGCAAGGCGACCCGCGTAGAATAGGAGCGATGCCTTCGCAGCTCCACGATCACGTTCACGGCCGAGCTGGTCATGTACACAGCCATGCCCATGGCCCCCACACTCACGGTAGCCACGCCGGTCACATGCATCCAGTGCTCGAACCTTCTGTTCTCGGTTGGGCCATGGTTGCCACTCTAGGTCTGGTTGTGGCCGAAATTTTTGGGGGTATCCTGGGCCGCAGCGTCGCGCTTCTGAACGATGCGGTGCACAATCTTTCTGACGTCCCGGCTTTGGGCATTTCCTATCTCGCGATGCGCTGGGCCCAGCGTCCCGCCGACGACGAAAAAACCTACGGCTATCACCGCGCAGGAATCCTCGCGGCCTTTACCAACGCCACCGTGCTGGTGCTTTTGTCTTTATGGTTGGGTTACGAAGCCATTGAGCGCTTCCGTTCGCCCGTTGCGGTAGTGGAAAGCTGGATGATCTGGACATCGCTCGCCGCTCTGGCCGTCAATGGCGGCATCACTCTTGCGCTCGTGCGTGGCCGCGGCGATCTGAATTTGCGCAGCATCCTGATTCACAATTTCGGCGACGCGCTTTCCAATATCGCCATCCTCGTCGGCGCAATCATCATTCATATGACTGGGCTTCGTTGGATCGATCCTCTGTTGGGTGTCGCGATTGGCTTGCTGGTGTTGTGGTCCAGCATCGGAATTTTGCGCCAGTCCGCGCATATCTTGCTGGAAGGTCGCCCTCAGGGGATGAGTGTGGAAGACGTAGCCCGCGCTGTTCTCACCGTCCCCGGCGTGCAGGAAGTTCACGACGTACATATTTGGTCGCTGGGAGACGCCCACAACGCTCTCAGCCTCCACGCGCGCATCCCGGACATGCATCTCGATGAATGCGAACGCATTCTCTCCGACATCCAGGGAAAAGTAGCCGACAAATTCGGCATCGGCCACACCACCGTACAACTCGAACGTGCCGGCCTGCCCGCGCAATCCGGCTACGTCATGCCCGAACCCTTCAAAAAAGTCGAATCGATCTAGTCCGTAAACGCCCATCCCCTGATTAGCGGCTTATAAAAATTGACGTGCCGCACGGTCCGGCGCGCCAACCTCGCGTGCTCCGGAGATGCGGGGCGTGCTCTAAGATTTGTAGGTGGCGGCTTTAGCCGCGAGATAAAGAAAGCCCAAAGATGTGGGCTTCAGCTCCTGAAGTTAGATTAGGCAGGAAACTTATGCGGGAGAACGAAACCTCAACCCGCGTTCTTCATTAAATTGCTGCGTCGCTTTTAAATCCAGCGCGTCGCGCGAAACACTGTGTTTCATTCCTTCGCTCGAAATGTAGCGCAATGAGCCTTGGTCCCACGTATAGGCCACGGCAAAGAAAACTGTCCCGTCACGCCGCACAAATACGTATTCAGCAACATCAGTCTGCGGCGCTGGCTGCTCCACCGGCAAACGTTCAGCGCTTGCAGCACCGTCAGAACGACGACCATAAGGCCGATCAGAAGGGCGGTCATCGGGCAAATCATTCCCCCCACCCTGGTCGCCCGCGTCCTCAACCGCTTGCCCGTCACCTTGCGCGTCCACGGCCATGTCCGGTCCGGTCGGCACGTAATACCCGCCTCCGCCAAAAAAAGGAAACAGCACACCGAACTCATTCCCACGATCGCGGCCATGCTCCCTGTCGTGGCCGCGGTTCCCACGCGTGGCCGCCACATGCACAGCATCGAATCCAAGTCCCGGCACGTTCGAATCGTCTGAGAAGTCCGGTCCAACTCCTCGCTGGCTTCTGAACTGTTGCGTTCGAGGGCCAGTACTTCCGGTGGACCGCCCGCTTCCGCGCATCGCGGTGCCGCGTCGCGGCATAATCTGCCCGCCGGGTGACCGTGTAATCGCCAGGTGACTCCCGGGCGAACTTGCTACGTGTCCGGCAGCCCTAGCAGGCGTCATCGAATTCCCACGCATTGGCGAGGACGCGCCAGCGCCCATGCCGGCACCGTGTGCACCCATGGCCGCGCTGCCACCACCATGCGCAGCCGTGCCAGCGCCCGCACCGCCACCCGCGCGGCCCTGTGCCGCCAATCGATTTGCATTGCCAATTAAAAGAATCGTTGAGAGAACTGCAAGAAAGAGTACCCGGCCCATGTTAGTCACCTGCATACCTGCCGCTGGATCGTCAGCGGTCGAACCACCATTACTCATTTGATGCAACAACTACAGCCCGGGTTTCAGTATGCTCCTTTTACCACGCTTCTGCGCCTGCGTAGGAGAGGCTAGCACTGGGGCGTGGAAAGACGATACCTATGCCTGTGAACCCGTTTTACATACCGTTCTCACTAGCCGCGCTGGACGATCTTCGGGAGCGGCTTCGGCGAACGCGCTGGCCTGAAGACTTGCCAAGCTCTGCTTGGCAATACGGCTTCGATCTCGGCTTCCTGCAGGAGATTTGCACGTATTGGGCCGAGGACTTCGACTGGAAAGCGCAGGTGGAACGACTCTCACAGTTCCATCATTACCGGTACACCTGCGATGGTATCGGAATTCATTTCATTCATGAGCGTGGAAAAGGACCTGCTCCGATCCCGCTGATCCTGACACACGGATGGCCTGGTTCTTTCCTTGAGATGATGCGAATCGTTCCTTTATTGACCGACCCGGCGGCCTATGGATGCGATCCCTCGGAATCGTTTGATGTCGTCGTTCCATCCTTGCCGGGATACGGGTTTTCGGACCAATTCGTTCGTGCTGGCATGAACACCTTTCGCATCGCCGACCTGTGGACGCGACTCATGAAGGAATTGGGATATAACCGCTTTGCAGCTCAGGGAGGAGACATCGGTGCCAGCGTGAGCACCATCCTCGGTTTTCGTCATGCCCATCACACCATGGGCATTCATCTGAACTACATCCCAACATCATACCGGCCTTACATCGAGCCAGAAGCGAAAGTCACGCCGGCCGAAGACGAATTTCTTAAAAACGCTGCTCGATGGAGTGAGAATAGTGGTGCCTATTCACACATTCAGCGAACGCACCCACTGACTGCGGCTTATGGTCTGAACGATTCGCCCGCAGCCTTGGCCGCCTGGATACTCGAAAAGTTCCGTGACTGGTCCGACTGCGATGGCGACCTTTACCGCAGATTTAAGCGTGATGAACTTTTGGCCAACGTAACACTCTACTGGATGACGAAAACGATCTACTCCTCTTTTCGTTTGTATTACGAAGGAAGAAAGGCGCCGCTTCATTTTCAACAGGGCGATTTCGTTCCTGTGCCCTGCGCCATCGCCCATTTCCCGAAGGAGGAACCTTTTCCTCCGCGCGCCTGGATCGAACGCGGATACAACGTTCAACACTGGACCGATATGCCGCGTGGTGGGCACTTCGCCGCTGCCGAAGAACCTGAGCTGTTGGCGGAAGACCTTCGCACGTTCTTTCGCACCTTTCGCAAGTAGTGGCAGACCCTTTCGGTGAGGGGGCCACCCGCAACGCTTCCCCGATTTCCGGGGATGTGCTATAACCTTCGAACCGTGCAACCCGCAACCAAGCAGGTGCCAACCTACGACGCTCCCCAGCCGGATCATTCGATGCACTCTCCGAATGCTTCTACTTCCGCGCCGTACGAACACGCTTCGCATTTTTGCCCCGTCTGCTCGCAGCGGCTCGAGTCTCGGCGTTGCAAGCTGATTTGTGCGGTATGCGGATATTACATGTCCTGCGCGGACTATTATTGATAAGCTTTGCGGCGCCGGTTCATCTAGGTCCGGAGCTCTGTTTTTGATTGAGGAGGAAACTAAAGTGGCATTGAAATTTACGACTCGCGAAGTGGACGGTGTCACCGTCGTAGCCCTGGATGGCCGCATCGTGCTCGGTGAAGAAAGCAACGCACTGCGCGAACGGGTGAAGGCTTTGGTGGCCGAGGGCAAAAAGAAAATCGTGCTGAACATGTCAAATGTCACGTTCATTGACAGCGCTGGCCTCGGTACCCTGGTCGCCGCGCATCATAGCGCCAAGGCACAAGGCGCCTCCCTCAAGCTCTGCAACCTGGGCGCCAAGTTCCAGGAAGTCCTGCAGATCACCAAGCTGCTGACCGTTTTCGACGTGTATAACAGCGAAGCGGAAGCCGTGGCCAGCTTCAAGTAAGCAAAGCCGAACCGCTCTACCCAACAACGTTAGCAAAAACCGCATCGGCTCTCTTAATTGCCGCAGCGAATGCCCCGCGCGCTTTTCTGCGCGTGTGGGCTTTTACGCGTGAACATGCGCCATGGCCTTCCCGGATATCCTCACGCTCGTTCCGGATCCACGCTATACATCGTGATTCCGCTCATCAGCTTCGGATAAAAATCCGTGGACTTCTGCGGCATGACTTCTCCGGCGGTGGCAATTTTCACTACTTCCTCCACGTCGCAAGGATTCAGCAAAAAAGCAATCTGCGCCGCTCCACTGTCCACCGCATCCAGCGCCGCCGTTGCCTCCCGCTCGTAACTGAGATTAGCTTCCGCTCTTACCGATTGTGGCGTGATCCCCAATCCAGGCTCCAGAATTCCGTCATGCAACAGCACCACGTCCAGCTCTCGCTGCAACGATGAAACGTTATGCAAAAGCCGGCTCAAATCCGCCCCCTGGCGTAGCGTCAGCACGTAAAACGCCCGCTTCTCCTTGTCTGCCGTTGGGTACGCTCCAATAGCGCGCTTCGTTCGCGCCGCCGAAAGCTTCCGCACAAACTCTTCTCTTGCCATATCCTTCGAGCTGTCATCTCCAAACTCGATGCTTTCCGCCGTAAACCACGGCTCCAGGTGCCTGCGCAATTCCGACCAATTGAACTCACGCAATTTTGAAACTACACGGTGCGTCGGAAGAATCGTCAACCCCGCTCCTTGTGTATTGATAAACGTCATCATGGCGCGCTCGTAAGGAGCGTCCGGAATCATCTTCGCCGTTAGCGTGCGGCGCTCGTTTCGATAGTTCAATGCCGTCTCATAGCGGTGATGCCCGTCCGCGATCACCAATTTTTGGTCGGCCATAGCTTCTTGAATCGCTCTTACCCGTTCCGCATCGGAAATTACCCATAGCCGGTGGATTACTCGATACTCATCGGACATCTCGGTCGTAGGAGCCGCCGACTTCTCCGCCTCGTTCAACACCACGTCCACGCGTCTCTGCGCATCCGAATAAATCAGGAACAATTGGCCAGTGGCCATCCGCGTGTGCCGCAACAATTCCAGGCGGTCCGCCTTTGGCCCCGAAAGAGTATGTTCATGCCGGTAAATCACGCCTGCGGAATATTCTTCCAGCTGCCCGGCCCCGATAAATCCGCGCCGCGTGTGAGGCTCATTCGTTCCCGGCACGGTATATTCCTGCGTGTAGCCGTAAAACGAGGCCGCCGGATCCTGCACCACGATGCCGCTGCGGATCCATTCCTGTATGGCTGCAGCCGCTCGCGTGTACACGTTATTGCCCGGCCCATCGCTGGGATGAACGCGCCCCTTTTCTACCGTAATCAGATTGTGTGCATTGGCTGCGTAGTACTTGTCCTGCATCGCGGGCGAAATTTTGTCGTACGGCTGCGTAAGCACCTGTTCAAACGGCGCGTGCGCAGGGTTATAGCGGAACGCTCGAAATGGAAAAACCTTCGCCATGTATTCTCCGAAATTTTTCTGCGTTTGTTGTCGTCTAAGTCTACGCGAAGTCGCCGCCTTACGCCGTCCTCACCCACGTGCCAAATCGATCACCGCTAAACCACCCGCACATCCAGCAGCGCCACCCAGTATTGGACGGATTGCAATGCGAATCCGCAAAGTATCAGCGCGATGCCCAGCACTCCAAGTACCCGCTGAGGCAGTCGATCTGCATGGTATTCGATGTAAGGATTGACAATGATTCCCACCGCCGTGACCAGTCCGGTGACCACTCCGACGCGAACCGCAAACCACCACGGGTGCTCCAGATGCTGCGCGAAAATGCCGCACACCAACGCCGCCGCGCTGTAACCCACCGTTCGCATCACGGTCCCTACAAATTGTCGCCGTGTCAATCGCGGCCGCCGCGACGCTTCGTAATCCATTCCCGGCCGCATGTCGCGCGAATACGCGACCACTTGTCCCGCAGTAATCAAAATCCCGAAGGCCACCACAAATCGCAGTCCCACCATGCGGTAAAGTCCCGCAGCAAAACCCGCTCCGCGCAGCGCGCTGAAAAAAGCCTCCCATGGTAACGAGTAATGGTCGCGGCGCCGCGCCGTCCGGTTAAGTTCAATTGCTACCGTGACTCCAGTAGCCACACCGGAAATCACGCCAAAGAAAACCCCCAGCCCGATTCCATATCCGATACCGAATACGATCGAGTACGTCACCGCTCTCGTCAGCAACCGCAACGGCCCATGTTCGCCGCCCAGCAGATCGTAAGCAAGATACAGCGTGCCCAGCACGTCGAGGCACGTCCCCGCGATGCTCGCGCTGGCCAGCAAATGATGATCGATGGAATGCGCGAAATGCACGCGCTGATTGTAGAAGGGAAGGTATGCACACTTCAAAGTGAGTTTCCTTGCGTTTCTGTTTTTTTCTTAATGCTTTAGAATATTGAGATACCAATGGCTAACAAAAATTTTCCCGCTGTTCGCGCTCTGATCTTCGATCTCGACGGCACGCTCATCGACTCTAAGCTCGACTTGGTCCATTCCGTAAACGCCACGCTCCGCAAACTGCATCGCCCGGAGTTGCCTGAAGAAACTATCTCCAGCTACGTCGGCAACGGCGCACCAGTCCTGGTCGCCAAATCACTGGGTCCGGAGGTGAATCCCGAAGAGCTCGACCGCGCCCTCAAATTTTTCCTGTCCCACTACGAAGAGCACAAAATGGACCACACCTGCGCATATCCCGGTGTGCCCGAAGCACTGCGCGAACTTTCCTCCATGCCCATGGCCGTGCTCACCAACAAGCCTGTGCGCATCAGCGTGCGTATTCTGGAAGCCCTCGGCCTCTCAAAATATTTTCGCGCCATTTACGGTGGAAATAGTTTTGCCACCAAAAAGCCGGATCCGCTCGGCGTACACACGATCCTTCGCGAATTTAGCACCAATGCCCACGAAGCGGTCCTCATCGGCGACTCAGAAGTCGACGTGCAAACCGCCCGCAACGCCGGGATTCTCTCCGCCATCGTGAATTACGGCTTTGGCATGCATGATCGCGTCGCTCATCCCGCCGACCTGTACCTCGAACGCCTGATCGATATCGTCCCCGCCCTAACCGCAACACATTCGTGATTTCCAGTACTCACGCTTGCGTTCCATCGCCGCGCTTGGCAGACTCAGCCAGTGCTCATCGGCATATTTTCTGAACTGGATGCGCCAGGTGGCGTGCAACGCGCCAGCCGGCACATCGCAGCCGTCCTAACGGAGTTTGCCGCCAGCCGTTCCATGGAATGTCGTCTCTTCAGCCTCAATGACTCCCCGGAACTTCACCGCATATCTGTGGGTGGCCGCGAATTTGTTTTCACCGGTTGTCAGCGCGCCAAGGGCCGCTTTGCCGCCACCGCCTTTCGCACCGCTCGCCGCCACGCAAAGTTGGTGCTCGCCGGGCATCCAAATTTGGCCCCGGTAACTCAGACCATGCGGCTTGCCGCGCCGCGCATGAAAACAATTATCTGCACTCATGGCATCGAAGTTTGGGAACCGCTGTCCGTCGTGCGCCGGCGTTCCTTGCGTCGCGCAAATCTCGTCCTTGCGCCAAGTCAAAGCACCGCCCAACACGTCATCACTCAACAAAAAGTGAAGCCCGAGCGCGTTCGCGTTCTTCCCTGGGCCCTCGATCCGGAATTCGAAGCCGCTCTTTCTGCTGCATCAAAAGCGCCTCCTCCTCCCGGGTTTCCGACCGGCCGCGTAATTCTCACCGTCGGCCGGTGGCTTGCCACGGAACGGTACAAAGGCATGGACACGCTCATCAACGCTCTTCCGCGCTTGCTCCCGCGCTGGCCCGACCTCCAGCTCGCCATGGTCGGCGAAGGTGATGATCGCGACTGGCTCGCAAATCTCGCCGACAAAAATGGTGTGCTCTCCCATGTACACTTCCTTAGCGGAGTTTCTTACTCGCAACTGGCCTCGTGCTACTCTGCTTGCGAAATTTTTGCGCTGCCCAGCCAAGCCGAAGGTTTCGGGCTTGTCTATCTGGAAGCTATGGCCTGCGGCAAGCCCGTCATCGGTGGCGCTCATGGCGGCGCGCCGGAAGTAATCATCGATGGAGTAACCGGATACCTCGTGCAGCACGGCGACGCACCTCAACTCTCCATCGCGATCGAGACGCTGTTGTCCGATCCAGCTCTCGCGCGCGAGATGGGCGCGCGCGGCTGCCAGCGTGTGCAGCACGAATTTCGCTTCAGCGTTTTCGCTAAAGCGCTAAAAAAAATTCTTCGCGAACAATGCGAATCTTGAACGTCACCGAAACCTACGATCCTTTTCTGGAATTCGGCGGCCCTCCCGTGAAAGTGCATGCCTTGGCGCAAGGTCTGGCACGACGCGGCCACGCCGTAAGCGTCCTCACCGCGGATTGGGGTCTTGAAAAGCGCTTGCATCACCATTCCGAGGCGGATCTCCAAGCTCTCGGCTGGGACCGATCGCCCTTCGGGTGGCGTCATGCGCAAGGTGGTGTGCAATCCATCTACGTCCCCAGCTGGTTTCGCTACCGCGCGCTAAGTTGGAATCCCGCAGTGAAGCGCTACTGCCGTGCGCGTCTGCAGAATTTTGACCTTGTCCACATTTTTGGCATTTACGATCTCCTGGGCCCGCCCGTGGCCGCCGCCGCTCGCGCACGAAACATTCCGTACGTTGTCGAGCCCATCGGCATGTTCGTGCCGATTGTCCGAAACGTTTGGCTGAAACGGATGTATCATTATTTTCTTGGCCAGCGATTATTTTCCGGTGCCAGCGCCGTCATTGCTACCTCAGACCTGGAGGTTCAGGAGTTGGCTGCCGCCGGCGTCGCTCCCCAGAAAATCGTGCTTCGTCGGAATGGCGTCGAGTCGCCCGCTTCCTGGCCGCCGCGCGGCAAGTTTCGCGCCTCCCATGACATTCCTGAACAGGCTAAACTGATTTTGTTTTTGGGTCGCTTGTCGCCCAAGAAAAGTCCGGAATTATTGCTTCAGGCTTTCGGGAACCTTCCAGAGCGAATTGGGGAACATACCTTGATGTTGGCATTTGCGGGACCGGATGAAAACTCTATGCAACAGCATCTCGTCGCTACCGCTTCCCGGCTCAGCCTTTCTGCGCGCGTGAAATTTTCAGGCCCATTGTATGGCGATGACAAATGGGCGGCCTACCGTGACGCCGACGTTTTTGTGCTGCCATCGCTAAACGAAAACTTTGGCAACACCGCCGCCGAAGCAATCGCTGCCGCAACACCCGTGGTAGTTACCGAACAATGTGGCATTGCCCCGCTGGTTATAGATGTCGCTGGTCTGGTGGTGGCGCACGACGAAAAATCCGTTGCAAACGCCGTGGAGCGGTTGCTTCGCGATCCGCAGCTTTACGCACAATTCGTTTCCGGATGCGCCGAGCTTACGTCCCGCCTCAGCTGGCAGGAACCTGTATCGCAAATGGAATCCTTGTATGCAACGCTGACGACGCCGGCAGTTTCCGGCTCTCTGTCCCGGTCCATGGAGTAACACGGTGCCCGCTGTGACCCCCAATCAAGTAGCCGTCTTTCGCGTACTCTGGCGCACGGTAAATGCTCTGCTTATCGCTTCCTTGCTGTTTGTCGCTTATTCCGCCACTTGGGAATATTCCGTGCGCCGCTACCTCAAGGGTTTTTCAGACGCCATCGTTCCCACCCCAGCCACCCAGGAAGAAAAAATCGATGCCATCCTCACGTGGATCCGCAGTGGCGCCCCTCGCCCCCTCGCCTCCAACCTCGACGAACTTTCCATCCGCGATCCCGAAACCACCTTGAATTACAGCCAACTGCTCGCCGTTTGCGGCACCGCCACCAATGCCTTCTTGAATCTGTCCCGCAGTGCCGGCATCACTGCCCGCCGTCTCCTTCTACTCACTGCGCAACACACTACCAAGCATGTCGTCGCAGAGGTCCTCGTGGATGGTCGCTGGATTATCGTGGATCCCACCTATCGAATCATCCTGCGCGATGCGCAAGGTCATACGCTTACTCGCAAGGACTTGCAAAATCCCGCCGTGTTCGCCCAGGCTACCAGCGGCATCCCCGGCTATCGTCCCATTTATGATTATCAAAACTTCGCGCATGTGCGCATCGCGCGACTGCCCCTGGATGGTCTTGGTCTGCGTTACTTACTGCGATGGGTTTATCCCTCTTGGGATGAAGATTTTGACTGGAGTCTGCTGCTCGAACGCGAATCGTTCTTTTTCTTGTTTGCCTCTTCGCTGTTCTTTATATTTTTCTTTCTTGTTCGCTTCCTGCTTGCTTGGTATGCCGATTATCATTTGCGCGTGCCCCGTTTTCATTTCCGCCGCCACGTTGCTCGCGCCGGTGCGACCTTTTTCTCTCCTCCGGAGATAGAAGAATAGCGTGTGCGGAATTTGTGGCGCCGCCTTCGCTGCTCCTGATCAAGACACCCAATCGCGTGTGCGCGTTATGACCGCCGCAATGGCGCACCGTGGTCCCGATGGCGAGGGCTTCATCATCGACGAACCACGCGTGCCCGGTCTCGCTCTGGGCATGCGCCGCTTGTCAATTATCGATCTGCCCGGCGGCCACCAACCCATTTGGAACGAAACTCACGATGTCGCCATAATTTTTAACGGTGAACTTTATAACTATCGTAAGTTGCGCGAAGCCCTCCTGCTCTGCGGCCACCGCTTCTCCACGCAGTCCGACACCGAAATCCTCGTGCATGCCTGGGAAGAGTGGGGTGAGGATTGTCTCCCCCAGCTGCGCGGCATGTTTGCCTTCGCTCTGCTCGATTTGCGCCGGCGCCACGCCACGGTGCCCGTGCTTTTTCTGGCGCGCGACCCGCTTGGTATTAAGCCCTTGTACTACACGCAGACTCTGGATGGCTTCGCGTTCGCTTCGGAAATCCGCGCTCTGCTCGCTTCAGGTCTTTGCCCCAAACAAATTTCGCAGGATGCGCTTACGGCCTACCTTCTTTTCGGCAGCGTTTCTGAGCCGGTCACTCTTCTCGAAGGTGTTTTCTCCCTCCCTCCCGGCCACAAAATGTTGATGTACATCCCCGAGCGCCGCCGCGTTCCTCGCGCTCGCCCCTGGTACGACGCTACCCGCAGTCCCGGTGCTCGCGATCCCAAACGCCCCAGGGAATTTTCTGACGCTGCGCGCCGTTTGCGCCCGCTCCTAGAGGACGCTGTTGAAGCTCACCTTATCGCCGACGTTCCTGTGGGGCTTTTTCTTTCTAGCGGCCTCGACTCCAGCGCCATCGCCATGCTCGCCGGCCGTGCCAAAGCGGGCATCCAGAGTTTCACCCTCACATTTCCCGGCACAACTTTCGATGAAGCCACCCTCGCCCGCGTCGTCGCCGACCGCTGCGGTTCGCAGCACACCGAAGTGCCTCTCGACGGCCCCGCCATCCTGTCCCGACTCGATGAGGCCCTCGCCGCTCTCGATCAGCCCACCATGGACGGAATCAACACTTATTTCGTTTCCTGGGCTGCGCGCCAGGTTGGATTGAAAGTTGCCCTGTCCGGATTAGGCGGCGACGAACTTTTCGCCGGCTACTCTACCTTCTCCAACGTGCCGCGTTTGAATAAATTGGCACAAACTGCAAAGCTGCTCCCTGCGCCGCTTCGCCGGGCGCTGGCGCCTGTTTTGCGCAGCCTTCTCGGGGCCGGCAAATCGGACGCGGCTTCTAAAGCCGCTGCCGCGTGGACCGATCCCCACGTTTTGCCGCACCTGTATTTTTTCGCGCGCGCTCTCTTTCCGCCCGGTGCCCGCCTCAACGGCCTTGTCGATCCGCGCTTTCGCATCAGCGCCATCGGTGCCGATGGTGTCACTCTCGATCCCACCTGGCTCGCCTGGTTCCAACGTGTCGCCGATGAGGCCGCAAAATTGGAGCCCATAGCCGCAATTTCCTGGCTCGAAATGCGTACCTATATGGTCAGCACCTTGCTCCGCGACACCGATTCCGTCAGCATGGCGCGCTCTCTCGAAGTCCGCGTACCTCTCCTCGATACTCCCCTGGTCGAATTTGTGAACGCCTTGCCCCATGCCGCGCGCAGCAAGCCAGGCTTGCAGAAAGCGCTGCTCGTCGAAGCCCTTAGCGATTTGCTTCCGCCGGAAATTCTCGCCCAGCGGAAGCGCACCTTCACCTTGCCTTGGGAAGAATGGCTGCGCGGCCCTTTGCGCGCCCGCTTGGAAGCCAGTTTCGCTTCGCCGTCTTCTAGCTTGGCTCAGCATTTACATTTTGAAGGGGTTCGTGCGGTGTGGAGCGATTTTCTCGCCGGCAAAACTTCCTGGTCTCGGCCATGGTCGCTCTACGTTTTAAATGAGTGGTGCCGCCGCCACCTTCCTGCATAACCGCGTTGCCTAAGGTAAACTGATCTTCATTCCATGAACATTCTCGGAATTAATGCTTACCACGGCAACGCCTCTGCCGCGATAGTTTGCGACGGTCAATTGATCGCCGCCGTGGAAGAAGAGCGCTTCAATCGCGTAAAATACGCCGCTGGCTTTCCCGTGCAGGCTATCCGCTTCTGCCTCAAGGAAGCCGGCCTCACTCTAGCGGACATAGATCACGTCGGTATTCCACGCAACCCTTACGCGCGTCTGTTCACGAAATTAATTTATTCCTTGCGTATGCCTTCCTTCGCGCGTCAACGCGCCAAGGTTCTTGCCACCTTTACTGGCATCCCCGAAGCGCTCGCCGCCGCCTTCGACGCTGACCCGCAAAAAACAAAAGCGAAATTTCATCGCGTCGAGCATCATCAAGCCCATCTGGCCAGCAGTTTTTTTGTCTCTCCCTTTGACAGCGCCGCTCTCCTCTCCGCCGATGGCCTCGGCGATTTTGCCAGCACCATGTGGGGCCTCGGCCGCGGCAGCTGCATGAACATCCAGGGCTTTGTCGCGTTTCCTCATTCACTGGGACTTTTTTACAGCGCCGTCACGCAGTATCTCGGCTTCCTGAAATTCGGCGACGAATACAAAGTGATGGGCCTCGGCGCCTACGGAGAGCCCGATCGTCTAGAAGCGTTTCGCGACATTGTCCGCTTCGAACAAAATTCTGGCGCTAACGGCTTTCGCCTCGGGCTCGACTACTTCACCCACCATCGCACCGGACCGGAAATGAGCTGGGCAGAAGCCGACAAAACTCCCACTCTCGGAAAACTGTTCTCTCCGGAATTGGCTCGCCAACTCGGACCGGTGCGCGGTCCCGATGAGGCGCTTGAGCAACGCCACCGCAATCTCGCTGCCTCTCTTCAGGCCCGCCTCGAAGAGGTTTACCTCGGGATGTTGCGCAAGCTCGCCAAAGCAACAAGCATGAAGTCCGTCTGCCTCGCTGGTGGCGTGGCGTTCAATTGCGTCGCCAACGGAAAAATTTTTGACTCCACCGGTTTTGAGCAAGTCTACGTTCATCCCGCAGCGGGGGATGGCGGCCTGTCTGTGGGCGCGGCGTTTTACGTCTGGAATCAGATTCTCGGCAAGCCGCGCTCCTTCGTCATGAACCACGCTTACTGGGGACCTGGCTATTCACGCGACCAGGTTCGCCACGCTATCGATTCCAGCGCCCTTTCTCGCAACGGCTATTCCGTCGCCGAACTCCCAGAGCCGGACCTCATGCGCAACACTGCGCAAATCATCGCCGATGGAAAAATTCTCGGCTGGTTCCAGGATCGTGCCGAATGGGGCCCCCGGGCCCTAGGCAATCGCAGCATCGTCGCCGATCCTCGCCGTCCGGAAATGAAAGAAATTCTGAATCGTCGCATCAAGCACCGCGAAATCTTTCGGCCCTTTGCCCCCTCCATCCTCGCCGAATCTACCGCCGAGTACTTCGAAAAATCTCATCCCTCGCCCTTCATGACCCTCGCGTATTCCGTGCGCCCTGAAAAGCGCGACAAAATTCCCGCGCCCACTCACGTGGACGGTACCGGTCGACTGCAAACCGTTACGCGTGAAGCCAATCCGCGTTACTGGCAACTTATCAAAGCGTTTGAAAATCTGACCGGCGTCCCGGTGGTCCTCAACACCTCCTTCAACGACAACGAGCCCATCGTTTGCCGCCCCGAAGAAGCCATCGACTGTTTCCTGCGCACCCAAATGGACGCCTTAGTCCTCGGCGACTTCCTCATCACTCGTCAGTAACGGCAGAGCGCCCGTCCTACCTGGTGAACGCGTGTATCCCGATCGATTGGCAATTTATAACCATCCGAAATCCCGCACACCGACACCCCCGCCCATACCTGTACAATCTGCCCATGCGCATTTTGTTTTTGAATCTGTATTTTCCGCCGGACACTTCGGCCACCGCAAAATCCGCTGAGTCCATGGTCCACGCACTGGCGCAAGCACATGAAGTCACGGTCCTTTGCGGCCGGCCATCCTATGATCCAACGGAACGCCGCCCGTGGAAGCTGTGGCAAACAGAACTGCTCAGTAGCAAAATCGGGCAGTCAAGCGGTGAAGCTGCCGGCCAACCCGCTGCGTTCACGGTCATTCGCGTAGGTTCCACCGACTACCCGCGCATACAAATGAACCGCCGCATTCTGAATTACCTCACCTATGTGAAGCTCGGCGCCGCGCGCGCGTTTTTTATTCCTTGCGACGTAATCTTTGCCATGACTGATCCGCCGTTCAACGGCATCGTCGCCGCACTTCTGTCCGTTCTAAAACGCAAGCCGCTGCTCTACGATATTCAAGACATGTATCCCGACATGGCTGTCGCCGGTGCCGTTGTGCAACCCGGCCTTTTCACGCGACTCTGGGAACGTCTTCATCGTTGGGCCCTGCGCCGCGCCACCCGCATTATCGTACTGGGCGACGACATGCGCGCCCGCGTCATCGCCAAGGGCCCCCAAGGCCCCAAAGGCATTGACCCCGCCAAAGTTTTCATCGTGCGCAGCGGTGCCGACACCCACCTCGCTAGCTCAAACGCGTTACCTCTAAATTCCGAAGTCACCCGCGCCATCAGGGGAAATTTTCGCTTCGTCCTTCTCCACGCCGGCAATTTAGGTTTTTACGGCGCGTGGGATACCATCATTGCTGCCGCCCACCAACTCGGGAAAGAAAATATCGGATTTGTTTTTGTCGGTGACGGAGCCGAGCGTTCCCGTCTGGAATCTCTGGCAGCCAACGCTACCAACGTCCGCTTCTTGCCATTCTTTCCAAGCTCCGAAATTCCCTCTGTCCTCGCTGCACCCGACGCCCACATCGTTACCATTAAGCGAGGTCTCGAAGGTGTCGTTGTCCCCAGTAAAATGTTCGGCATCATCGCCGCCGGAAAACCGATCGTCGCCGTCGCCGCCCCCGAGACCGACGTTGCCGCCCTCGGAGCCCGTCATGGATTCGCCATCTGCGCCGATCCCACTAGTCCCGATGAACTAGCCTCCAGCATCCGCCGCCTCGCCGCAGATCCCCCAGCCCTCGCGTCCATGCGCCAAGCCGCCTTAAAAGCCGCCGCCCAATATTCCCGCGCCAGCCAACTGAAGACCCTCACAGGCATCTTCGAACACTTGGGTCGCCGTTCCTAGAGTCACGGCAACAGTGCGCCTACGGCCTCCGGGCCGCTCTAACACTATCGTTCTACCCACGTGTATTACTAAGTTATTACCGACCCTCTACTACAGTACTTTCCGCACTTGTACCCCGCTAATTTACTCAGTATGGTAGGTAGGTTGCGTGGGGCAGCGAGTTTTTTCTAGTTTTTTCTTGGGCGCTGGACACCCAATCCGGCAAAACTTGTGAGCGCGGCTTCCGCTCTCGGGGCCGTGTTCGCTTCCATTTCATGAGGTTGCATGGCCGCAGGCCTGCTCGCATTTTTTGTCGCGCTGATAGCATCGCTATTGCTGGTCGTCCCTGTGCGCTCCTTGGCACTGCGCGTCGGCATGGTTGATCTCCCCGGGCCACGCAAAGTTCATCTCCGCCCCATTCCCTTACTAGGCGGCTTGGCCATGTATGGCGCCGTGATGACCGCCGTGCTATTCGTTTTCGATGGCCCCGCGCGCGCCCAGATCGAAGGAATTCTCGCCGGCGCCTCGCTGGTCGCTGCCGTGGGCCTCCTCGACGACCGCGGCTGGCTCCATCACCAGGTGAAGCTGTTCATCGGTATGCCCCTCGCTGCCGCGATCCTGCTTATCACCGGCATTCATGCGCAAGTTTTTAGCGTCTTGCTAGGCGGCCGCACTGGCGATGTTCTCGACACGCTTGTAACGGTGGTCTGGGTGGTAGGCATAACCGCCTCATTCAGTATTCTTGATCACATGGACGGCCTGTGCGCCGGAATAGCCGCGGTAGCATCCGTCTCATTTGCCATAATCGCTTATCTAAACGGTCAGACCCTCGTCGCCATGCTGGCCGCCGCAGTACTGGGAGCCGCCACCGGCTTTTTACGCTGGAACTTCAAGCCCGCTAAAATCTTCATGGGTGACGGCGGCGCAATGTTTCTCGGATTCCTGATGGCCACCTTGGCGCTGAAACTACGCCTGGAACACGCCGCGCCACTGGCCAGTTGGCTCGTTCCGGTTTTGATCCTGGGTGTGACCATTTTTGACACTACGCTCGTCACCATTTCCAGGGCGCGCCGTGGATTGCTGCCCTTCGCCACACCGGGAAAAGACCACGCCGCTCATCGCTTGTCGAACCTTGGCCTCGGCCATCGCGGTTCAGTCCTCTCCCTATATCTCCTTGGCGCATTCAGCGGCGCTACCGCCGTGCTAGTCAGCTATCTTCCAGCTCTTGGGGCCGCTATCGTCGGCGTCATCACTCTCGCTCTCATCTTCGCCGGCGTAGTCTATCTCGAACGCGCTCCCTACGAACGCCAACACAAAGACGAAACTCCCGAAGAAAAATCAACGCTCAACCAGTTTGCCGATTGATTCGCCAAAATTTACCCACAACATTGATAGTCCTAATTTCAGCGATGAATCTTTCAGCGTTCGCAGCGCCGTCGTTGGAGAAAATTCTGCTTTCTGCACTCCTTCTTTGTCTCGTGAATTTTCGCTATACTCTCAACGGGCGTCCTATCCCACTCGTCGCGTAATTTCCCCAAGGGCGGACCGAAGGGCCATACCATTTCTAGAGTCATGATTTTGAGCTAAAGCATCAGACATCCGCGTCGGTTGGGGCAATCAAACGGTGGCAGACATAAATAATAATTCCCGGTCACGCCGGGAAGATGGTGAAGTAATTGTTGTTGGCGGTTCAGCCGCGGGTTTATACACTGCCGCTGCAGTAGCGCGCGGCGGCCGCCGCGTTCGCGTCCTCGAATCCAAGCCCTGCTTCGACCCTCCTGACCGCACGCTGATCGTCACCAGTCATTTCAGAAACCAACTTGGCGCCGCTGCCCGCGAAAGCATCATCAATGAAATTCGGCGCTTCGAACTGTATACCGACGGGCGTTCCGCGCAGATCGCCCTGTCCAAGCCCGACCTCATCATCGAACGTTCCCGGCTGATCCCCGCACTCGCCCGCGACGCCCAGGCATCCGGCGCAAAATTATCTTTTGACACGCGCTTCTTGGGTATGGGTCCAAATTCCAGCGGCCTGCGCCTTGAAACCGAAACAGGCGGCCGCAAAGAAGAATTGCATGCCGCCAGCGTCGTGGGCGCCGACGGTGCCACCAGCAGGGTCGCACGCACCGCCGGTTGGCCGCCCGTTGAAACTGTCCCATTAATGCAAGCCATCGTGCGCTTGCCCAAAGATTGCCGGGCCGATACTACTCGCGTGTGGTTCGTGCCCGACGATACCCCTTATTTTTACTGGTTGGTCCCGGAATCCTCTGAACGAGGCGCGCTGGGCGTGATTGGCGAACAGGGCAGCGACACCAAGCGCCGCTTCGAACGCTTCCTTGAAAAAAAACATCTCGAGCCCCTCGAGTGGCAGGGAGCGCGCATCCCCGTTTACCGCAAATGGGTGCCTGTTCGCAAACGGGTGGGCAATAGCGACGTCTATTTGGTGGGCGACGCTGCGGCGCAGGTTAAAGTCTCCACCGTGGGTGGCATAGTCACGGGCTTTCGTGGAGCGCTGGGCGTAGCGGAATCCATTCTGCACCCTGGCCGGAGCGCTGAATTGCGCGTATTGCGCCGCGAGCTAACCACCCACTGGCTCATTCGTCGCACCATGCATCATTTTCAGCAGAAAGATTATTCGCAGTTGGTCGACCTCTTGGACGCCGGCATCCGGGCATCGCTGGGCGAGATCAACCGGGACGAATCCGCGCGCCTTCTTTGGAACGTGATTCGCCGCCAGCCGCAACTGGTACTTCTAGGGCTGCGCGGACTGCTCATGGGCAAGCGAAATTCGTAACCAAAAGTTAGTGGCCAAGGTAACGTGCCAACCGCTATCGTTCTCTGAATCAAGCAGTTGAACATCTCACACCTGCCTTTCTCCACGCATTTCTGCGATGATATAGTTAGTTTGTTTAGCGCACAGTTCCCGCGCTTTCCATGCTGCTCAAAGGGGTTTCGCCTTGCATATTTGCGTAGTCGGATGTGGTTATGTGGGATTGGTCACTGCCGCATGTCTCGCGGAAGCGGGACACGACGTAATTTGCACGGATATCGATTCCGAGCGCATCGCCAAGCTGAATGCCGGCATTGTGCCCATCTACGAACAACATCTCGACGCCGTGCTCGCATCCGCCCGCAAGGCTGGCCGCATTTCCTACACTTCCGACGCCGGAGAAGCCATTCGGGCGGGAGAAGCGATTTTTATCTGTGTTGGCACACCTCCCAGGGACAATGGCGAAGCGGACCTTTCCGCCATTGACCACGTCGCGCGACAAATTGCCGAAGAAGCCCAGTCCTCAAAGCTCGTCATTGAGAAAAGCACCGTCCCGGCGCGCACTGGACTCGAGGTGCAACGCGCGCTCAGTGCATATTCGCGTAACGGCAACGTCACATTTCGCGTGGCCTCCAATCCTGAATTCCTGCGCGAAGGTACTGCGGTAGCGGACTTTTTTCATCCCGACCGCATCGTAGTCGGCGTGGAAGACGACGCTTCCGCCGCCCAGTTGCGCGAGATTTACCGGCCAATTTTGGAGCATCGTTTTCATTGTCCGGTGCATAACGGCAAATGCCCACCCGAACACAAAGCTGATTTTCTAGTCACTACCATCAATAGCGCCGAGCTCATAAAACACGCCTCCAATTCCTTCCTCGCGCTGAAAATAAGTTACGCCAACGTAATTGCCGACCTCTGCGAGAAAATTGGCGCCAACGTGGATGAAGTGACCCACGCCATGGGTCTCGATCCGCGTATCGGGGGCCAATTCCTCAAGGCCGGGCTTGGCTTTGGCGGCTTTTGTTTTCCCAAAGATGTGCAGGCTTTCATTCATCTTTCCGCTTCTGTCGGCGTGGATTTCGACATTCTGAAAGCCGCGGAAAAAGTCAATAAGCAGCGCATTGACCGTTATTTCGACAAGGTGCGCAAGGCTTTATGGATTTTGAAAGGCAAGCGTATCGCCGTACTCGGCTTGGCGTTTAAAGCCAACACCGATGACATCCGTTTCGCTCCTGCGCTGGAAGTGGTAAAGCGGCTGCTCGACGACGGCGCTCACGTTCGCGCCTGCGATCCCGAAGCAATGGACCGTGCAAAAGCTATATTTCCGCAGCTTCAATATCACGAAGATCCCTACGAAGCTTTGCGTGACGCGGACGCTGCACTCGTTTGCACCGAATGGGATATTTTTTGCACCCTTGATTGGGTTCGCGCCGGAAAGCTGATGTCTCGCAAGCTGGTCATCGACGGGCGAAATCTCTATTCGCCCGCGGTCATGCGCGAGCTGGGTTTCGAGTATTACTCTTTTGGTAGGGAAGCTCTCAGGTCCGGCCGCACCGTCTCGGTTGCTTAATCCAAGATCAAGCGTTTTGCTGCCGTGAGAACTCCTGTTTGAAATACGCGAGCGTGCGCTTCAATCCCTCTTCCAGATTTATCTTCGGCTCCCAGTTCAGGATGCGCTTGGCTTTGCTTATATCTGGGCAGCGCCGCTTGGGATCATCTTGCGGAAGTGCCTCAAAAATAATCTCTGGCACATTATCGAAATGTTCGCGAATGCGTTCTGCGAACTCCAGTATGGTGATCTCCTGCGGGTTGCCGATATTTACCGGCATGTGTTCGTCCGAGAGCATCAATTTATAAATTCCATCGATTAAATCGTCCACGTAGCAAAAACTACGCGTCTGCTTTCCATCGCCGTAAATCGTCAGCGCCTGCCCGCTGAGCGCTTGAAACACAAAATTAGGCAGCGCCCGCCCGTCGTTTAGTCGCATGCGCGGTCCATAAGTATTGAAGATTCGCACAATGCGTGTATCCACTCCGTGGTGCCGGTGATACGCCATGGTCATCGCTTCGGAAAAACGTTTGGCTTCGTCGTACACTGCGCGCGGTCCCACCGAATTGACGTGCCCCCAGTACTCTTCCTTTTGCGGCGATATTTCCGGATCGCCATAGCATTCGCTGGTCGAAGCCATGAAAAATTTTGCTTTCTTACGCAACGCCAACTCCAGAGCATTTTGCGTCCCCATCGACCCCACCATCATGGTGGCGATGGGATGCTTCAAATAATCGGGCGGACTGGCCGGCGAGGCGAAATGCAGCACATAACCAACCTCGCCATCCACCTCCAGTGCCCTGTTTTCGCTTACATCCTCATTTTCCAATTTAAATTTCGCGTTTTTGGCAAGATGTTCAACATTTTCTGCTGCCCCGGTAACAAAATTATCCACCGCCAGCACTTCCCAACCCTCGGCAAGCAACCGGTCGCACAAATGCGACCCCAGAAATCCCGCTCCGCCCGTGACGACCGCGCGCATTCATCCTCCAAAATTGGCAATTCGACAGTGTAGCCTGCGCTCCGTCGATTGACCACCTGGTCGTCGCAGGTTACGATGCGTTCACCCCATGACTTTTCGTAGTAATTTTGCGGCCGCCAATGTAGCGCCGCGCCGCCACACTCGCCGTTCCAGTGCTCTAGGCCTTTTTCTGCTGATCGCCTTTCTTTTCTGTTTCTTTTACCTCGGCCGCTGGCTCGGTGTCGAAGATGCTCTCGACCACGCTCAGGCTATCGCCGTTCTAAGCGGCCGCATGCCCCTCCGCGTCCGCGAAGCAGCTAAACTTTATCGCGCCGGCTACGCCCCGGAAGTCTGGCTCACGCATTCCACAGAACCCGGCAAATCGCTGCAAGAGATGGGAGTAAAATATTTTGGCGAAGAAGATTACAACCGCGAAATTCTCATCCGCGAAGGCGTGCCGCCTACCGCAATTCGTGTACTCGAGCCGCCTATTCTCAACACCGCCGACGAAATCGTGGCCATCAAATTCGCGTTGAACGCAGCGCCTCTGCACACCGTGATTATTGTTACCAGCAAGCCGCACACGCGCCGCGTGCATACCCTATGGCGCGTGCTTACTCACGGCGACGGCCGCATCATCGTACGCGCGACGTCCCTGGACCCATTCGACGAGCGGCATTGGTGGCGCAATACCACCGACGCCTTGGATGTAGTGAGGGAAGTTCTTGGACTGCTGAACGCCTGGGCGGGTCTGCCTCTCGGTCATTCATAATCGCAGGCTGAGCGTGACTCAGCTAAAAAAATAAGAATCGTTTCCGTGGTGACTGTGCTCGCTCGTCTTCCAACTCCGGGACGTGAGGCAAGTCGCGCCCTTCGAACGCCGCCATCGGATTATCTATAAACAACGCACGCGCCTTTTCTTCCCCGAATTCCTTCTTCACCACGTCAAACGCCGGCCGCAATTGAACGGGCCTCGAGCTGGTATTGTGAGCGTCGCTGCATACAAAATGAATCAAGCCCGCCCCAATCCATCGCATCGCATCTTTCTGTGCCGTGGGCCCAAACCGCGCCACCAACGCTCCACCGGTCACTTGACCGTAACAACCATGGCGTATCCAGCTGACCAGCCGCTCCGGCCGCAAGCGCAATAATCGATTGCGCTCCGGATGCGTCACAATCGGCCGGATTCCAGCTAGCTGCATCTCATGCAAGGTCTGGTCCATTGCCGGCGGAATCGCAATCTCGTTGAATTCCACCAGCAAATAATCCTTTTGATTCACGCAGAAGCGCGGCGCTTGCAGCTTCAACGCCGCAATATTTTCAGGATTCACGTGAAAATCGCACCCCGTTGCCAGTTTCAGCTGGTCACCAACTTCGGCTTGCAGGTCTTTGCACAACGCCCGAATCTTTGGGTAATCGAAGAAGTGTGTGCTATTCGAGTGTGGAGTCGCGACCAGGTGGGTGGTCCCGTCGGCGATAGCCGCATTGGCCATTTCCACCGATTCCTCCATCGTTTTCGGGCCGTCGTCCAGTCCCGGCAAAATGTGGCAATGCAAATCGATCATATTGGTGCGTACCGAGCACTTGACCTATCTATTTTTATCTTCGCTCATCCCGCCGTCGGGCACCAACACCCGTGTGGAAGCCCGTAAACAAGCTGTAAACAGCTCCGCAGTCAGGGTGTTTTTCTCTTCGCCGGAACTGTTATATTTAATGTGTAAGTGCCGCCGCCCTTGTGGCCTTGTAACCTCAGCCAACCGCATAGCGGATTAAGAGAAAAATTTCAGACATCAAACGAGGAAGACGACGAACTCATGCCAACTGACCGGAAACCCGAATTCTTTAAAGGCGCCCAGCTTAAAGTAGGCATCATTGGCTGCGGCTATGTGGGATTGCCGCTGGCACTACGTTTTGCGGAAGCGGGCCACAGAGTTACAGGTTTTGACACCGACCCCAAAAAAGTCTCCATGCTCAACGCCGGCAAATCCTACATCGAGCACATTCAGCAAATCAAAATTCAACAATTTGTGAATAGCAAACACTTCGGAGCCACTACCGATTTCGAGAAGCTCAAGGAGTGCGACGCCATCATCATCTGCGTCCCAACTCCCCTCGATGAACGTCGTGAACCGGATCTGAGTTACGTCGAACAGACCGCCCTCTCGATTCAGCCTAACCTGCAAAAGGGTCAACTCGTCGTCTTGGAATCGACTACCTACCCCGGCACCACCGAAGAGCTCGTTCTGCCCATCCTCGAAAAAACCGGCCTTAGCTGCAAAATCGCCGTGGGTCCACAGAATGAAAACATTCCTTGCGATTTTTTCCTCGCCTTTTCTCCTGAGCGCGAAGATCCCGGCAACAAGCAGTATGGCCTGGCGCAAATCCCTAAAGTCGTCGGCGGTATCAATCCTCCTAGCACCCGCGCCGCACTCGCGCTGTACGCCCAGGTGGTCGCTAAAGTCGTTCCCGTCAGTTCCACTCGCGCTGCGGAAATGGCCAAGCTGCTCGAGAATATTTTTCGCTGCGTAAATATCGCGCTGGTGAACGAGCTGAAAATGCTCAGCCTGCGCATGAATATCGATATCTGGGAAGTCATCGATGCGGCCGCCACCAAGCCCTTCGGATTCATGCCTTTCTATCCGGGTCCCGGCCTGGGCGGCCATTGCATCCCCGTCGATCCTTTTTATCTTTCCTGGAAAGCCCGCGAATTCGATTTCTCAACCCGCTTCATCGAACTGGCCGGCGAAGTGAACACCGCCATGCCGTACCACGTTGTCGACGCTATCGCCGCGGCGCTCAACAATCACGAGAAAAGTCTCAAAGGCTCGAAGCTACTGATCCTCGGCGTGGCCTACAAAAAAGATGTCGACGATCTGCGTGAATCTCCCACCCTCAAAATTATGGAATTGCTCAAATTGCGCGGCGTGGAGTTTGACTATAACGATCCGTACTTCCCCCAGCTCCACAAAATGCGCCATTACAACTACGAAAATATGAAGTCCGTGCCCATCACCCCGCAGACGCTCGCCAGCTATGACGGTGTAGTTATCGCTACCGATCACACCAGCTACGATTACGCTGCTATCGTGGATGGCGCCAAACTGGTAGTCGACACCCGCAACGCCACCCGCCGCGTGATGCGCCATCGGGACAAAATTGTGCTCTGTTGATCGCTAGCTGGATGAACCGCGCCCGCTCGCAATGAAGAGCGTTAGCTGTCCGCACACAACAATTTCCGATGGGCCTTTTCGAGCTACTCCGCCTTCACTAGCTCTACTCGTGCCACCGCAAACGGCATTACAGCTTCTAGTAGTACCGGCAAGCGATCCTCTGTATTGCTCAGATATAAAATAAAGTGCGCATCCTTCAGTTCCGCGCCGTTATCCAAAACCTGCAGTTCGATCTTCAAAGTACTGAAATTCCCCGCAGGAACCGTTACTGGCTCGCCGCGCGCCTGTAGCCTGGCATGCACGTCGTACAATTTGTGCCCGTCGTAAACCGGGCTGCGCACCTCCGGAGTCTTCGCCCAATCCACGGTGCGCAAGTACTGCATCATCCCTAGTGGATCGCGCGTCCCCGGCAAGACCTGCGCCGCTATCGCATTCGCCGGCGCCGGCTCCCTTACCGCCGGCGACATGCGCTGCACGGAATCCACCGTCTGCCCCTTTTCATTCAGGTGCATTTCATACTGCAGGCTCACCAGCGTGGCTGCGTCGCTATAGGAATCAAACTGATCGTCCAGCGCAAATACCATGCGCAAAGGATTCTCGGTGTGCGCAAACGCCTGCAGATGCCAGGCCGTTTTGCCCAGGAAATTGCGTTTCTCCGCCACTTTCAAGCGCAGATTCGCCACGTTATTCAACTTCGACACGTTGGCGGAATATTGCCACGTCTCCCCTGGGCGCAGCGGCAAGCCTGCGTCAGCCACCACCGCAGCTTTTTTCGTGCTGAGCGGGCGCGTTCCGGCATCACTCGCACGAGCTGGCATCTCCTTCGACTCCGCAACCGTGCCTGCTTTGGGTTCTTCCGCGAGCGCTCCCGGTTTCGGCGATGTCTCCGGCACAGCCGCTGACGCCCGCGAAACTTCCTTCTGGTTGTGCATCTGCCACAGCACCGCTCCACCAGCCAGCAACGCGACGATTACCACTGCAAATGTAGTCCTATTACTCATACCCGATGCGTGACGCTCCTCCCAAACAGTCCCTTGCACTCCAAATTTCCGTCGTACAATAATCTCGCTCGCGCCAGATCCCAGCTTCTTTTACCTGCGTCGCAGCATACTTTTAGCGTATCAAAACGCGCGCAGCGCGTCTGCGCCAGGTCTTATGCCTTTCTATCGCAGCCTGACGCCGCAAGTTCCTTTCGAGGAGGATGTTTCTTATGCGCTACCTTGTGACCGGCGGCGCCGGTTTCATAGGTTCAAATACCGTCGATGAACTCGTGCGCCGCGGCCACAGCGTGGTGGTCCTCGACGATCTTTCCGGCGGCAAAGAAGAAAATCTCGCCGAAATCCGTAACAAAATCACCTTCATCAAGGGCAGCATCATCGACATCGAGATTATCCGTCGCGCCATTTATGCCGCCGATTACGTAATCCATTTGGCCGCGCGCACCTCCGTACCGTTCTCCATGAAAGACCCCATCGAAACCAATCGCATCAATATCGATGGCACACTCAACGTTTTGGTGGCCGCCCGCGACGCTAAGGTTAAGCGCGTGGTCTTCGCTGCTTCTTCTTCCGCATACGGCGAAACCCCCACGCTGCCAAAAACTGAAAGCATGCAGCCGCAGCCCATTTCTCCTTACGGTGTCACCAAATATGTCGGCGAGCTTTACGCCCAGACTTTCGGTCGCTGCTACGGCCTCGAAAACGTTTGCCTGCGCTACTTCAATATTTTTGGTCCGCGCCAGGACCCCAGCTCTCCCTATTCGGGAGTCATGGCCAAATTCTGCACTGCATTCCTGGAAGAAACCGAGCCGGTCATTTTCGGCGACGGCACGCAGTCCCGCGATTTCACCTATGTCGATAACGCTGTGCAGGCCAATCTGCTGGCCTGCGAAGCTCCCCGCGCTTCCGGAAGAGTCTTCAACATCGGCACGGGAACGCGCGTCAACCTGAATGAAATTGTCGCCGCCCTGGGCCAAATCTCCGGCAAGCCCCTCAAACCTCGCTATGACTCACCACGCGACGGCGACATTCGCGACTCCCAGGCAGACATCTCCCACGCCCGCGCCGTCCTCGGCTACGAACCTGCCGTCAGCCTGGAAGAAGGCCTGCAGCGCACCTTCGACTGGTACCGCGCCACCCAGGCCGCAAAAACCGCAGCCAAATCCTAACCATCCATCTAGTAATTTTTAACGAACTCAACGATATAGCTTGTGCTTTCCATGCTCAGCCTGATATGTCTCGCTTTCTAGCATTTCGATGGAGACTAAAAGTGGCAAGCCAAACGCATACGTTAAATCCGTACGCCCGCTATCTGCAGCAGGATGATCCGCTTTCAGTAATTTCTTCCACACCGCAACGGCTCGAACAGCTCATCAAGTCGAAGAGCGACGAGAAGTTGCAAGCGAACCCGTCTCCCCAAAAATGGTCGGTTCGCGACATCTTATGCCATTTGGCTGATACCGAAGTTGCCTTCGCCTATCGCCTCCGCCAAACCGTTGCAGAGCCGCATCACATCATTCAGCCCTACGATCAGGACGCCTTCGCAGCCGAATACACTCATCGCAATTCCAGAGAAGCGCTCGACGCATTCTCTGCAATCAGGCGCTGGAATGTTCTGTTCATTCGTTGCGCAGTTCCCCACGCCCTAACAAAACCGGTAACCCACCCAGAGCGCGGCACCATGACCTTCCAGACCATCCTCGAAACCATGGGAGGACACGACCTCAACCATTTATCCCAAATCACCGCCTTACTTCGCTGATTTGCATCCAAGCTGGCCGTCACGCGATAGACAACTTTCAACTCGTCGCCAGCGTTATACTCGCCATCGTGACCCACTCAAAGAACTCGCCAGGCAGTGGATCGCGGATTTATCTGGGTACATCTGCGTTTACCGCAGCGGGATGGCAAGGCACTTTCTATCCGGCAGAAATAAAATCGAAGGATTTTCTCGGGTTCTACGCCCGGCATTTCGACACCGTCGAAGTGAATTCCACCCTCTACGGCTGCCCGTCCCCACGAACCGTAGAAAACTGGGCCGCCAAAACTCCAGACAATTTTATTTTTTCCATCAAGACGCCCCGATCCATCACCCACGACAAAATCCTCGCGAACTGCGATGCCGAGCTGGAAGAATTTCTCACCACCATGGATATCCTTGGCCCCAAGCTGGGACCAATTTTGTTCCAGTTTCCGCAGTTCAGCCCCGGCATCTTCGCCGACCGCCACGCCTTCATCGACCGGCTCATCCCGTTTCTCAACAAATTGCCGGCGGGCCACAAGTACGCCATCGAAATTCGCAATCCAGCGTGGCTTGACGCCGAATTCGGCGCCTTGCTCAGGCAACACCAAATCGCGCTGGCGCTCCCTGATCTGCCGTACATGCCGCGCCCCGAACAGCTCGCGCAAAAATTTGATCCTATCACCGCGGATTGGACCTACATCCGCTGGCTCGGCGATCGCAAAGGCATCGAGCTGCAAACACTGACCTGGGACAAAATTATCGTGGACCGCACCGCGGAACTAAGCAGCTGGGTGGATTTCTGCTACCAGATTAAACGCCGTGGCATCATCGTTTATGGCTACGCAAATAATCATTATGCAGGTCATGGACCCGCAACCATCAGGCATTTCCGGGATCTATGGCGCAAAAAAGGCTTGCCCCAATTGCCCGAGCCAGTTCCATCGACTCCACAACAAAGTCCCGCACCGCAGACACAGCAGCCGTCCCTGTTCGACTAGCTTCCGCCGTTTCTTACAATAAAAATTACGGCAGCATCGTTGGCCCGTAACTCAGCGGCTCGCCCGCCTTCGGCACATCGTAATTATTCCAGAACCACAACGGCTCGAGTTTCTTCTTCTCCGGCCACACCTGATCGAGCGTGTCGCCCTCAAATAGTTCGCCATTCTTCATCACCCAGCGAATCGTATTTGTGTTGTGAATATCATCCAGCGGATTCTTGTCGAAGATCACCAGGTCCGCCAATTTCCCCGCCTCAATCGAGCCCAGATCCTGCGGCCGCCCGACAATTTTTGCGCCATTGGAAGTCGCGCAGCGCAAAACTTCCATCGGCGTCATCCCGCCACTGGCCAGCATCCACATCTCCCAGTGGTAGCCCAATCCTTGCAGCTGTCCATGACTTCCTACGCCCACCAACCCCCCGGCACGCTCAAGTTTTGTCACCTGCGCTGCTAATTTTGGAAACGCGTATTCGTCTTTGCGAAACCACCCCGGCCGCCGCTTGGTTTTCTCGTCGATAATTCTGTGCGGCGTGAAATGGTTCAATTTCGCGTTATCGTGCACTTCCGTGCTCTCGTACCAGTAATCCTCGCCAAACGGCCCGCCATAATTCACGATCAGTGTGGGCGTCTCCGAAATCCCCGACTGCGCGAACATCTGAATCACATCCTTGTACAGCGGCGTGACCGGCAAAGTGTGCTCATTACCGTGGAAACCGTCGATCACATGCGTCAGGTCCAACTTCAGATCTATCGCGCCCTCGGTAGTCGGCATCATCTCCAGCTCTTTGGCGGCCTGCACCATGTACTGCCGCTGCCTCCGATTGCCCACGATGTAGCTCTTGATGTTGTGCGTGCCGTAATATTTTCTATATTTCGTCAGCACCCCTTTCACTTCTTCCATGGACTGAAAATTATTGTCGGAAAAAACACCCGGCCCGGTAGAAAAAGCGCGCAAACCAATAATGTCCCCGGTGTCCGTCAAGTCCTGATACGCAAACATATCGTTCGAGCCCGTCTGCACGTCCAGGCCGGCAGTCACTCCGTACGCCAGGTTGGCAAGGAAAGCCCAGTTCTGCGTGTCCAGAATCCCGCGCCGGATCTCCGTCCAGTGCGCATGCGTATCAATAAATCCCGGCGAGATCGTCTTGCCGCGCACATCAAAAACCTTCGCTCCGGTGGGGGCGCTTCCGCGCGCGCCCACGCTCTTGATGCGATTGTTTTCGACCACGATGTCGGCATTCTTCAGAACTTCGTCGCCCTTCATGGTCACCACCGTAGCGCCCCGCAAAACGATGCTGCCCTTCGGCGTTTTCCTGGGCACTTCCAACGTCACCGCGATTTCTTCGACGTCCTTCTCCTCTTCTTTTAATTTCTTTGGCTCTTTCTTCTCCTCTTTCTTGTCACCCTTTTTATCGTCTTTTTTTGCGGTGTCGGCTTGCTGCGCATTGCTGTCTTTCTTATCGCCATCCTTCGCGTCCTTGGCGCCGTCTTCTCTCTTATCCTCGTCTTTCTTGTCAGCCTCTTTTTTATCCTCATCTTTCTTTTCATCTTTAAGCGGCTCGAACGAAATCGCGCTCAATGGTTCACGAAACAAACTCGATCCTATCCCCCACGTAATGGTTCTGCCGTCATCCGCCCACGCAAAATAATCCGCGCCAACATCCGTCAAGCGCTTTGCCGGCACCGCCGCCGTACTAACATTCACCGTCGGCGCTTCGCCACCCACCACTGGCATGGCGATCAGGTAAAGCTGATTCATCACGTGCGCCAGCACCCATTGACCATCGGGACTAGGCTGCACATCATCAGCCGGAGTCGGCTCTTCAGCAAAATACTGCCCTTGCCCCTTCACCTGCAGGTGCGTTCGCCGATCCGTTCCATCGTAGCGCAATGACACCAGTCCCTGCGGCGTGTACACGTAAATGCGATCTTTCTCGTGCGTAAAATGCGGGCCGCCCGCTCCCCGCGCCGGCAAAATTAGACTAGCGTTCCCGCCTTCCGAGGGAATCCACACCAGATCCGCGTTCCCGGTTTGCCCGCCGTCGAATTCGCTATTCTCGCGGTCATAGGCATTGCCACGCAGCGCCACGATTTTCGATCCATCTGGAGACCACGCCGGATTGCTGTACACCGCCAGCGATTTTGACAATTGCACCGGCGTGCCGCCACTTGACGGCACCTTCCATAATTGCCCGCCTTCGCTCGACCACGTTACATACGCAATGGATTTTCCATCCGGCGACCACGCCGGTTGAAACTCATGCCCATTGCCACTGGTCAAACGCTGCGGCTGCCCGTGTGGCAAATCCATGGTGTACATGTGCGTCATAGCCGAGAACGCCAGCCTCGTGCTGTCCGGCGACTCCACTGGATCCATGATCAAACGCACTTTCACCGGCCCTTGCTCCACCCGCTGAGGAAAATCCAGCTTCGGCCCGATGCCCTGCGAAACCTGTGCTGTGAATGGAATTGTTTTTTCGTTGCCGCTCGCTAGATCAAGCCGCCGTATTTTCCCATCCTGGTTATAAACAATTTCTTTCCCTCCCGGCAGAAACGCAAACTCGGGAAATACGTCGCGGGTAAATCGCGATTCCTGCTCGTCGCGCGTCACCGGATATTTCACCCAGTGGTCTTCGCCCGTTTCCAGATTGCGCAGCCGCAAACCCGTTTCCGTTTCGTAACGCGTTACGTACACCAGCTGCTTTCCATCCGGAGACAATGTTGGCCGGAATGCGCTTTGCGGTTGCGAGATAATTTCGTCTTCGTCGCCGGTCTTCCGGTCTCGCCGCACGATCTTCCACAGCGGCAGCTGCGCGTTATAAGTGAACGGCCCCTGGCGCACCGCGTAATACAAATATTTCCCGTCCGGTGAAGCCACCACGCCCATGGCGTTATGCCGCTCCTTGCGCGGCGTTGTAGGCGTCGGCTTGGACTTGGTGATTTGCACCCCTGTCCCGCCATCCACGTGAAACATCCATAGCTCGTTCGCGCCGACACCGAATGGCATCTTCGACGCCACAATGTATTTCCCGTCGGGAGTCCATGTAGGCGACGAGAAATCGTCGGCCGTATTTTTTGAAACCTGCTTCACCCCACTGCCGTCCGGATGAATAATCCAGATGTTTTCACTCCCCTCGCGGTCGGAAATAAATGCGATCCACTGCCCGTCAGGAGAAAACTTCGGCTGGCTGTCGAATGCCATGCCGCCGGAAATCAGCTTCGCCGGCCCGCCCTCAATCGGCAACGTGTAAAGGTCGCCCATCAACTCAAACACAATGGTTTTTCCGTCTGGTGAAACATTCAGCGATAACCACGTCCCCTCATCGGTGCTAAAGGTAATTTGGTGGTCCGGCTTCAGCGGCAAACCCTTCTTCTCGTCTTTCTTGTCATCCTTCTTGTCGTCTTTTTTCTCATCCTTCTTATCTTTGTCTTGCCCCTGATCCTGCTTCGCGTCCCCAGCCGCTACCTGTTTGGTGCCCGCCTGCACACCCACTCGCGAAGCCTCGGCGCCAGCTTTCGGCGCGCACACCAGCGCCGCCATCCCCAGCCAAATCACAAAGCCACACACCCCCGATTGCTTGGCAATCATCCTTGGTAATCCTCCATTGCTGATTTGACGTGTGAAACCCGATTCGCTCTTCTATCTATCGACCACTCAGCGCCACCCAGCCGCACCCCCAAACACAAAGCCCGGCATCATAACTCGCGTCGTCACTCTTTCGCATTATCTCTTTATGTCTTCGCCGTTCCTGACCACCCCTCGGTACAATTGAAGAGCTCCAAATTATTTCAACGCCAAGCCAGGGGGAACAAAAACTGCAGATGGGTACGTTGGAAGTAGCGGCGCCTGGCCCTCTCACCATCGCTCCGCAGGAACCTCCAGAAGTTTTGGACTTATCGCTAGTTCTCCCTACCTATAACGAGAGCGCGCATATCGATCTACTCGTCGAGCAACTTGTTGCCGTCCTGGACGGCATTCCCGCACTCAGGTACGAAATTATCATCGTGGACGACAACAGTCCCGATCGCACTTGGGAAAAAGCGCTTCGACTGTCTCACGAATTTCCGCAAGTCCGTGTCATTCGCCGCCAGGAGCGGCGTGACCTGTCCACCGCGGTTTTGCGCGGATGGCAGATCGCCCGCGGCGATGTTTTTGCCGTAATGGACGCCGATCTGCAACATCCTCCGGAGGCCCTCACCGAATTGTGGCGTGCCATGAGGCGTGGCGCCGACCTGGTCGTGGCCAGCAGGAACATTGAAGGCGGTGGTGTTAGCGACTGGACTCTTCCTCGGCGCATCGTGTCCCGCTGTGCCCAATTGCTGGGCCTCGTCGTCCTCCCGGAGGTCACCGGAAAAGTGAGCGACCCCATGAGCGGTTATTTCATGGTGCGGCGTTCCGCATTGGAGGGCCGCGAGCTGCATCCCCTGGGATACAAGATCCTCGTCGAAGTGCTGGCCCGCGGCGCGGTCGTGAAAATCTCAGAAGTGCCTTATGTATTCCGCGAAACCCCCGAACGCCCCAGCAAGCATTCGGCCGCGGTTTTCGCCCAATACCTGAAGCACCTGATCCGCATTCGCATGCACCTGCTGAAAACCTCCACCTTCGTGCGCTTTTGCATCGTGGGTGCCAGTGGCACGTTGATCGACACCGCCATGCTCTTTCTTTTAAGCGATCCGCGCACGCTGAACTGGAATCTGACGGGAAGTAAAATTATTGCCGCCGAACTGGCGCTCACAAATAATTTTATTTGGAACGATTTATGGACCTTTGGCAAATTCTCAAGCCGCCAAAACACCCTTCGTCAGCGCGCCCGACGGTTCCTCAAATTCAATCTGCTATGTTCGGTAGGAATTATTTTGAATATCATTATCTTGAACATCGGTTTCAAAGTGTTGCATATGAACCGCTACGTCGCCAATTTGTCCGCGATTTTTGTGGTGACTTTTTGGAACTACAACACCAATCGCAAACTTAGCTGGCGCACCACCGCAAAAGAATAGAAAATAATTGCCATGACAAATTTTTTGAAAAGTATCCGCAAGATCTCAGTTCTCGTGTGCCTGGCGATACTCGCTATTGCCCCAATCGACTTGTGCGCTCGGCCTGAAACACAGGATCGCGCCCTCACGTCACCGACGGTCAACCAAATGGCCCGCGACATCTTCAAGCAACTGGTTGAAATCAATACCACCGATTCCGTGGGCAATGTGACCACCGCCGCGGAAGCCATGGCCACCCGCTTGCGCGACGCCGGATTCAGTGAGAAAGACGCCATCGTCGCTGGCCCCAACGAGAAAAAGAAAAATCTTGTCGTGCGCTTTCACGGTACCGGCCGGCGTAAGCCCATTTTATTTATTGGCCACCTCGACGTCGTGGAAGCCCGTCGCGAAGACTGGACCACCGACCCATTCCAGTTTGTCGAAAAAGACGGATTTTTCTATGGCCGCGGCACCAACGACATGAAAGCCGGAGACGCCCTGCTACTCACCACTTTTATTCGCCTTAAAAAAGAAGGCTACGTGCCCGATCGTGATTTAATTCTCGCCCTGACCGCCGACGAGGAAGGCGGCAACTTCAATGGTGTGGAATGGCTCCTCAAGGAACATCGCGACTGGGTAGACGCCGAATATTGCATCAACCTCGATGGTGGCGAATTCGAAAAGCAAAACGGCAAACTGTTAATGGCCGCCATGCAGGGCAGCGAAAAAGTCTATGCCGATTTCCAGTTCGAATCCGTAAACCCCGGTGGTCACAGCTCCGAACCGGTGCGCGATAACGCTATTTACCATCTGGCTGGCGCCTTGACACGCCTCCGCGATTACGATTTCCCCGTGAAGGTCAACGAAATCACCCGAAACTATTTTTCGCGCACCGCCGAGATTTCTCCGGGCGATTTCGCGGCGCATTTAAATGCCGTCGCTAAAGATCCGCCAGATCAAGCCGCGGCTGCCCGTCTATCGCGAGAGCCCTATTACAACACGCTGCTGCGTACCACCTGCGTGGCCACCATGCTGAATGGAGGGCATGCTCCCAACGCCTTGCCACAGACCGCACGAGCTAATGTGAATTGCCGGATCTTCCCCGGTGAAGATCCCGAAGAGGTGCGCAAGACCCTCGAGCGCGTGGCCGCCGATCCAAAAGTAAGTGTCACCCTGGTTCCGCAGTTTGGCGCCGACGACAAACCTGTCCCCACCGTTACCGTGCCGCCTTCCGCGCTCCGCCCCGAAGTAGTCAAAGCCATGGAAAAAACTCTCCATGAAACCTACCCCGGCGTGCCCCTGGTAGCCACTATGTCCGCCGGAGCCAGCGACGGCAAATTCACCCGCACTGCCGGTATCCCCACTTTCGGAATCGCTTGCATGTTCTTTGAACTCGGCGACAACCGCGCCCACGGAAAAGATGAACGTATTGGCACCCAGGATTTTTACGACGGAGTCAACTTCACCTACAAATTGATCCGTGCCCTAAGCGCCTCAAATTAGCCTCGCGCGCTCGCCAACTCCCCGCGAACGAGCAACGGCTGACCTCACCAGCATAATCGGTGGAATGAGTTGTAATGCTTCCCGGCGGGTCAAACGATTTCGCTGATCTTTTTATCCAGGTGGGCGAGGGCGGCTTCGAGGGATTTGCGGTGTTGCGGGTGGGTGGCGGATTCGAGGTCGTTAACGATTCTGATTCGCGAGAGTTGTAAGTCTTTCCGTTCCTGATCCCGTCTCAATTGCTCGGCCGTTTTGGCCGCCGACGTCGATTTCTCTTGCTTGGCTTCCAGCAGCTCAACCTGTGACTCTACGTCCTTACTTTCCCATCCTCTGGCCATAACGATATTTTGCCATATTTCGTCCGGTCTGTGGATATTTTCCGCGAGAAAGTAATCAGGCGCTGGCCGCCCGTCGCCGTGGCAAAACAGGGACCGAAGGATGCATCACGCTTTGCACCGTACTCTCGGCAACCCGCGCAAGTTGCTCGCCGAAAACGCCGGAATAGGAAAAGATTGCGCTGCGGTCCGCCCAGCGAAGCCGCAAGCTCCATCTGCCATCCAGCTCCTCCGCTTGCGCGGAGATTAATTCAGCCACGGGAATCACCAACAGCGGGTGAAAGTCCGCTTCCAATGCCCACAGTTTTTGTGAGCCCACAAAAAGCTGCACTGGGACCGCGAAACTTCCTGAGTGAAATGTCCCGCCGTCGACCACCACTAAGGCCCCCAACTCCCGGGCTTTATCGTCGGTTCCCGAAGTAGCTTTGGGAGGGGGCAGCAGTATGGCCACAATAAACGCAGCTAGCCCGGCAAGCGCCAAAAAATAGCTGCCAAAAAAGCCGATAGGTAAGATCACCAGGGCGGCGCCAAATATGCCCAGCACGGTGCGAAAAATCACCCACGAGCGCTCGTCTCGTCGCAGGCTGAGGACTTTAGGAACCAGCAAAACCACGGCGAATCCAGCGCCAATTACGGTCTTCCGTAATTTCGCGCCTAAGCCCTCGGCTAGCGCGGTTTCAGTGGTGGTTGCAGTACTCATGGGTATCATCCCGGACGCGTCTTAACGGTGCCACCTGTCCCTAAGGGCAGGTCCAAGATAATACGCGATTTCCGCGTCTCTGTGTAGCGATGAATTGCACCGATAAGATGCAGGCCGCTAGTGCGAAGTTCCACCGGGAGACGATTTTAGCTTGGGATCATCACCCTTCATGGCCGCTTCGGAAAGCAGCAC
>DASYJM010000359.1:0-3570 GCA_035996445.1 Candidatus Acidiferrum sp. | reverse complement strand
CCTGGTTACTTTTGTGGGTGCTAGCTTCTACCGAAATACACAGTTTTCCCGCAGTTTCCTCTTGTTAAGTTGTGTGTTTCTCTTTTTTCTGACTTTCACCTCGCAAATACTTTTTCGGGTAATTCTAGAAAGCCTGCGGCGCCGTGGAAAGTATTGCATTCGCGTGTTGATTATTGGCGCGGATGATTTTGCATCGGAGATGGCCAACCGTTTGATGCACGGCCAATTGACGCCCTGCCAGGTGGCTGCGTACATCGCGCTTCCGAACCAGCAAATTTCCGTCGCTGACCTTCCCGTCTATACTTTTGATGATGTTCCCAGGATAGCGGCGGAGAATGGCATCGACGAAGCCGTTCTTGCCATTCCTTACGCCAGATTCGGCGAAATCCCCTCAATATTGCGCAGCCTCGAACCCCTATGCGTGCCAACGCGCGCGTTCTTGAGTTTTGGAGATGGTGTCCAGATTGAAGAGCACCTTTTTGATTTTGGCGGAATGCCTTTGCTGGATTTAAAACCTACTCCCACGGAGTCCATGTCTTACGCTTTGATCAAACGCCCTTTTGATTTCCTCTTCTCCGTCTTGGTGCTCATTCTTTCCGCTCCCATCATGGTTTTGATCGCCATAGCAATTAAGCTTACTTCACGTGGGCCGGTGTTTTTCACTCAAAACCGCGTTGGATTCAAGGGCCAGATTTTTCGGATGTATAAATTCCGTACTATGATGGGATCGGAAAACGAAGAAGGTACCCGCTGGACCGTAGAAAACGATCCACGCTGTACTCCCGTAGGATCGTTTTTGCGACGCACGAGTCTGGACGAGCTACCCCAATTCTTCAATGTTTTAAAAGGCGACATGAGCGTGGTGGGACCTAGGCCGGAACGCCCCTATTTCGTCGAGAAATTTGTCAAAGACACCGAGAGTTACAACAGCCGGCACTACATGAAGGGCGGAATTACTGGCTGGGCCCAAATTAACGGCTTACGTGGCGATACTTCCATCCCTGAACGAATTCGCTATGATCTTTATTATATGCGGCACTGGAGCCTCGGATTTGATCTTCAAATCATCCTGCTCACGCTTATACGCGGTTTCACAAATAAGAACGCCTACTAGCTGAAATCGCAATTCGCACCGCCGTGCACGCCTATCTCCTTGAGCAAACTCTTTCCTATTGTACGATCGTAACATTCCAACCCACGCTGTTGGGCGTAATACTACTGGCTGTTGGATTACACACCCGGACTGCCACCTTATCAATTTCGCTCACCCAGGCGCTCCAGACAAGATTTACATTTCCCAACGACCCGGCCGGCGAAGCCATAGCCGTTCCGCTCGAATGTGCATTTGTTACCTGCATTTCTCGTTCAATGCAACTCTGCCCAGCGATTGCAGAGTAAACCAATTGTTTACTCGCTCGATAGATTCCCGCAATTGCGCTTTCACTCCCGCCGACCGATAACCCGTGCGGCAGAGCGAGTATGCCCGATGGCTGCATCCGCATTCGCAACGCTCCGCCAGAGTAAAAACTGATCGTGCCGGCAGCGCTTGCGTCCAAATTGTTGAAGATCATGTCGCCGCGCCCTTGTTGCACTCCGCCGGGCTCTGGGAAATAAATGTGATTGCCGATCTTGACGTCTCCCGCGTCCACCGCTAACGCCCACGATTTTTTGCCCATGGCGAGTGGGGGGTTCGATTCTATCCGCAGGGTCGCAGCATCCAGAGCCGGGACGCTGCCGCCTCCATCAATCGGGGCAGCGATCGCTACGCCGCTGATGGTTGGCGGCGGAGCGCCCTTCGATGGCCGGATAATTTTGGGGAAAAACAATACCGCGTCTATTTCCTGTCCCGCCCCATTCCACACTGTACCAGTAACTTGTGGCAGAAAGACTACGCTGGAAGCCGACGAAACAGATTCCTCGCTACCGGTTGCATTCTGTAACAGAAAGTCCGTCGTGCGTAGTGTACCGTTCCAATCCTGATACAGGCGATGGGTTTTACCAGAGGCATCAAAGAAGCTCGTCGACGCGCCGCTTGCTTCCTTTTGCGGCCGACCTGCCTGCACTTCCTGTTTCCTGTCTGTATTCGTGGGTTCCTGGCCATACACAACGTTAATGGGCGCCCACAAAATCACCAGAATCGCAGCTATCCTCATAGTCGTTCCTCAATCGGTAAATTTCCGGCCACATCAGTATTACTTCATCGACTAGCCGGTACCAGGTATATAAGGTGAGAAACATCCGGGCAACCTGCAGGTATCCTAAAATCCAAGCTCGCGCTCGAGGGTCGTCAAATATGTTGAGCTGGATTCTGTTATTTTTGCCGCATAATGTTTACGCCAAGCCGGAGAGTTGACTCGCCGATAGTTTCGAGGCAGGAAACCATCTATGACTGAATACACCGCCTACATCGCCCGTGAGATTAAGGAAAGCATTTCCGTCAAAGTCGAGTTGGGGACTACAGCTACGGAACAAATCGCGGAAGCCGCGTCCGCGATAGTAACGTGTCTGCGAGCGGGCGGAAAATTGATAGTTTTCGGCAACGGTGGTAGTGCCTCAGACGCGCAGCACATGGTCGCTGAACTTGTCGGCAGATATGCCGTCAACCGGCAGGCTCTCGCGGCCATCGCGCTAACCACCAATTCTTCTTCGTTGACGGCCATCGCCAATGACTTTGGATTCGAAGAGATTTTTGCTCGCCAACTCGAAGCCTTCGGCAAGCCCGACGACGTAGTTCTCGCGATTTCCACCAGCGGAAACTCGCCGAACGTCTTGCGTGGCTTGGAGGCCGCAAAGGCTCTCAGCCTGAAGAAAATTGGACTCACCGGAAACGCCAGCGGCAACCTACGTAATCTCGTAGATATATGTGTCACCGTGCCGTCCAGCTCCACCCCGAGAATTCAGGAAGCTCATACATTGGTAATTCATATTCTCTGCGGAATCGTAGAAAACGCATTCGTCCACGATGCATATTTTGGCGGCCAAATTTTGATTGGCGGCAAGGCGCGGTAATTGCCAAATCTTTCCATTACTCTAGATAGTTTTCCCGCGTGCCGCATCGCCGTAGTCGGGGATCTAATGCTCGACGAATACTTGTGGGGCCACATCGCGCGCATTTCGCCCGAAGCCCCGGTTCCGATTTTGAGCGTAACTCGCCGCACTTCGACGTTGGGCGGCGCCGGAAACGTCGCCGAAAACTTGCGCCACTGGGGCGTCGCGGTGACGGTCATCGGCGTGGTGGGCCGGGACGAAACCGGTCGTCAGATATACGACCTGCTCCAGGCACATGGAGTCAACGCCAAAGGAGTTCTCACCGAACCTCTGCGCAAGACCACTCGCAAAGCCCGGTTGATGTCCGTGGAACATGGTCAGCAGGTTTTTCGACTGGACGAGGAATCCACATTCACTGTTAAGAATGAAATTGAAAAAGGCCTTATCGACGCAATTCAGAAACTAGACCAGAACATCCAGGCCATCGTGTGTTCCGATTATATGAAAGGTGTCTTGTCTGAAAAAGTTTTGGCTTCGGTGTTCGAAGTCGCGCGCGCGCGCGGCATCCGCAGCATCGTCGCG